>JALSIX010000027.1 GCA_026989655.1 Caldilineaceae bacterium
CCACCTTCACGCCCACACCGGTGACACCCACGCCGACGGCCACACCCACCTTCACGCCCACACCGGTGACACCCACGCCGACGGCCACGCCTACCTTCACGCCCACACCGGTGACGCCCACGCCGAGCCCTCAGCCGGGCATCGGGGTCAGCAAGCGGGTCACCGATCCGGCCAACGGAGTGGTCCCGCCCGGAGGCCTGGTGGTCTTCACCATCCGGGTGGAGAACACCGGCAACACCACGCTGGTCCAGATCCCGCTCTTCGACCGCTACGAGGCGAACATCCTGGAGTTCGTGAGCACCAACATCAGCGCTCCCCAGGTGACGGTGAGCGGAGACGACGGAACGCTGTTCTGGCCCGACATCACGGTGGATCTGGGCGATCTGGCTCCGGGCGCTGCGGTGGAGTTCCAGGTCACCTTCCGAATGATCCAGGCACAGACCACCACCAATGTCGCGGAGACGGGCGAGGCCATCGACGAGTTCGGCAACCGGGTGCCGCCGGCCACCGGGCAGAGCAGCGTCACCGTACAGCCCGCGCCCACGCCGGGGCCCATCTATCTGCCCATTCTGCAGAAACCGGTGCCGCCTACGCCCACACCCACGCCGGTGCCGCCTACGCCGACGCCCACACCCACACCGGTGACGCCCACCCCCACGCCCATCGGGCCCGGGGGCGAGGGCGAGCTCGACTGTCCGCCCGGGGGCTGCACCGTGGAGGGCTTGGTCCACCCGAAGGGCATCGCGGTGCACACCCGGCTGCAACAGGTCTACATCGCCAGCCGGGACACGAACACCCTGATCCGCTTCGATCCCCGCCGCAACCAGGTGGTGGCCACCGCGCCCACCGGCAGTGAACCCTGGGACGTGGTGGTGAACGAGCGGACGGACGAGGTCTGGGTGAGCAACTTCGCCAGCGGCGATGTGTGGGTCTACGACGCGCGGACCCTGGCCGTGAAGCACCGCATCCCCACGGCTCCCAACCCGGCCCTGATGGAGATCTTCCCGGATCTCAACACCGTGGCCGTGGTGGTGCGCTCCATCAACGGGGTGGCCATCATCCGGGACTACGGGGTGGTCCAATATCTGGGGACCGGGGGCCGGGGCGCGTACGGCATCGCAGCCGATCCGGTGAACGACCAGTTGATGGTGAGCAACCGGGACACCGGCAACCTGTGGATCCACTACCTGGACCGGAGCACCGGGATCTGGAGGACGAGCACCACGGAGCTCAAGTTCGGCGATGGCCACGAGCGGACCGTCCCCTTTGAGGTGGCCTACAATCCGGCCAATCGCAAGCTCTATGTGGTCTACATCGCCAACAACGGCCGGTGGTACGTGGACATCTTCCAGAAGGATTCCCTGAGCTCGGTACGCAAGCTGGCCCAGGTGGCCGTGGGCGATGGAGGCCCTGCCACCAGCCCCGATGTGGGCGGCACGGGGTTGGACGTGAACCCCAACACCGGCAATGTGTTCGTGGCCAACACCGCGGACGGCACGGTAAGTGTCCTCAGCGGCACCATCGACCGGGTGGTGGCCACGGTGGTCGTGGGCCCGGATCCGTTCGAGCTCGCGGTCAACTCGGCGACCAATCGGGTGTACGTGCTGTTGCGGGTGGTCAACCGCCTGGTCAAACTGGTGGACATCTACTGAGCCCTGCCAACCGAGTGGGATAGACGCGAGGGCGGGCCCGGGAATTCCCGGGCCCGCCCTCGCGTTTCTCGCCCTGGGCGTTCACCCCCGGATCCGCTAAGGGCTGTTCGCCACCATGGGCAAATGGAGTCGAAAACGGGCCCAGACCGGGATGAAGCGGGCGTAGATCTCCGGGGCGGTGATCCCTGTCCGGTAGTCCGTCCACACCACCACGGTGTTGCCCTGCCGATCCAGGGCCACTCGAGGCTCGGCCTGCTGGGCGTCGCCGGGATCCTGGTTGACCCGGACGTTGGCCGACCAGCGGTCGCTGTCCAGGGCCAGCCACGCCGCGTAGATGTCCCCATCGCCGTTGCGCCCGTCCTCCCAGGCCACCACAGCGCCCCCAGCCCCTGCGCTCAGGTGGGGGCGGGTCTGGGGCGCGTCGCCCGGGTCGTCGTTGATCCGTCGAGGCTCGGACCACCGGCCATCCGGCAACCGATGCACGGCATAGAGATCCGGGTGTTGTCCGGCGCCGCGCACGTCCTCCCAGACCACCAGCACGCGACCACGGCCGTCCACCCCGATCTGGGGCGCCCGGGCCTCGTGTCCGGGCGAGCTGGAGGCCACCGCAACCGGAGCCGTCCAATCCCCCTCCACGCCGAGCCGATAGGAGACCAGGACCGCGCTGGCCTGGGACTCCCGTTCCACCCAGACCGCGTACACGGTCTCTCCATCCGCCGCGAGGTCCGGCTCCTGCTGGGCCCGGGAGGGCAGCTCGGTGAGAGGCCGCGGGGCATCCCAGCTCTCCGCCCCGGCCCGTCGCTGGCTCCAGTAGAGCACGGTTCGCCGTTCGCCCTCGGACACAGGCCGCTCCTCCACCCAGACGGCCACCAGGGTGCCGCGGGCCGTGGCGGCCAGGGCCGGGTCTGTCTGCGGAATGGGCTGGGCGGGATCCCGGCTGACCGGCACCGCGTTGCCCCAGGCCGTACGGACCATGGCGGCCTGGGCGAAGAGGACATCCGGATCACCGGTCTCGTCCTCGGTCTGCCACAGCAGCCCTACCTGTCCGGAGGGCAGGAGGGCCAGGCTTGCCTTCCCCAGGAAGGTGGTGGCGGAGAGCTGTTGGCTGGCCTGGACCGGGATGTTGGCGCCCCACTGCGAGGCGGTGGAGGCCAACACCGCGCTGTACAGGATGTCCGCGCCGGCCCGGCGGTCCACCCACACGGCCATGGTGTCTCCGGCCGGGCTGCCGGCCAGGGCGGCCCGATGCTGTGCCCCGGCAACCACGCTGTTCACCCGAGTGTCTGCCACGGCGCGAGGAGGGGGCGTAGGGGTAGGGGTGGGCGACGGGGTAAAGGTGGGCGTGGCGGTGGGGGAAGGGGTGGGCGTTGGGGTGGGCGATCCTTCGGGAACGGGGGTTGGCGAGGGGCTCGCCGCGGGCGTGGCAGTGGCCGCACCGCCCTGGGCGAGCTCCACCGCGGCCCGGACGTCCAGGCGACCATATCCGGAGAACGCATCCCACCCCGGCTCCTGGACATCCTGTGCGCTGTCGAGCAGGATCCGCCGGACATCGCCTGGAGTCAGGCCGGGATCGACGCTCAGGAGCAGGGCAGCCGCCCCGGCCACATGGGGCGCGGCCTGGCTGGTGCCGGCCAGCCAGGCATAGGCGGCGCCGGAATCCCGCAGATACGCCCCGGTGATCCAGTGTCGGGGGTCGGCATCGTCCCCGCCTGTGGGATCCCCACCCGGCGCGGCCAGGTCCACATAGGTGCCGCTGTTGGAGTAGGATGCGTGGCCATCCTGGTCGTCCACCGCGGCCACGGCCAGGACCGGTTCCAGGGCCGCGGGGTAGGTGATCGGATTGCCCTGGGCGTATTCGTTGCCGGTGGCCGCGACGATCACCGCGCCCTGGCGGGAGGCGGTGTCCACCGCCTCCCGGAGCAGATCCGAGGCATGGGGTCCCCCCAGGCTCAGGTTGAGCACCCGGGCGCCGTTCTCCACGGCCCACCGGATGCCTGCGGCGATGGAGACGCTGGTGCCCGTGCCGGTGGCGTCCAGGGCTTTGATGGGCATCAGCCGGGCGGCCCAGGCCACCCCCGCGATCCCCTGGCCGTTGTGGGTGGCCGCGGCCGCGACACTGGCCACATGGGTGCCATGGCCGTTGTCGTCCTGGGGATCCGGGTCGTCCCCGATGAAATCGTATCCGGGCACCAGTTTCGAGGCCAGATCCGGGTGCCCCAGGTCCACACCGGTGTCCACCACCGCGATCACCACCTCGGCCCTGCCGGGGGTCACCTCCCAGGCCCTGTCCGCCCGGATGTGGGGCAGGTTCCACTGGTAGCGGGGATAGAGGGGATCGTTCGGCGTCAGGGCCGTGCCGATGGCCCGGTACCGGTACTCGGGCTCCGCGTAGCGCACGCCCGGGATCCGGGCCAGTCGCCGGGCCTCCGCGACCTCCTGGCCCTGGGGAACTCGAAGCCGGTAGAGTCCTGCCAGGCCCGGGATCGCCACCGGCCGGAGCGCGTCCATGCCGACGCCCAGCCGGGCCGCCATGCTCCGGGGCAGGGTGGAGGCCCCCTCCCAGCGCAGGATCACGGCCCCGGGAACCCACATGGGGTCCGCGAAGGGCTGGGCCGTGCCGCGGACGGGCTGGGGCGGCGCACCGAGATCGGCCTGGATGGGAAACCCGGAGATGGCCAGGAGGGCCAGGGCCATGCACAGGCCCCAGAGCCCGGCGCGGATCCAGCGAACGGGGAAGGGGCTGGAGGTCACAGGGACGTTCTCCTCAAAGGAAGCGACACGGACATCCGACATGCCCAGGGCAGAGGGCCATCCATTGGGCCATCGGGTCCGGTGGAACCGGTGGAAATGGGGGAAATCGCCCATATGGCGGACCTCCGCGTCCGGACATTCAGGGTTCCCGATCCGCGGCCTCCTCCGGGTCGCCGGCTTCGAGCTGGGCGATGAAGCGCACCAGGTCGGCCCGGGTCAGGATGCCCACCAGCCGGTTCTGGGCGTCCACCACGGGCAGGGCATTGTGGCCGGGCCGCATCATGAGCTTGGCCGCCTCTTCGATGGAGGCATCGGGGTGGATGGTTCGGGGCTGGGCCGTCATGAGCTGGGCCGCGTTGACGGCCAGGATATGGCGCACATGGTCCTTCCAACGAGTGTAGTCGCTCAGGCGGAGAGGGATCAATCCCCACAGGAGGGGATAGTAGGCAGGGGCATCGGGCGGCGCGTGTCGGGCCACCAGATCCGCCTCGGTGACGATGCCCATCAGATGCCCGGCCGAATCCACCACGGGCAGGGAACTGATGGCATGGGCCACCATGCGCCGGGCGATCTCCTGGATGGATGTGTCCGGGTGGACGACGATCACTTCCTGGGTCATCAGGTCATGGACGTGCACAGCGTACCTCCTGGGTAGGCTGGATGGTGGATGGAGGGCCTGGTTCGAACCGCCCACGGGGACCAGGGCCGGACAAACAAAAAGGCCCACACCTGTGGGCCACTCCGCGGATCGAGGTGGATCGGACAGGATTCGAACCTGTAACCAAGGAGTTATGAGCTCCCTGCTCTGCCGTTGAGCTACCGATCCGGAGAGAACGGAGCCGGGAGGAGCGAGCCTCCCGGCTGACGAGGAGCGGGTAGCGGGAATCGAACCCGCGTAACCTGCTTGGAAGGCAGGTGCTCTGCCACTGAGCTATACCCGCCTGGTCGGGGAGATAGGATTTGAACCTACGACCCCAGCGCCCCAAACGCTGTGCGCTACCAGACTGCGCTACTCCCCGCCCGCGCCCTCCATTGTAGCCAAAAGTGGCCCTGGGGTCAAAACTCCCGGAGGCCTGCCGGGGTTCCACTCAGGGCACCCAGGTGAGACGATGCTCCATCCAGTTGGGCAGCTCTCCCCGCACGGGCGCCAGGAGCTGAGGAGCCCCCCCCGTGGCCGGCACCACCCAGAGGCCCCACCGGCCGTCCCGGTTGCTGAGAAAGGCCACCCGCTGTCCGTCGGGGCTCACGGCAGGAAGGCCGTCGATCCCCGGGTTCTGGGTCAACCGGGTCACCTGACCGGTGTCCACCGATACCCGGTAGATCTCCCAGTCGTCGTCCCGCTCCGCGCTCATGAAGTAGACGAAGCGCCCATCCGGGGACCAGGCCGGACGGGCATCGCCCGGCACCTGGGTGAGAGGCGCGCGGCCGGTGCCTCGGCTGTCCATGAGCCAGAGCCCACAGCGGTTGCCCCGCTCGTCGCACCCCCGGAAGGCGATCCGGTCGTCCACCGGGTTCCACGCGGGATCCGTGCCGAACCCCAGGCTGGCGCCGTTGTCCTGGCCATCGGCCCAGGCCACGTAGATCCGCCAGCGCCGGTCCCCTTCCCGGTTGCTGGCGAAGACCAGGCGATTCCCCTCGGGATTCCAACTGGGCAGCATGTCCTCCGCGAAGACGGTGAAGCGGAGCCGCAGCCCACTGGCCGGATCGAAGCCCGAGAGGCCCCGCTGGTCCCCGCGCATGTTCCGAAAGACCAGGCGCTGGCCGTCGGGCCGCAGGTGGGGGTTCATGCCGTCCTCCACCAGGACCACCGGACGGACGCTGGCCGTCACCGGCTGGGCCAGGATCCGATAGCGGCCGTCCACGGGATCCCGCACGTCGTAGAGGATCCGGCCGGTGCCCATGCCCATGGGAGCCTCGCCCGTGGGGGCGTCGGCGGTCGGGGCCGCCGCGGTCCCGCTCTGCTGGCAGAGAGTGTTCAGCTCCGCGTGGCGGGACGCGAGCTCCGGGGTGCTCTGGACGGCCATCGCGGCCGCGTACTGGGCAGCGGCCTCACACCATCGCCCCTGACGGTCCAGGCTTTCGCCGTACTCCACGTGGGCCTGTTGCAGCCGCCGGCGCACATCCCGATAGCCCGGATCCTGGGCGTACAGCTCTTCCAGCAGCGCGATGGCCTTGGGCCAGTCCGCGTACCAATAGGTCAGCGCGTCCAGGTAGGTCGCGGCCATGTCCCGGACGGTTCGGATCTCGGCCAGGTCGGGATCCAGGGCCAGCGCCCTGTCCAGGTACTGGACGGCTTCCTCCAGGCGGCCCGCGTTGTGCCGCTCCATTCCCAGGGTCAGGTAGGCGGTGAGAAGCATCTCCCGTACCTGCTCGGCCTGGAACGCCGGATCGGCCAACTGGATCTCCCGCAGCCGCTGGATGGCCTCCGCCCAACGTCCTCCTTGCACCAGGGCCTGGGCTTCCTGCCAGAGCTCGTCCACAGGGCTGGTAGGGGTGGGCGCGGGCGGGATGGGGGAAGGTGTGGGAGGGCTGGCGGCCATGGCCAGGGCCTGGTCCAACCCCTGGATGGCCGCGGGGTTTCCCGGTTCCAGGAGGAGCACCTGGCGGTATTCCTCGATGGCAGCCCGACCGTTGCCCTGGGCCAGATAGTCCTCGGCCCGTTGGAGATGCATGGCGATCTGCTGGCGGGCCTGGGCCCTGGCCTGGCGGAGCCCGGCCTGGTACCCTCGGATTGCGCCGAAGGCCACGATCAGAACAGCCAACAGGGTAGCGAGCCCCACCAGGATCCAGAAGAACCGGGGCATATGGTCCGTCTCCAGAGGATCCAGAGGGGCCATGGGGGCGCCTCGGGGCATTCTCCTCGCCTCGTGTCCGCGCTGGGGCGTCCTCGGGCCTTCAGGGCTCTTGGGCGCTCACCTCTCCACCGCCTCCATTATACTGCCCCGGAATGGAGGGGAAAAACCGCGGAGGTCCCCAAGGTCCCCTGCCATCGCCGGCACGGCGCGGGCCCTATCCAGGCAGCCGGCGGGCCCACCACCGCCCGAACGTCCTTCCCCCTCTGGAGGGCGGGATGGACGCCCCTTGGCTCGACCGAGGCGAAGGCCAGGCGGATCGCCGCGCAGGAGCGGGCCAGAGTCGGGCGTACCGCTGGGCGATCCGGCCGTCGGCCCCCTGGATTCTGCGACGGATTCCCTATACGCTTCCGGCACGAGGCCGTCGAAGATATAAAGATAGCACGAGCCGGGGTCCGCTGCCCCGGTGCGTCCATATCTGCCATGTGTGCCGCGAGGACGGACAGGAACCATGCGTACACTCCGCCGCCTGTGCTCATCCCTGGGATCCTGGGTCGGTGGACTGTGGATCTGCCGCCTGGAACAGATGCCCGGTCTGCGCTGGCTCACCGGCCATCTGATACACAAGCTGGGATTCGCGTTGACTCTGATGCTGGCCATCATGTTGGTGGCCATCGGCGGCGCGTTCTACCAGGTGAACCAACAGGCCGGCGACGCGCTCCGGATCGAGATGGCGGGCCGCCAGCAGGTGTTGGGGCAACAGGTGGCCCGGATCTCCCTGGACATCGTGGACGGCCACATCGCGGAGCTGCCCAAGCTGGAGTACTACATCCAGGAGTTCGACCGCTACTTCCAGCGCCTGCTCCAGGGCGATCCCGAGGCCGAACTGCCGCCGGCAAGCCCCGAGGTCCGCCAGGCCCTGCAGGCCATCGAACCCCTGTGGCAGGACTCCCGCGCCGCGGCCCTGGCCATTGCCGACCACGCCCAGGCCATCTACGAGTTCAACCAGGCCCTGGACGAGCTCGGGCAGGACCTGAACAACGTGCTCATCGCGCTGGAGGGAGCGGCGAGCGTGCTGGAGGTGGCCGAGAGCGGATCGCCGTCCCACTATCTGCTCCGGCGACAACAGGCCGTCACCCTGCGCCTCATGGCCCTGATCCTCGCCATTGCCCAGGGCAACGAGGGCACCAGCGCCCAACTTGGGTTCAGCCTACGGGAGTTCGACCGCAACCTGGAGAGCCTGCTCCAGGGCAACCCAGACCGGAACATCCCGCCGGCCCAGGGGGTGTTTCGGAACCGGATGGAGAACGTGGCCCAGGCATGGAATCCGGTGCGGGAGAACATCTCCAAGGTGCTGGTCCACGCGGAGGTGGTCAACGCCAGCAGGGCCCAGGCCCGGCTCATCTCGAGCTACAGCGCGGAGCTCCTCCGGTACAACGGCCAGGTGGCCGAGCTCCTCCGGGAGGAGGCCCAGGCCAAGACGGATCAGATCCTGCGCTATCTCCTGGCGTTGGGGCTGGTCTTCCTCTTCACCTATCTGGTGATCACCCTGTTGGTCCGCCAGGCGGTACGTCCCCTCCAGGCCATGAAGGATCGGTTCCAACGGCTCGTCCAGGAGGACCTGCACGCGTTCGGGCAGGTCCTGGCCCAGTTGGCCCAGGGCGATCTCACCGGCTCCTTCCAGGTCACCACCGGTCGGATCGGCTACCACGCGGCCGACGAGGTGGGGCAGATCGCCCGGGCCTTCGACGCCATGGTGGCCCGGCTGGACGAGATGGCCCAGGCCTTCGAACGGGCCCGGCACCAGCTTCAGGGCCTCATCGGCCATGTGCGCTCCAGCGCCCAGGAGGTGGCCGATTTCAGCCACCAGCTCAGCGAAGCCGCGCTCCAGTCGGGCAGCGCGACCCAGCAGATCGCGGACGTCATCACCCATGTGGCCGAGGGCAACCTGCGCCAGAGCGAACAGGTGAACCAGGTGCGCAAGGCGGTGAACGAACAGATCCGTTGGATCCAGGCCATCGCGGAGAACGCGGAGCAGCTGGCCGTGGCCGCGGTGGACGCCAACGAGGTCCTGCACGGCACCCTGGGGCCGGCCATTGCCCAGGTCCAGGAGGCGGCCCAGGAAGGCCAGGAGGTGGTGGATGTGGCCGACACCTCGGTGGCCCGGGGCGCCGACGCGGTGGCCAAGACCATCCAGGACATGCGTTCCATCTCCCGGGTCACCGAGGAGGCCGTGCAGTGGGTGAACCAGATGCAGGGCGCGTCCCAGCAGATCGACACCATTGTCCAGGCCATCGACGAGATCGCGGAGCAGACGAACCTGTTGGCCCTGAACGCGGCCATCGAGGCGGCCCGGGCCGGCGAACACGGCCGGGGCTTTGCGGTGGTGGCCGACGAGGTGCGCAAGCTCTCGGAGCGGGCCACCCGTTCCACCCGGGAGATCCACGGGCTGATCGACACGGTCCAGACCACCATGGCCCGGATGGTGGGGGCCATGGAACGAAGTGCCCGGGAGGTGCAGAACGGCCTGGCCGCGGCCCAGGAGGCGGGCCACACCTTCCAGGAGATCCGGGCCACCATGGAACGGGTCCAGGGGCAGACCTCCCGCCTGGCCCGGGCCGTGGAGGAGATGGGACAGAGCAGCGCGGTGTTGGAGGACGTGTTGACCCGGGTGGCGGCCATCGGAGAGGAGAACCGGCGGTCGGTCCAGGAGCTGACCCGCTTCAGCCACACGGTCCAGGAGGCCATCACCGCGGTCTCTGCGGTGACGGAGGAGAACAGCGCCGCCGCGACAGAGGTCTCCGCGGGGGCCGAGGAGATCAGCGCCCAGATGGAGCAGACCGTGATCTCGGTGGAGCTGTTGGCCAACATGGCCCACCGCCTGCGGGAGGAGGTGCAGCGGTTCCGGCTGGACTCGACATCCGCGGGGCCGGTGGAGGCTGGCGGCCCCTCTCCGGAGGATGAAAGCCCCTGGGAAGAGGTGTTCCACCCCGGGCAGCAGCCCCTCCCCAACGGTCAGCGGAGGGCTGTGTAGCCGCCTCGGGCCCCGGCCACTTCGCCTTCATCGCCCCCCTTCTCCGGGCGGCCGAAACACCTCGCCCCCGTCCGTGCGGAAGTGGAGATCGAACGCGTCCGGATCCGTGCCCCGGGCCTGGATGGCGCCGTGGCGGCGGACGGGGCCTGGAAAGACCACGGGCCGGGTGGTGTGGAGGATCTGACCGTCCCAGAGGAGGCTGAGAAGCCCCTGGGAGGTGGGCAGGTCCAGGAGAGCCCACCAGGACCACTCCGGGGGCCAGGTGGGCGTCAGGTGAAGGCGGCCTTCCTCCCAGTGGATGCCACACCCGGAACCCATCACCCGGGCCAGGAAGACAGGGGCGGAGAGGAGGTCCAAACCCGTTTCCCACCATGTGGGGGGGAAGGGAGTCCGCTCCCCCGTCGGGGCCGTCGGCCGGTCCGGAGCCAGGTCCTGGGCCTCGCTGGACCAGCGAGCCGGGTCCGCGCTGTGCCCCAGCCGAGCCAGGAGCGCCGCGGCCTGCTGGAGGGCATGGGCTGCCTGGAGCCGCCATCGGGGATCGGTGGCCGCCGAGGTGCGACGGCCCCGGATCAAGGCCTCGGCACAGAGGCGGATGGCCTCCTGGTGTTCGGCCAGCCAGCCCCCCTCTCCATCTCGGGCCAGACGCCGGTGCAGGGCCTCCAGATAGCCGCGAAGGGGCCGGGGATCCGGAGGAGGGGCAGGGCCTTGGGGAGTGGCGGGGAACGGCCGAGAGGGCAGGTGGCCCTGGGTGCGGTGGACCAGCTCCCGGACGGTGGCCAACAGGTCGTGGCTGAAGGAGGGTTCGAAGAGGTGGCAGGCGTCCACCCAAGCAGGCAGGGCGCTCAGCTCCTCGTCCAGCGGGGCCAGGCCCATGGACAGCCGTTTGAGCCGGTGGACGATCCGGATCTTGGCCTGTTGGACGGCCCAGTCCAGCCGACGCCAGGGCGACCACAGCCGTCCCCGATGGGTGACCTCCCACCACTGGGCCTGGGTACGACGATGGACAGAGCGGATGTCCCGGAGGGCCAGGAAACCCTGCCAGGCCCCCTCCTCGCCCTCATGGCTCACGGTGAGCAGGAAGGCCAGGTCCACCTGTCCGACCACCAGCACGTGGTAGAGCAGACGGGCCTGGGAGGGGGCCGGGAAAGCGACCTGGTCGGGCCGTCCCTCCGGCATGCCGAAAACCCGGGTGGTCTCCACGTCCTGGGGACGACAGCGCCCCTGGGCCACCAGGAGCCCGTCCACCATCCGCTGTTCCAGGGGTTCGCCCCAGTCGATGGCGACGCGGACCTGGAGCAGGCGGTCGCCCTCGGCCTGGCATTCCAGCATCCACAGGGCAGCCCGGTCGTGGGCACTGTCCAGGGGTGGGAAGGTCCGCTTGCTGACGATCACCCCCTCCACCCCGGCGATGGTCTCCACATAGCCGGGGTACTGTCGGGTCACCAGGGCCTGCATGGCCTCCACGGGTTCGTGGCGGATGCCCCGGCGGGTGTAGATGGGGGCCTGGATCTGGAGGCGGATGGAGCGGGCATAGGTGTGGCCATGGCCGGGCCCGGTCAGGCCGTACAGGTCGCTGTCCCGGTCGGTCCGGTAGTGGATCTGCAGGTTGGCCAGCGGGTAGCGGGCCCGGGGATCCTGGGCGGTGTATTCCAGGGTGATGGGGGCATCCAGGGATCGGGGGAGGGCCATGGGGTCATGTGGACAGACCGGCGGCCGTGTGTTCCTGGGGGTGGACACCGGCCATGAGCAGGCCCAGCCGTTCTCGGGTGGCCTCCTCGGCGGGCAGGACATCCAGGATCTGGCCCTGGTACATGACCGCGATGCGGTCGGAGAGGGCCATGATCTCGTCCAGCTCGTAGCTGACCAGGAGGACGGCCACGCCCTGGTCCCGCTTGGCCACGATCTGTTGGTGGATGAACTCGATGGAGCCCACGTCGATGCCCCGGGTGGGCTGGGCCGCGATGAGGAGCTGGATGGGGCGGCTGAACTCCCGGGCCACCACCAGCTTCTGCTGGTTGCCGCCGGAGAGGCTCCCGGCCCGGGTGTAGATGGAGGGGGTGCGGACGTCGTACTCCGCGACCAGGCGGCGGGCGTGCTCCGCGATGGCCTCCTCCTGGATGGTCAGGCCCTGGGCGAAGGGAGGCCGGTAGTAGGTGTTCAGCACCAGGTTGTAGGCCACGGGATAGGCGCCCACCATGCCGTAGGCATGCCGATCCTCGGGCACATGGCAGCTCTGGCCCCGGTCGGTGATCTGGCGGGGCGAGGCGCGGGTCATGTCCTGGCCGGCGATGCGCAGCCGGCCCCCGGTGGCCGGCCGCAGGCCGGTGATCACCTCCACCAGCTCGGTCTGGCCGTTGCCCTGGACCCCGGCCACGCCCAGGATCTCCCCGGCCCGGACCTGCAGGGAGACGCCGCGCAGGGCCGGTTCCCCCAGGTCGTTCACCGCCTCCAGCCCTTCCACCTCCAGGACCACCGGCCCCGGGCTGGCCGGTCCCTTCTCCACCACCAGCATCACCTCGCGCCCCACCATCATGGCGGCCAGGCTGGCCTGGGACGCGGTCTGGGGGTCGGCCTCCCCCACCACCTCGCCCCGCCGCAGGACCACGATCCGGTCCGCGATGTGGAGGACCTCCTTGAGCTTGTGGGTGATGAAGATGATGGCCTTGCCCTGCCGGCGGAGGAGGTCCATGATCTGGAAGAGGCCCTGGATCTCCTGGGGGGTGAGCACGGAGGTGGGCTCGTCCAGGATGAGGATGTCGGCCTCCCGGTAGAGGGCCTTGATGATCTCCACCCGCTGGCGGACCCCGACGGGCAGGTCCTCCACGATGGCGTAGGGATCCACCTCCAGGCTGTACCGGGAGGCGATCTCCTGGATCCGTCGGGCCACCGCCTCCCGATCCAGGAAGGGGCCTCGGATGCTCTCGCTGCCCAGCATGACGTTGTCCACCACGCTCATCACCGGCACGAGCTGGAAGTGCTGGTGCACCATGCCGATGCCCAGGGCGATGGCGTCCTTGGGCGAGTGCATGGTCACCGGCCGGCCTCGGACCCGGATCTCGCCCTCGGTGGGCCGGTAGAGGCCGTAGATGATGTTCATCAACGTGGACTTGCCCGCGCCATTCTCGCCCAACAGGCCCAAGATCTCGCCCGGGTAGAGCTCCAGGTGGACCCGGTTGTTGGCCACCACGCCGGGGAAGACCTTGGTGATGTCGCGGACCTCCAGGATGGGCTCGCGTGTGTCCATGGCGCTCTCAGGGGTAGCACGGTGGGGCTCCGGGGAGCCCACGGCGTCTCCACGGGATCCGGCTGCGCCCCCAGGGGACGCGCCGGCAAGGGGGCCCCGGTGGGCGCCCGGGCCCGAACTACTCGCCGCCCTCGGTCTCGTACACCTTGCCCTCGGCCGCGGGGGGACGGACCCGCCCGACAAAGCCCGAGACCACCACGATGGTCACCAGGTAGGGCAGCATGGAGATGAAGTGGCGCGGCACGGTCTTGACCCCGGCCAGGAGCAGCTCGTTCTGCAGGGCCTGGGTGTAGCCGAACAGGACAGAGGCGCCCATGGCGCCGAAGGGGTTCCAGTTGCCGAAGATCATGGCCGCCAAGGAGATGAAGCCCCGCCCGGCGGTCATGCCCTCCTGGAACTGGCCCACCGCCTCCAGGACCAGGTACCCTCCGGCCAGGCCGGCCACCATGCCCCCCAGGGTGGTGTTCATGTACCGATATCGGTTCACCGGGATGCCCACGGTGTCCGCGGCCCGGGGGTGTTCGCCCACGGCCCGGGTGCGGAGCCCCCATCGGGTGTAGAACAGGCCTACGTGCAGGAGGGCCACCAGGATCAGGGCCAGGTAGGTCAGAAGGGGCTTCGCGAAGAGCACGGGGCCGATGACCGGGATCTGGGAGAGGAGCGGGATGGCAATGGGCGCGAACTTCCCCTCGGCCACCGCGTCTCGGTCGAACAGATACGCGGAGATCCCCGCGGCCAGGATGATGATCACCGTGCCGGAGATGATCTGGTCCATGCGGAAGCGGATGGAGAAAGTCGCGTGGAGCAGCCCCATGATCCCCCCGATGCCGACGGCCACCAGGGTGCTGAAGAGGAGGCTGGTGGTCAAGGGCCAGTCGTTCGTGTTCGTCTTGGCCACAAAGGCCGCGAACGCGCCGGCCAACATCATCCCCTCGATGCCGATGTTGATGATGCCGGAACGCTCGCAGAGGATGCCGCTCATGGCCCCCAGGATGAGGGGGATGGCGGCCCGCAGGGTGAAGTTCAACGCGCTGACCCCGAAGAGCACCCGCAGCCAGGTCCGCTCGCCCAGGGCGGTGGTGTTGACCAGGATCGCCAGGGCCACCAGGGCCAGGGCCAGGACCCAGCCGACGATCGCGGTGGCCTTCCACACCCGATGTGGCCTCATCCGCTGCCTCCGCCCCAGGTCTGGCTGATGGTGGTCACCTCGAACTCCTCGGCCTCCATCCGGAAGAGGAGCCGGATCAGGGTGGGTGCGGCCACGAAGGCCAACACCAGGGCCTGGATCACCTGGATGATGTCCTGGGCCACGCCGGACTCGAACTGCATCCGGGCCGCGCCGGCGTCCAGGGCCCCGAAGAGAAAGGCGGCCAGCACGATCCCAAAGGGGTGGGTCTGGCCCAGCAGGGCCACGGTGATGCCGTCGAAGCCCACCTGCCCCCCGAACTCCGGGGCGAACTTCCAGTTGACCCCCAGGGTCTCGATCGCGCCGGCCAGGCCGGCCAGGATCCCGGCGATGCCCATGGTGAAGACCACGGTCCAGGCCACCCGCATCCCGGCGTAGCGGGCCGCCTTCAGGTTGAGGCCCACCGTGCGGATCTCGAAACCGATGGTGGTTCGGTAGATGAGCCACCAGATGAACACCACCACGGCCAGGGCCAGGAGAACCCCGGCATGGAGACGATAGGCCGGGTCGAAGAAGAGAGGGAGGCGGGCAGACTCCAGGATGTCCGGCGACTCGGACACCGCCCGGGCCGTGGGATCCCAGAGGGGGCCGGGGCTCTGGCCCTCGGTGCCCCCGGCGTAGACGGTCCATCCCGCGAGGAGCGCGGCCACATAGTTCAGCATGATGGTCACGATCACCTCGTGGGCCCCGGTGTAGACCTTGAGCAGCCCGGGGATGAGGCCCCACACCAGCCCGCCCACCACCCCGGCCAACAGGGCCAGGCTCACATGCAGGGGGGCGGGCATGCCGGGAAAGGAGATGCCCACCGCGGTGGCGGCCACGGTGCCCATGAGAAACTGGCCCGCGGCCCCGATGTTGAAGAGCCCGGCCTTGAAGGCCACGGCCACGGATAGGCCGGTGAAGATGAGGGGCACCATCTTGCGCACGGTCCGGGCCAGGGCCCGGGCGTCACCGAAGGCACCGGACCACAGCCCCCGGTAGGCCACCAGGGGGTCGTCGCCGAAAGCCCACATGGCCACCGCGCCGATGGCCAGGGCGATCAGGATGGCGGCTACAGGGAGCAGGAGGGAGCGGAGAAAGCGCCCGAGCCGTCCCGGGCGGCGGTCGATGGCGTTCGCCATGCACCCAGTCCTATACGTCGTTCTCGGTTCCGATCTCCCGGCAGGGGGCGAGGGCGCCCTCGCCCCCCGCCGGACCGCGCCTCAGGTGGGGCCGAGCGGATGACAGACGTCCTCCGCGGGCTCCCCGCATCGGCTCCTGGGGGCGGGAAGAGGAGGGATCGAGCTACGGGTTGTAGCCGGTGTCGATGGTGCCCTCCAGCAGGCCCTGCTTGATCTCCTGGAGCTGGTCCTTGACCTCCTGGGGCACATCGTCCTCGAAGTCGTGGAAGGGGGCCAGGCCCACCTCGCCGTAGTAGTTCCCGCCGGGGAACTCGCCCTGGAAGGCCATGCCGATCAGGTCGGCCACCGCGGGGGTGATGAGCTTCATCGCGCTGGAGACCAGGCAGGGCTGGGCCGCGGGCAGGGTGTACCACTGGTCCGTGTCCACACCGATGCAGTAGACCCGCTGGCCGGCCTGGGCCGCCGCGGCCACCTCCTGGAGCGCGCCGTTGCCGGTGATGCCGCCCGCGCCGAAGATCACGTCCGCGCCCTGGTCCAGGGCCTGGCGGGCCGTGGCCGCGCCCCACTCCGGATCCGTGAAGGCCACGTCCAGGCCGCCGGGGTGATAGGTGGAGATGGTGGTGATGTCGGGCTTGATGTAACGGGCCCCGTTCTCATAGCCCTCCTTGAAGGCCACCACCGGGGGCACCAGGTCCGTGCCCAGGACCGCGGCGATGATGTCCGTCTCGCTCAGGTGGGCGGCCAGGACACCGGCCAGGAAGCCCGCCTGGTCCTCGTGGAAGATGAGGCCGGCCACGTTGGGCAAGGCCTCTGCCTGGAACTGGTCCACGCCGATGAAGTAGACGCCGGGATTGGCCTTGGCCGCCTCCACGGTGGCGTCGCCCAGGGCGAAGCCCACGGTGACGATGACGTCGTAGCCCGCGTCGATGAACTGCTGGATGTTGTCCGCGTAGTCCTTGGAGTCCACGGTCTCGATGTACTTCACGTTGTCCTCGGGCAGCCCCAGCTGTTCGGCGCCCAGGAGGACCCCCTCCCACGCGGACTGGTTGAAGCTGCGGTCGTTGATCCGGCCCACGTCCGTGACCAGACCGACCTTGAACTCGGCCAGGGGCTCTGCAGCCTCCTCGGCAGGGGCCGCGGCCTCCTGCTCCTGGGCCGGCGCGGTGGGCGCCGCGGGGGCCGGACAGGCGGCCAGCACCAGGGCCAACAGGGTGAGCAAGGCCATGAGGAAGAACAGGCGTTTGCGGGACATCCTTGACCCTCCTTGTGGTCTTGTGGAAGAAGCGGTGAACGTTTTGCCTCGCCAGGGGGACGGCGTGGATG
The DNA here is from genome assembly GCA_026989655.1 of Caldilineaceae bacterium. GTDB lineage: Bacteria > Chloroflexota > Anaerolineae > Caldilineales > Caldilineaceae > JALSIX01. The sequence continues at coordinate 17,104 of JALSIX010000027.1, forward strand.
AGGACAGCTTCCAAGGCCGCCCCCATTATAGAGGGAGGGCTGCGAAGAGACAAAAAACAGGATCCTCAGGTTAAGGTTCGTCGCGCGGCGCCCAGGCGGTCCTCTCCTGGGCAAGGCCTCGGACCGTCCAGGCCGGGTCACCCGATCTGTTCCAGGAAGCGGACGTCGTTGGTGTAGAAGTAGCGGATGTCGTCCACGCCGTAGCGGAGCATGGCGATGCGCTCGGGCCCCATGCCGAAGGCAAAGCCGCTGAAGCGGGCCGGATCGTAGCCGCCGTTCCGCAACACCACCGGGTTCACCATTCCCGCACCCAGGATCTCCAGCCACCCGGTGTACTTGCACACCCGACAGCCCTGCCCCGCGCAGAGGACGCAGTCCACGTCCACCTCCACGCTGGGCTCGGTGAAGGGGAAGTAGCTCTTGCGAAAGCGAAGCCGGCGCCCCTGACCGAACATCTGGTCCACGAAGTTGACCAACACGCCCTTCAGGTCCGCAAAGGTGATCTTCCGGCCCACGGCCAACCCCTCCACCTGGTAGAACATCATCTCCGCCCGGGCGGTCACGTCCTCGTGGCGGTAGCATTTGCCGGGCAGGATCACCCGGATGGGCTCCGGCGCGTACTCCCGCATGGCGTGGATCTGGCCGGGGCTGGTGTGGGTCCGCAGGATCACCCCGGGGGTGGTGGTGTAGAAGGTATCCCACATGTCCCGGGCCGGGTGGCCTTCGGGGATGTTCAGCAGGGTGAAGTTGTACTCGTCCGTCTCCACCTCGGGTGCGTCGTAGATCTGGAAACCCATCTGCCCGAAGATGCGGTAGATCTCCCGCAGGGTGCGGGTGGTCGGGTGCAGCCGGCCCACCGAGGGACGGCGGCCGGGCAGGGTGACGTCCACCTTCTCCGCGGCCAAGCGGTCCTGGATCTCGGCCTGGCGGATGGCCTCCTGGCGTTCCTTCAGGGCCTGCTCCAGCCGCTGCTTGAGCCGGTTGGCCCGCCGACCGACCTGGGGGCGGAGGTCCGGAGGCAAGCTGCCCAGATTGCGCAGGGCCTGGGTGAGAGCGCCCTTGCGCCCCAGGTACCGGCTGTACCAGGCCTCGGTCTCCGCGCGGGTCTGGGCCGTGGCCAGCTCCCGCTCGGCCTCCCGTTCCAGGGCGTCCAGCTCCTGCAACAGATCGCCGCTCATGGGGGCGTCCTCCCGTGGTGTACCGCTTCGGCCATGCAGAGGCTCTGTCTGTGATATGGCGGGAACTATACCGGAGGCCCCTTCCGTTGTCAAGGAGGAAGGAACCATGGTAGGGCCATCTTTACACGACCGTCGGGGGCTGCAGCGAAATCCTCCTTTCCCCAGCCGTCCGCAGGAGCCCCACCATGCCGACGATGCGGAACGATACCCCCGGCAGAGAGGGACCCCCTCCCGGTCTCTCCCCCTGGACCGAGGGATGGCGCGTGGGCTCTCGGGGCAACCCGGGCAGAGGACAGCGCATCTTCCCGGATGGACTAGGGGAGGACTGTGTTATAATAGGGTAGTTTGCCTGGCACACCGCGCACAGTGAGGACATGCCATGTTCAAGAAGCTGCTGACCAAGATCGTCGGCGACTCCAACGAGAAGGAGCTGAAGCGGCTCTGGCCCATTGTCCAGCGCATCAACGAGCTGGAGGCGACGTTCGAGCAGAAGAGCGACGACGAACTCCGGGCCACGACCGACCGCTTCCGAGAGCGGATCCGGGAGGAGACCCGCGAGCTGCAGCACCGGCTGGAGGAGGCCCAGGCGGAATACGAGGCAGTGGCCGGCACCGACGAGCAGCGTTTCGCCCGCATCGAGGTGGAGAGGGCCCGAAAGGCCCTGCTGGACGCGGAGAACCGGGTCCTGGACGACCTCCTGCCCGAGGCCTATGCGGCCGTACGGGAGGCCAGCAAGCGGACCATCGGCCTACGCCACTACGACGTGCAGCTGCTGGGCGGCATCGTCCTCCACCAGGGCAAGATCGCGGAGATGAAGACCGGCGAGGGCAAGACCCTGGTCGCCACCCTGCCCCTCTACCTGAACGCGCTCACCGGCCGTGGGGTCCACCTGGTGACCCCCAACGACTATCTCTCCAAGGTGGGGCTCCAGCTCATGGGGCCCATCTACCATCTGCTGGGCCTGAGCGCGGCGGTGATCCAGAACGCGGCCGGCAGCCCGGACAAGGGCAGCTTCCTCTTCGATCCCGAGTATCCCGCAGAGGACGACCGCTACCAGGCCCTGCGGCCCATCACCCGGCGGGAGGCCTACCAGGCCGATATCCTCTACGGCACGAACAACGAGTTCGGCTTCGACTACCTGCGGGACAACATGGTCCACCACGTGGAACAGATGGTCCAGCGAGAGCTGTACTACGCCATTGTGGACGAGGTGGACAACATCCTCATCGACGAGGCCCGCACCCCCCTGATCATCTCCGGCGAGGCCCAGGAGAGCTCGGACAACTACCGGCGCTTCGCGGAGATCGTGTCCCGGCTTCAGCCCGAACGGGACTACACGGTGGACGAAAAGGAGCGCCACGTCACCCTGACCGAGGAGGGCATCAGCCGGGTGGAGCAGATGCTGGGGGTGGAGAACCTCTACTCCGAGGAGCACTTCGAACTGCTGCCCTACCTGGACAACGCGCTGCGGGCCCGGGCCCTCTACCACCGGGATCGGGACTACATCGTCCGGGGGGACGAGGTCATCATCGTGGACGAGTTCACCGGTCGTCTGATGGAGGGCCGGCGCTACAGTGAGGGCCTGCACCAGGCCATCGAGGCCAAGGAAGGGGTCCGGATCAAAAAGGAATCCATGACCCTGGCCACCATCACCTTCCAGAACTTCTTCCGCATGTACTACAAGCTGGCCGGCATGACCGGCACGGCCAAGACCGAGGAGGAGGAGTTCCGCAGCATCTACAAGCTGGACGTGGTGGTGGTGCCCACCCACAGGCCCGTCATCCGGGTGGACCACCCGGACGTGATCTACAAGACCCAGCAGGCCAAGTTCAAGGCCGTGGTGGACGAGATCGCGGAGGCCCACCAGCGGGGTCAGCCGGTGTTGGTGGGCACGGTGGCCATCGAGACCAGCGAACTCCTGAGCAAGATGCTCAAACGGCGAGGCATCCCCCACCAGGTGCTCAACGCCAAGCACCACGAGCGGGAGGCCACCATCATTGCCCAGGCCGGCCGGCCGGGCGCGGTGACCATCGCCACCAACATGGCAGGCCGAGGCGTGGACATCCTGTTGGGAGGCAACCCCGAGGGCCTGGCCCGGGACCAGCTCCGCAAGGAGGAGATCGACCTGACCGAGATCCCCATGGCCGCGTGGAACGAGAGCGTGGACATGCTCAAACAGGGCCAGGACCCCACCGCCAAGTACCCCACCCGTTGGGCCCAGGTGCTGAAGGAGAAGTTCGAGGAGACCCGCCGGGACCAGGAACGGGTGAAGGCCCTGGGAGGCCTCTACGTCATCGGCACGGAACGCCACGAGGCCCGGCGGATCGACAACCAGCTCCGAGGCCGCTCCGGCCGCCTGGGGGACCCCGGGGCCAGCCGCTTCTACCTCAGCCTGGAGGACGACCTGGTGCGCCGCTTCGGCGGCGACCGCATCAGCGGGCTGATGGACCGGCTGGGCCTGGAGGACGACCAGCCCATCGAGCACAACCTCATCACCAAGGCCATCGAGCAGGCCCAGACCCGGGTGGAGGGCTACAACTTCGACATCCGCAAGCACGTGCTCCGCTACGACGAGGTGGTCAACGAACAGCGGGAGACCATCTACGAACAGCGGCGACGGATCCTCACAGAGCCCAACCTCAAACCCTCGGTCCTCCAGCTCATCCAGGAGGAGATCCAGGCCGTGGTCCAGCCCTTCCGGGCCTACGATCTGGAGGAGGAGCCCGAACGGCTGGACGAGCTGATCCAGGCCCTGCGCCAGGTCTTCCCCTTCCCCGAGGACTTCGACCCCGAGGCCTGGCGCTCCCTCTCCCTGGACGAGATCCAGGAACAGGCCACCCAGATGGCCCTGGCGATCTACGAGGCCAAGGAGCAGGAGTACGGCGCCGAGCTCATGCGGGAGGCGGAGCGCCGGATCATGCTGGCTGCAGTGGACCACCGATGGGTCCGCCACCTGACCGACCTGGATCGCCTGCGAGAGGGCATCGGGCTCCAGGCCGTGGCCCAGGTGGATCCCCTGGTGGCCTACAAGCGGGAGGCCTTCGCCATGTACCAGGAACTCCTGGAGGCCATCCGCAGCGACATCGTCAAGGCCCTCATGGGGCTCACCATCCGGCGGGAGCAGCCCCTCCCCGCGGGGCGACCCATTGCGCGCAACATCCGCACCAACCGGGATGGCACCGGCGGAACCGCCCGGCCCCAGACGGTCCGCCACACCCGCAAGCGGCCCGGGCGGAACGATCCCTGCTGGTGTGGCAGCGGCAAGAAGTACAAGTACTGCCACATGAAGGAGGACCGCCGCAAGGGCGTGGCGGCCCGGGAAAAGGTCACCTCCTGAGATCTCCTCCCCACGGGAGAGCAGCCCCCCGGACCGTTCGCCCAGGACCGGAGAACCGGCGGCAGGAGGTGGACAGCTCCGTGCGTTTCCCGGGCACGCACGCCTTCCTGAGAAACTCTTCTGAGCAGTTCTCCTGAGAATATTGACACGCCCTCTTCCCGGCGATATAATGCAGAGCGTGGAGATCGGCCCACCGACAGGCAAGGGCCATCGGTGGGGTGCCATCGGTGGGGTGTGGTGACGAACTGCGAGCCACCGTTCCATTCACCTGTGGACTGACCGTGCATCCCGAGGACCGCTTCGTCGCTCATCGCTGTACCTGCTCGTGTCCCTAGCGGGAACCCCCAGCACGACGCTGGCGGGGTTCCCGCGGTACGGACGCGAGCGATGAGCGCGTTGTCGTTCTCGGCATCCTGGCCCTCGACCCTGTAGCTGAAGCCGCACGGCGCCCCTGGTCGGAGCGCCGATGCCCCGAGCCCCTCCCGGCCCACCAGTCCCCGGGAAGGGCCCAAACCGTGGACAACGCCGGACTCATCGCCTCGCGGTGGGTCCGGCGTTTTCTTGTTGTGTTCCTGTTGTGTTCTTCGCTGGGCCGTCCTGTTGTGTGGCCCGTGTTGTGGTGTTGCCGCTGCGCCTCGGCGCACGGCGAGGACCGTTCAAAACCAGGAGAGAGCACACCCATGCCTACCGTGTACATTCCCACCCCGTTGCGCCGGTTGACCGGCGGCCAATCCAAGGTGGAGGTGGAGGCCCATACCGTCCAGGAACTGGTCCAGGCCCTGGAGGCCCGCTATCCGGGCATGGCGGACCGGCTGTTGGACGACTCGGGCCAGGTGAAGCGCTTCATCAACGTCTTCGTCAACGACGCGGAGATCCGCACCCTCCAGGGGCTCGAGACCCCCCTGCAAAGCCAGGACCAGGTGTCCATCGTGCCGGCCATGGCCGGCGGTGGACGTTGAGAGCCAGGAGGCATGGCCATGCCAAGGTACACCCGGGATCAGCTACTGCAACTGGCCAAGAGCCAGATCCAGGAGATCACGCCCACCCAGCTCAAGGAGATGCTGGATGCCGGCCAGGAGCTCACCCTGGTGGACATCCGAGAACGGGAGGAGTGGGTCCAGGGCCACATCCCCGAGGCCCTCTTCATCCCTCGGGGCTACCTGGAGCTCCAGATCGAGCAACACCAGCCGGACCGAAGCAAGCCCGTGGTGGTCTACTGCGCGGGAGGGGTCCGCTCGGCCCTGGCGGCCCGCAACCTGAAGGAGATGGGGTACGAGAAGGTGCTCTCCCTGCTGGGCGGCTTCAACGGCTGGAAGGACGCGGGTCTGCCCTTCCAGGTGCCCCGGGTCCTGGAGGAGGCCCAGCGCATCCGCTACAGCCGCCACATCATCCTGCCGGAGGTGGGCGAAGAGGGACAGATCCGGCTGCTGGAGAGCAAAGTGCTCCTCATCGGCGCGGGCGGCCTGGGCAGCCCCGCGGCCATGTACCTGGCCGCGGCCGGCGTGGGCACCCTGGGCATCGTGGACTACGACGTGGTGGACGTCTCCAACCTCCAGCGCCAGATCCTCCACGGCCACAGCGATGTGGGGCGCCCCAAGGTGGAATCCGCCCGAGATCGAATCCAGGAGATCAACCCGGACGTGACGGTGATCGGCCATCCCGAGCCCATCAGCCGCACGAACGCCCTGGAGATCATCCGGGAGTACGACGTGGTCCTCAACGGCTCGGACAACTTCCCCACCCGATACCTGGTCAACGATGCCTGCCAGTTCCTCAGGAAGCCCCTGGTGGACGCGAGCATCTTCATGTTCGAGGGCCAGGTGACCGTGTACCGGCCCGCGGTGCCCGAGAAGGGGATCCAGGGCGGCCCGTGCTACCGCTGCCTCTACCCGGATCCGCCGCCCCCGGGCGAGGTGCCCAGCTGCGCGGAGGCCGGTGTCCTGGGAGTGTTGCCGGGCATCGTGGGCTCCATCCAGGCCCTTGAGGCCATCAAGCTGCTCCTGGGCATAGGCGAACCCCTGGTGGGCCGCCTGCTCATGATCGACACCCTGGAGATGAGCTTCCGCACCCTGAAGGTCCAGCGGAACCCCGACTGCCCGGTGTGCGGCGACCGCCCCACCATCACAGAGCTCATCGACTACGAGCAGTTCTGTGGACTGCCGCCCCGGGTCCCGGTGGAGGCCCGGCCCAACGGCTCGGGCCAGTCGGTCCCCGCCTGAAGGGAGGAACCATGGCTGCCATCTTCCGGGCCCCCCAGCTCGTCCGGCCCCTCCCCCGCCACCGACACCGGGAGGGACCGGACCCCTTTCGAGAGGGCCCCCGGTCCATCCTGGACTGCATCGGGAACACCCCCCTGGTGGACCTGAGCGCCTTCGCCCATGGGCTGGGCGTCCCCGCCACCGTGGAGGTCTACGCGAAGGCGGAGTGGTTCAACCCCGGTGGCTCGGTGAAGGACCGCCCCGCGCTCTACATCGTGGAGGCCGGAGAGCGCAGCGGCGCGCTGACCCGGGACAAGATCCTCATCGACAGCAGCAGCGGGAACACGGCCATCGCGTACGCGCTCATCGGCGCGGTGAAGGGCTACCGGGTCCACCTGGTGATGCCGGCCAACGTGAGCCAGGAGCGCAAGGCCCTGGTGAAGGCCTACGGCGCCACCCTGATCGAGTCGGATCCCCTGGAGGGATCCGACGGAGCCATCCACCTGGCCCGACAGAAGGTGGCCATGGACCCAGACCGGTACTTCTACGCGGACCAGTACAACAACCCGGCCAACTGGCGGGCCCACTACGAGACCACCGGCCCGGAGATCTGGCGCCAGACCCGCGGCCGGATCACCCATTTCGTGGCCGGCCTGGGCACCACCGGCACCCTGGTGGGGACCGGGCGCTACCTGAAGGAGCGCAGGCCCGGAGTGGAACTGGTGGGGGTCCAGCCCCTGGACGAGCTGGCGGTCATCGAGGGACTCAAGCACCTGGAGACGGCCCTGGTGCCCGGCATCTACGACCCGACCCTGGTGGACCGCACCCTCTTCGTGGACCCGGACGCAGCCTGGGCCCTGGCCCAACGCCTGGCCCGGGATGCGGGGCTCTTCGTCGGCCTCAGCAGCGGCGCGGCCATGCACGCCACCCTGGAGGTGGCCCGGGAGCTGGACCGAGGCGTGGTGGTGACCCTCTTCCCGGACGACGGCAGCAAGTACCTGAGCCTGGGGCTCTTCGGCTGAACAGGCCGGGGCCCTCACTCGCCCCGCAGCGCGTCCCCGGGCTCCACCCGGCCCTGGTGCCAGGCCGGAAGGAGGCCCGCTACCAGGGCCGCGGTCACCGCCACCAGGAACGCCTGGAGGAACTCCTCGGGCAACAGACGCATGGACAGCGTCCACCCGAAGGAGCGCAGGTTGATGATGTAGATGAGCACCAGGGCCAGGACAAAGCCCACGGGCAGGGCCAGAAGCCCCGCGGTGAGGCCCATCAGGCCCGTCTCCAGCAGGGTGCTGAGCCAGAGCTGGGGGCGGGTCATGCCCGTGGCCCGGAGGACGCCGATCTCCCGGGTCCGCTCCATCTGGAGGCTCATCAGGGTGGAAAGGATGCCGATGAAGGCCACCAGGGTGGCCAGGAGGCGCAGGGCCACGGTGATGGCAAAGGTGCGATCGAACACCTCCAGCGCTTCCTCCCGGGTGGCCCGGTTGGAACGAATGAGGAGCGTGGCCCGGCCGGCAAAGGCCTGGCGCAGCCCCTCCACCAGCCTGTCCACCTCCACGCCCGGCGCGGCCTGCACCGCGATGGCCGAGACGGCCGGGTCGTCCCAGTAGCGTCGGTAGACGGGATCCGCCATGAGCAGGCCCGGCTGGATGTCGAAGTCGTAGGCCACGGCCACCACAGGGAAGCCCACCCACCCCCGGTCGGTGAAGAGCTCCACCACATCGCCCACCCGCACCCGGTAGCGGTTGGCCAGGGGATCGTTCACCACCACACCGCCGGCCTCCACCGCGGGCCACACGGCCGCCGGATCGCGTTGGGTCTCCCGGAAGCGCCGGTCGGGTCCGGCCAGATCCTGGGAGAGGGCCGAGACCCGCACGGTGATCTCCCGGGGACCTTTCCCGGAATTCCCCAGGCGGGCGACCACCTCCACCTCCCGGTTGGTGGCCACCTGGGCTACGCCGGGAAAGCGGGCCAGCTCCTGGGCCAGCTCGGGCGAGAGCCCACCGGTAAGGCGGCTGGAGCCGATGCGCGGCGCGGTGATGAAGACATCGGCCTGGAGCACCTCATCCAACCACTCCTCCACCGTCTGGCGGAAGCTGCCGATCATCACGCTGACCCCGATGATGACGCTGACGGCCACCATCAGCGCGGCGATGGCCACGGAGGTGCGGCTGAGGGAACGGATGAGGTCCCGGGGGGCCATGCGGACCAGGATGTGGCCCCCCGGGCCCAGGGCCCGGGCCAGCCCCCCCATGAGCAGGCCGGTGATCCCCGGGGTCATCAGGGCAGCCCCCAACAGGATGCCGAACAGGCCGGCGAAGGCCACGGCCACCGGCCACTCCGGCAACATCAGGGCCAAACCCACCAACACCAGCCCGCCGCCGGCTCCGGCGACCCGGGGCACCAGTGCCCGGGCCCGCTCCTCCACCCGAGAGCGCTGCATCACGCCAGCCGGGGGCGTCTGGGTGGCCTCCCAGGCGGGCACCAGCGCGGCCAGCAGCCCGGCCCCTATGCCGGCCACCGCCCCCTTGACCAGGGTGGCCGGGGGCACGTCCATCTCCCGGACGGCCACCACAAAGAAGAGGTCGTTGATGGTGGTGGTCACCGCCTGGACCGCGCTGCGGCCCAGCAGGATCCCCAGCCCCAGCCCCAGGAGAGTGCCCAACAGCCCCAGGAGGCCGGATTCCAGCAGGATGAGGCGGAAGATCTCCGTCCGGGTCATGCCCAGGGCCCGAAGGGTGCCCAGGACCGGTCGCCGTTGGACCACGCTGAAGGTGACGGTGTTGTAGATGAGGAACATGCCCACCACCAGGGCCAACAGGCTGAGCGCGGTCAGGTTGAGCTGGAACGCGGCGGTCATCTCCGCGACGGTGCCGGTGCGGGCTCCCGCGGGCTCCATCCGGGCGTTCACCGGCAGGAGGGCCTGGATCCTTTCCAACACCGCCTCGCCCGGGGGGCCCTCCGGCACCATCAGGTCGATCCGGTCCAGCCGCCCGACCCGCCCCAATACCTCCTGGGCGGTGGCGATGTCCGCCAGGAGCAGACCGTCCAGGGCCCGGCGGCTGAGCCGGTCCACGGGCTCCAGCAGGCCCACGATCCGCAGAGGGATCTCCGGCCCCGGGCCCCGAGCCCGGACGACATCGCCCAGGGCCAGCCCATAGCGTCGGGCCAGGGCCGTGCTCAGGAGGATCGCGTTGGGCTCCACCAGCAGGGGGGCCAGATCCGTGGCGCCCTGGGCCGGGCCGTCGGCGCCCAGGTAGCTGCGGAAGGGCGCGTCCGCGAAAGGATCCACGCCCAACAAGCGCATGGGCCGGCCATCCATCTCCTGGACCACCACATAGCCTTCCACCACCGGCGCGCTGAGCCGATAGCCCAGCTCTCGCCGCAGCCGGGTGTAGAGGGCCTCGTCCAACCCGGTGGGGCCCCCCACGATCCGGTGGGTGGCCCGGCCCGCCAGGGTCTCGGTGCTCAGTTGGAAGGCCCGGGTCGCGGAGCCGTTGGCCAGGTCGATGGCCACCACCATGGCCACGCCGATGGCCACGCCGGCCACCAGGAAGGCGGATTGGAGGGGGCGTCGCCAGGCATGACGCCAGGCCATGCGCAGGAGCAGGCGGAGATGGGCCGGGCTCATCCTTCTGCCACCAGGCGTCCATGTTCCAGGTGGAGCACCTGGTCCGCGTGGCGGGCGATCTCCCGGGCGTGGGTGGCCATGATCAGGGTCTTGCCCGCGTCCCGGGTCAGCTCCAGGAGCAGGGCCAACACCGCGTCGCCGGTGCCCTCGTCCAGGTTGCCGGTGGGCTCGTCGGCCAACACCAGCAGGGGATCGTGGACCAGGGCCCGGGCAATGGCCACCCGCTGCTGTTCGCCCCCGCTCAGCCTGTCGGGATAGGTATGGAGCCGGTCGCCCAGGCCCACCCGTGCCAGGAGCTCTTGAGCTCGCCGCCGCCCTACCTCCCCACGGCCGGCCAGCTCCACGGGCAGGGCCACGTTCTCCAACACGGTGAGGGTGGGGATCAGGTTGAAGAACTGGAAGACGATCCCGATGTGGCGCCGCCGGAAGAGGGTCCGCTGACGGTCGGTGAGGCCCGTGAGGTCCACCTCCCGGCCATCCTGCTGGATCCACACCCGCCCGCCGGTGGGCCGATCGATGCCGGAGATCAGGTTCAACAGGGTGCTCTTGCCGCTGCCCGAGCGGCCGAACAGACAGGTGAACTTCCCCTGGGGAAAGGCCCAGTCGATGGCGTGGAGCACCCGATGCTCCCGGCCGGCGTCCTGATAGGACTTGCTGAGCTGTTCCAGGCGGACGAGATGGCGCATGGCGGTCCAGATGCCCCGTTTCAGTGAGCTGGTTCGGGAGATCCGTCTGTGGGGATCCATTGTAGGGAGGGAGCTCAAGGGCGTCAATTTCCGGCGGGGCCCCGGAACCCCAGACGGACCGAAGCCCGAGCCCCCGGTCTGCCCCCGTGCTCCCTCCGCCGACGGCATGGGGCCTTGGCGCTTTTCCCCCAATTCCGGTGCCAATTTCTGGATCATTTCTAGATCAATTGTCAGGTATGGGGCCCCTGGATTGTGTGGTAGAATGCAGGGGCGACACGATGGTTGGGCGTCGGGAAAGCGGTCGGGCAGACTCTGTCCGTGGTGGATCCCCCCGATCTTCCTCGCATTCGTGCCTCTTCGTGGTGCTGTCCATCTGTTCTCCCCTGGGTATCGGACCGCGGGCCCGACCGCCGTGCGGATGGACCCCAGAGCCACGACCAATCCGAAGGATGAGCTGTACCCATGTCTACATTGCAGGTGGCTTCCGGCTGGTTGGCCCGGTTCTTCCCCCGACTGAACCGCTGTATCCACCCCGCCCAGGCCTTGACCCGTTGGTCTCTGCCCTGGTGGCAGGCCCTCCTCATCCCCGCCGGCGTGCTGACCGCCATCGAGAGCACCCGTCGCCTGGGGATCGTGTTGCCGGTCCCCTATCTCCTGCTGGTGGTGAGCCTGGTGTGGGTCGCCACCCTGTCCACCGTGCGCACGGGGCTGGCCGCCGCGGGGCTGGCCGCCGCGTACCTGCCCTACGCGGCCGCCGTGGGCTTCGGGCCCCACACCCTGATCGGCGCCCCATGGCGGGTGGGATTGGGCATCCTCTTTCTCCTGGCGTTGACCGGGTACATCGGCCTGCTCCGCCGCCACTCCCTCCAGGCCCTGACCGCGGCCCAGGTGGACCTGGAACACCAGACCCTGCGCTATCAGATCCTGGTGGACCATCTGGGCGAGGCCCTCTTTCTGTTCGACCGCACGGGCATGGTGCGCTACCGCAACCGGAACGCGGAGCAGATGTTGGGGGACAGCCTGAAGGTGGGGGACTGCCTGTTCGAGGGCATCCACGGCCACGACCGAGCCACGGTGGAGTCCCAGTGGAGGGCTCTGCTCCGCGAGGACACCGGCGGCCAACGGCTGTTTCGCTACCGGGCCCCGGGCGCGGACGGACACTGGCACACCTGGGAGGGGCTGGCCGTCAACCTGCTGGAACGCCCGGAGTTCCGGGGGATCCTCTTCTCGGCCCGGGATGTCACCGAGACCACCGGCCAGATCTGCCTCTTCCAGGAGCTCTGGAAGGCCATCCCCGATGGCCTCCTCCTGATGGACACCCCCCAGGGCGCCATCCACCAGGTCAACCCGGCCCTCTGTGCGCTGATGGGGTACACCCCCGGGGAGCTCATCGGGCGCCCCTACTCCGTCCTGATGCCTCCGGAATCCCAGGAGAACGGCCGCGCGCTGCATCGGTCGCTCCAACCAGGTGGCCCGGACCACGCCACCGAGCCAACCGACGTGGACACCGCGGCCCTGCGCCGGGACGGCACCCTCCTCCCCGTGGAGATCCGCCTGACCCCGGTGGAGCTACCCGGCGGCCGGTATGCCCTGGCCCTCCTGCGGAACGTCCAGGAGGAACGGCAGATCAAGCAGTCCCTCGCGAGACACGCCCACTTCCTGGAGACCCTCCAGCGCATGACCCAGATCGGGCTCGAGCTGCTGGACCCCGAACGGCTGCCCCAGATCTTCGTGGACGAGCTGCGGGAACTCCTGCAGGCCGACGCGTGCTATCTGACTCGCTGGGAGCCGGACCGCCGCTGCACCCGCCCCTTGGCCGCGTCGGGTCTCCACCGCAACACATACCTGGACTTGGCTCCTCCCCCCGGCGCGGAGACCCTGACCGCCCGGGTGCTGGACACCGGGCACCCCCTGGTGGTGGAGGACGTGGCCGCCAGCCCAGAGATCTCCGAGCAGGCCCGGGCCCTGTTCCCCAAGGAACAGGCCCTGCTGGCCCTCCCGGTCCAGGCCGGGGAACGGACCCCCCTGGGCGCCCTGGTCCTGGCCTACCATGCGCCCCGTCGCTTCTCGCCCCAGGAAGTGGAGCGGGCCCAACAGGCCGCGGCCCAGGTCGCGCTGATCCTCCACCGGGCCCAGCTTCACCACCGCCTCCAACAACGGGCAGAGGACCTGGCCGCCACGGTCCAACGCCAGGAGCGCATTCTCCAGGACTTCTTCGAGCTCACCCCCACCCCCATGCTCGTGGCCCAGGTAGACGGGGTGATCCTCCAGTGCAACCAGGCCCTGGCCCAGCTCACCGACAGCCGCCCCGAGGCCCTGATCGGCCGCCCATGGCCCGCGTTCCTCCATCCCGAGGACCGAGACCGCTTCGCAGAGGTCGCGCAGGGGCTCGGCCCTCGAGGTCGGGCCACGGAGGTCCGGCTCCGAGGCCAGACCCCCCGAGGGGTGGAGCACTCGCTGAGCTGCAGCATGACCCGCTACGGGGACCGGCTCTACATCGTGGCCCAGGACATCACCGCCCAGGAGGAGACAGCCGCCCGCCTGGTCGCGGCCCGGGAACAGGCCGAGGCCGCCAGCCATGCCAAGTCGGACTTCCTGGCCATGATCAGCCACGAGCTCCGCACCCCCCTGAACGCGATCCTGGGCTTCACCGAGCTGTTGGATCGGCAGCTTCGGGGGCAGATGAACGAGCGCCAGCGCCGCTACCTGACCAACATCTACAACAGCGGACGTCATCTGACCGAGCTGATCAACGACCTGCTGGACCTCTCCCGGATCGAGGCCGGCCGCCTGGAGCTGCACCTGCGGCCCGTCCGCCTGGACCAGGTGGTGCGCCAGGCCAGCGAAGGCCTGGCCACCCTGATCGCCCAGAAGGAACACGCCCTGGAGCTGGCCCTGGACGGTCCCACCCCCACCATCCTGGCCGACCCGGAACGGACCCGACAGATCCTGGTCAATCTGCTCAGCAACGCGGTCAAGTACACCCCGCCCCAAGGCCGGATCCGGGTCGGCCTGGAGGCATGCTCCCATCGGGCCGCGGTCCACCTGTGGGTCGCGGACACGGGCATCGGCCTGGCGCCCGGGGATCAGGAGCGGATCTTCCGGCTGTTCGAGCAGGTGGACTCGCCCTACACCCGCAACCAGGAGGGCACCGGCCTGGGCCTGGCCCTGACCCGCCAGCTCGTGGAGCTCCACGGGGGCCGGATCTGGGTGGAGAGCCCCGGCCCGGACCAGGGAAGCACCTTCCACGTGGAGCTACCCATCGTCCCCGCGGCCCGGCTGGAGCAGATCGACATCCAGGCCCGCACCCCTCTGGTCCTGGTGGTGGAGGACGATCTGAACGACGGCGATCTCATCGCCCACCATCTGGAGGAGGCGGGCTACGGGGTCCTCCGAGCCTATCGGGCCGTCCAGGCGGTGGAGTTGGCCCAGGAGTACGTGCCCGACCTGATCGTGCTGGACATCCTGATGAAGCCCGAGGATGGCTGGCACGTCCTCCACGCGATGGAGACCATCCCGGTAGTCCGGTGGATCCCGGTGGTGGTGATCTCCATCACCGAGGATGCCCAGCGGGGCCGCCGTTACGGGGTCATGCATTGGCTGGTCAAGCCGGTCACATCCGAGGCGTTGCTGCAGGCCGTGGCCGAGGCATTGGCCCGCGGACGGCCCCGGGGGAAGGTCCTGGTGGTGGGAGTGGGCCCTGGCGAGGTGCCGGACGCGGCCGGACAGGCCCTGGAACGACGGCACTACCTGGTGGAATGGGTCTCCGCTCCCCAGGATGCCCTGTACCGGGCCCTGACCCTGCGGCCCGACGCGGTGCTCCTGACCGAGGAGGTGGCGGAGGACCCAGAGCTGGTGGCCCTGGTGGCACGACAGCTTCGGGTGCACCCCCTCACCAGCCAGGTCTCCCTCCTGGTGCCCAGCGAACCCACAGCGCCCCCCCAGGGCCAGGACATGTACCCCGAAGGGCTCCGCGCGCTCCTCCGGGCGTTGGCCGACGAGGGGTTCCACTTCACGCCCTACGGGATCGTGGACTGAGGAGAGGCCACGGCCTGGGCTTCCAGCCCAGGCCCACGGAGGGACGGCGAAGGACAGAGAGAGGCCGGCCCACCCCCTCCCCGGCTTCCATCCGGGATCTGGGGGAAGAAGGACCCGACCTCACCCCCACTCCGTGGGCAGGTCCAGGTGGATGCGGGCGCCGCCGGCGGCTCCCCGCTCGATCCGACAGTGGCCCCCGATGGAGAACACCAGATCGCTGATCAGGGCCAGGCCGATCCCCAGCCCCGGGACCTGGCCGGCCCGATCCGAGTCGATCTGGTAGAGGGGGCGCCAGACCGCCTCCCGGGATTCGGGTGGGATACCCGGTCCGTCGTCCTCGAAGGAGACGGCCACCCCCCTTGCCCCCTCCCCCGAGACCACCTTCAGCCAGAGCTGGGGCTGCTTGGAGGGATGGAACTTGACCGCGTTGTCCACCAGGTGGTAGAGGATCACCTCCCAGATCGCGGCCGAGAAGGGCAGCCGGACGTCCGCGGTGGCCTGAAAGGTCACCCGCTCCATGGGCAGGAGAAAGGCCTGGGCCGTGGTGCGGAAGAGGGTCTCCAGCTCCCGGGCGGAGATGGAGCCGAGCTGGGCCGACGTCTGGGTGGTGGCCCAGCTCTGGGTCAGGTCCACCGCATGGCCCACCTGCTCCACCAGCAGGTTCAGGTTGGCCCGGAGCTCCTGGTGCAACAGGGGCCACTCCGGGTGTCCGGGGTGGAGCTCGCCCATCTCCCAGAGATCGATGAGCCCCTGGACGATGGTCAGGGGCGTGCGGAACTTGTGGGCAATCAGGTGGACCAGGGTGACCATCTGGCCGGCTGTACGCTGGAGCTCCGTGACATCTCGGAAGACCAGCATCCAACCGCCCCGGGGCAGAGGAGCTCCCTGGACCTGGATCCAGAAGCTGGCCGTCGCGCCCTGGCGGGGCCGGATGAGGGTCAGGGTGAAGGCCTGCCCCGCGTCGCGCAGCTCCTCCCAGGTGGTCGCGGGCACCACCGCGAAGCGTTCGGCTATCAGGGAGAGCCAGGGGCACTCTGTGGGCAGGGCGAGCTCCTCCATCTCGAGCCACCGCCGCGCGGTGGGGTTGAGCCCCTCCAGGTGGCCGCAGGCATCGATCCAGCCGTACCCATCCCGGCTGTGCATGACCACCCACTCGAACCGCTCCCGTTCCTGGAGCTGGCGGCGGAGATGGCCCAGCGCCACCGCCGTCTGGACGCGGACCTGGAGCTCCGTCAGGTCCACCGGCTTGGTGAGGAACTCGTCTGCGCCACAGCGCAGCCCTTTCAGACGAGCCTCTCGATCGCCCAGCGCGGTGACCAGGATGATGGGCACCGTCTGCCAACGGGGCAGTGCGCGGATGCGACGACAGACCTCGAAGCCGTCCATCCCGGGCATCATCACGTCCAGGAGGACCAGATCCGGCTCCACCATGTCCAGGATCTCCAGGGCATCCCGGCCGTGGGCCGAGGTGTACACGGTGTAGCCCTGGAGGTCCATGAGGGCATCGACCAGGAGCTCCCGGGCCTCCCGGGAATCGTCCACCACCAGAACCACCTTCTCCGCGGTGGGGCAGGGATCTTCCAAGGGCTGGCTGGGGGGACACTGAGGGCGTAGGGGAACAGCGGCGTTCAGAAGCATGATCGTTCCTTTCCCTGTGTTCTGCCATCTGAATCGATTGTACAGGGACGGGGTGGGGCGGGGGAACGAGAGATTCCACCTATTTGCCTCCGTTTTCCGCGGTATTTTCAGGGCCGAAGGCCGTCCACCGAGGCGCAGACCCCCCTGGGATCTCCCCCGAACACCCAGGGCCTGCAGGCCCTGGGAAGGCTCCCCGGCCTGGTCGGGGGCTGGAGAAGAGCGCGGCGGAACGAGAACGGAGCGAGCCCCATGGAACGGACCGTCCCGAAAAGCGCCCGCCGGTTGATCCCGCTGCTCTGTCTCCTCCTGGTCTGGGCCACAGGGGGCTGCCGCTCTTCCCCGCTGGACGCCGGAGCACCTCCCGCCCGCAGGGTGTTCCTGCCCTACATCACCTCCACACCCGCCTCCACACCGGGCCCACGGCTCACCTGGTCCGCGCGCTACGGGGGCCCAGGAAGCGAGGAGATGGAGGGCCTCCTCGCGACCCAGGACGGGGACCTGGTGGTGGTCGGCTCCACGGATTCCTTTCAGGACGAGGAGGGCGATGGCTGGATCGTGGCCCTGCAGGAGGATGGCCAGGTGCGTTGGCAACGGACCTACGGCGGCCAAGGCGACGACGGCCTCCTGGACATCCGTCAGACCCCGGATGGTGGCTTCGTGGCCGTGGGATGGACCCGTTCCTTCGGGGCGGAGCAGGCAGACGTGTGGATCCTGCGCCTGGATGGAGAGGGACAGGTGCTGTGGTCCAAGGTCTACGGTGGCCCTGGCATGGAACAGGCCTGGTCTGTGGCCCTGAGCGGGGACGGTGGCTTCCTGGTGGCCGGAGGGACCACCTCCTTCGGAGCCGGTGGCTCCGACTTCTGGGTACTGCGCCTGGATCCCCAGGGCGAACCCGTGTGGCAGCGGACCTACGGCGGCCCCCAAGACGAGGGTGGGGGCGGCACATACGGGGAGTTCGTGGTGCGGGCCCTGGTGGACCGGGAGGGGAACTACGTCCTGGCCAGCGAGACGGCCTCCTTCGGGGCCGGCGAGACGGACATCTGGGTGATCCAACTCCGACCGGACGGCTCGATCCGCTGGCAGAAGGCCTACGGGGGCCCGGAGGAGGAGACCACCTGGTCGCTCGTGGAGCTGGCCGGTGGGGGCTACCTGGTCCCGGGGGTGACGGTCTCCTTTGCGCCCGACGCCAGCGGCGACCTATGGGCCCTGCGTCTGGAGTCGAACGGTGCCGTCCGCTGGCAGCGGCTCTACGGGCTCCCGACCCTCTGGGACGAGGCCCTGAGCGCGGGGGCCACCCGGGACGGCGGCGTGGTCATCGGCGGCTACCTGGAGGAGAGCACGGACTGGGACGGAACCCTGCTTCGGCTGGACGGGGACGGGCAGCTCTGGGCACGGCGCCGTTACGAGCACGGCTGGAACTGGCCCAACGGGGTGGTGGAACTGGCCGACGGCAGCCTGGCCGTGGCCGGGGTGGCCTGGGATCGGGCCGGGGGCCAGGAGCTGGACCTGTGGGTCATGCGCCTGGCCCCGGACGGAGATCTCGGCACCTCCTGCGGGCTGGCCCAGGAACTCCAGATCCAGGTCGCGGACACGGCGGCCCGTCCCCAAGACACCCAGGCCACCGTGGGAAGGACGGCCGTACGGCCCCGGGAGGCCCAGGTCACCGTACGGGACACCCAGATCGCCCCCCGCTATCTGTGTGCCCCAACGCGCCGCTGAGTTCCGGGGCCTCGCCTCCTGCTCCCTGTTCGCTGTTCGGGCCGAAGGAGATGCTCCCCCTCATGGAGGAGCGGAGGCCCACCCTAGTGAGGGCGATCGATGGTGTACTCGATGACCACCCCATGGGCCTTGGTCTTGCCGCCGTCCCCGTCCACATCCAAGACCAGCCAGACGTAGTAGGCGTACTGGCTGTTGTCCACGGTATCGTAGTCGATGGTGGTGGTGGAGCTGGAGGAGATGGCCACCTGGTTGCTCGTGCCGCTGCTGAACCCGCCGGAGGACTCGGTGTAGGCCATCACCTCCTCGTTGCCCGCGAGGTCGATCCGGTAGAGGGTGGCCTTGGCGTTGAACTCGTCGGAGCCATCGCTCCAGTAGAAGGTCATCTTGGTGACCGTGGCCTCGTGGGGAAGATAGACGGGTGCCAGGAACAGCCGGGTCTGGGTATCGTCTGGCTCCAGGGTGTGGCCGCTGTTGGTGTAGTTCCCCCCGCCCTGGTAGGGACGGAAGGCCGCGGCCGGGATGGACACGAAACCGGTGATGGGTTTCCAGGTGAGCGCCCCTTCGATGTGGGCATCGCCCTCGGAATAGATGCCGTAGCCGTTGGGAGAGGCGCTCTCCCCGTAGACGCCGTAGGTGGGGAATTGGGCCCGCCCCTCTCCCCGGCCGTAGACCCCTGCCTGGGGGCCGGTGCCGTAGACACCGATGCCCGAGAAGGCCTGGGCCCGTCCGTAGACCCCGTACCCTCCCTGGCTCCCGGTGTTCCAGCCGGCCACCCCGGCCCCGTCCGCCGCGACCGTCTCCCCGTAGAGGGCCGCGGCGTCGCCGCCGGTGGCCGTGTTGACCGCGCCCAACAGCCGCCCGGAGGTCAACGCCCCCTGGATGGTGGTTCCCGGTCGCAGGCTCAGCGCGTAGGGGGTGGCTGCCAGTTTCTGGCGTCCCAGGACGGTGTAGCTGCTCTCCGTGGCCTTCTTCACCCCCACCTCCAGCCATAGGGCCCGGCCGTCGAAGACGTCCCCGAAGTCCAGCTCCACGGTGAAGAGCCCATCGGTCACCCGCACCCCGCTCCGGTCCACGGTGCTCCCCACCGAACTCCCTCCAGAGGCGGCATCGAAGAGGCGAAACCGGAAATCGTAGACCCCGTTCGCGGGGCCGCTCCCGTCCGTCAGCCGCCCCTGGTAGGTGAAGGCCGTGTCCACTGTCGCCTGCATCGCGGCCGCCCCCTGGGGAACGGTCTCCTGGGCCTGGGCACTGTGGGCCCACCACTGCACGGCCCAGATGAGTGTGGCCGCCAACAGCAGGCCCCCCAGGGGAGCCCATCTCCCCACTCGACGCTGTTTTGCCATGATATCTCCCCTTCCTGTACCTGGCCTGGGGATACCCAGGCCAAAGGCTGGGTGGGCGGTGCCCCGGAGCGAGACGGCCCACCTGGGTGGAGGTACCGGTTCGCTTCCGCCCCGGGCCGGGGCTTTCCCTGTCTGTGGTGTACCGGGCTACTGCTTCGTGGTCAGCGGCAGGAAGAGCCGGTAGCCCTCCCCTTCCACCTGACAGCCCTGGCCGTTCAGGGCCACATCCACTCGATGGGGGGTACGGTCGTTCTGCCAGGCAAAGCCGGCCTCCTGCACACAGGAGCCCACCCGCAGGCGCAGGATCTCCCCAGCCTGGTAGCCGGGGATGCCGGCCTCCCCGTCCCGGCCGTAGACGGCCATGAGACCGAAGCGTCCATCCTGGTCCACCGCCACACAGCCCACCACCTGCCCGCTGCTGTCCAGGGCCTCCACCAGGGTGCCGGCCGGAGCAGGGACGCCGTTCTGGCGCACATCCCCGTAGAGCAGGGTCATGGTGGGCGTGGGTGCCACCGCGGGACAGCCGGCCCGCGGCCGTTGCCGTGGCCGCTCCCGGCTGCCGACCTCGGGAAAGGTCAGGGTGGCCGAACCCGTCATGTGGATCAGAACGGCCTCACCGGGATACAGCGTGGTCAAGGTCTGGTAGGAGGCCCCCAGTTGGACATCGTAGGCGCCCCGCAGGCCGATGACCCGATCGTACTTGCCCTGGATGCTGGCCAGGGCCGCGACCAGGTCCACCGCCCCTTTGCCGCAGTAGGACACCAGGTTCCAGCCAGGCCCCAGGGCCATGGGGCTCGTGGGCCTGCGGGCCGGCCCCAGGGTGACCAGCCGCACCGGGGCCCCGGCGGTCAGGCGCAGCCAGGCCCCTGTCCCCCCTTGCAGTGCATCCACGGGGCGGTTGTCCGCGTCCCATACCGCGTTGTAGCGCCCCTGGATGGTCTGCAGCGCGCTTTCCAGGGGTTGATCCCCCAACTCCGGACAGACGCCCATCAGGTTCCATCCCTGGGCGACCTCCTGGACCTGGATCCCCGCCACCTGGCGCTCCACCGGGATGGAGGTCGCGTCCGGCGCGCCCAGGACCACCCGGCTGGGCGTCAGGTAGCCGATGCCCTCGGCCTGGACGACCATCTCCGCGGTGGCCAGGACACCGGTACCGCTCGCGCCGGGCTGGTCGCCGGTGGTGTAGGCACCCACGGCCAGGGTCACCCCATTGAACTTCACCTCTGGCCCCAGGGCGTGGACCTGGCGGCCACTGCTGTCCAGGAAGGAGGAGCCCAGGCTGCCGCTCTGGATGCGCAGGATCGAGCCGGCCGCGTCCAGGTCCAGGTCGAAGGCGCCCAGGTTGGAGATCTCCTTCACCTGCAGGGCCACCTGGATGGTGTTGCCGTCTCCATCGGTGAGCACCGGGGCCACAGTGGGGGTCCCCTCCGCGGCCAGGGCGGGGGTGCTCGGCGCCAGCAGCCCCGCGAGAAGGAGGGCCATCCATGTCACATATCGAAGGAAGGGATGTCGGTTCATGGTCGCCTCGCGTTGGTGATGCTGGGCAATGCGTCCCAGGTACCTCAGGAAGCCTGGGAAGACGCTATGGTCCATCCTGTTCCCACGTCACGGCTCCGGCACCCCGGGAGGCGGAGCCGCGAGCGGGCCTTCCGCCTCCCGGGCCACGCATCTACTCCGCATCCGCGTCGAACTTGGCCGCCCACTGTTCCTGGCCGCTGGGCGGTTGGTCGATGTAGGCCAGTTGGGCAAGCACACCGGCCTGCCAGCAGCCTCCGTCGTTCCACCAGCGCTTGTCCCAGCCCCGCCAGGTCTCCGGCTCGCAGGCGAAGAGGCCGATGGCCACCCAGAGCTGGCCGGTGAAGGCGGTGCAGTCCTCCTCCGTCTTGCCGCACTGCTGGCCGCCGGTGGCCTTGGCGTTGGGCTGCACGTTCTCGATGGTCAGGGTCAGCTCGCCCTTGGCGTGGATCAGGCAGAGGGCCGTGCCGGTGACGTTGCCCCGCAGGAAGCCACCCCAGATGGGGCGTCCGCCCTCCACAGGGGCGAAGTACCAGCCCTGGAGCTCGCCGCCTGCAGAGGCCTTGAGCAGACAGCCACTGTTGTAGATGGGGACGTCGCCGTAGAGGTAGAGGAAGGCGCCGCCGAAGACCTTCCCTGCAGGCGGCCCGGCGGACGGGCCCTGGTTCAGGCCCACCTTCTTCAACAGGGTGTCGAAGCCCGCTTCCCGCAGGACCTGGCTCCTGGGATCGATGAGGCCGAAGAGGAGTGCGCCGCCCAGGGTCAGGCCATCCATCGTTCCTTCCCCTTTGATGCCCAGGTAGGCCAGGGGCTGGAAGTTCACCCGGCCGGCGCCGAACACAGCACCCGTGTTCTGGAGAACGACGCCTTCCACCTCCATGCGGGCGATGATGATGCCGCCTTCCAGGCGCTCGTACCCGGACTTGGTCCCTATGATGAGGTAGATGTCGGCCTTGATGTCCCTGTCACCGGTGATGGAGGAGCTCACGTTCTTGCCCACCACGATGATCTCCCCATCCCGGGTGATCTCCAGGGTGAGCCAGTCCGCGTGGAACAGGGGGCGTCGGTCCGTGGGGGAGGCCTTGATGTCCACCAGGGTGCCGAACTTGATGTTCACCAGGCGGAAGTCGCCGCCCGCGATCTCGAAGATCACCTGCCCCATGCCTGTGGCCAGGGTGGCGTTGGCCACCTTCAGGATCTGGCCCGACTGGATGCCGGTGATGCCGTAGGCCTCCTTGCCCTTCAGGGCTCGGATCTTGGGCTCGATGATCTGGAAGGTCTGGGTGTAGGCGCCGGTCTTCCAGTCGCCCCACACGGACTTGGCCAGGTCCAGGGGGTCATCCTGGTCCCCAGGCTTGATCCCGTAGCCGAACTTCTCCATCCAGGCCTTCGCGTCCTTCTCCACATCGTCCCACTTCTGGTAGGGCGCGATGCCCACGTTGTTCTTGCCCGGCCGGTTCATGGCCAGGGCCCGGATGCCGGCCTGGCTGGCCGCGTAGCCCGCGAAGAGGCCGAAGTCCATCTGGAAGCCCTGGGTGTCGGTGAAGTTCACCGTCACCACCACCCCCAGATCGGTCTTCAGGACCTCGCCGCCGGGCAGCAGGGAGACGTCTGGCTTGATGCCCACCAGCGCGCCGCCGTAGTCGTTGACCATCAGCTTGAAGGGCAGGTACTCGTCCAGGTATTTGTTGGCGATGGGATAGGCCCAGCGCAGGTTGGGTTTGCTGGCCGGGGCCTGGCTCTTCCGGTTCCCCTGGACATTGGTCACCAGGGGCCACTTGCCCTTGGGCGTGTCGTCCTTGCTCTGCATGGTGAAGGAGCCCGTGGCCCCGATCTCGCCGAAGTGGACCACCGCGCCGTTGCCGTCCACCAGGATGAAGCCACAGCCCTGGCCCTTGCCACCGTTGCGGTCCGCGCACCGCTTCAGGGACTGGCCAGTGACCTTCCCCTGGCTGTCCAGCAGGTTGGGCGGCAGCTCGCCCATCAGCTCGCTGGGCTGGACGCCGGCCGGGTCGGGCAGGCTGGACTCGTCCATCATGGCGCTGTAGAAGCGGCTGAGTTTCACGTCGGTCAGGGCGTAGGGCACGCCGCTCACCCGGAAGTAGTCGGGTAGGTCCTGGTTGCCGTTGTTCCCCTGAGGATAGAGGCGGACGTCCCCGTAGTCGCCGTTGGGGAACCAGTCGTGGGCCATGGGGATCTCCGCATCCACGCCCACCTGGCTGCTCTGGGTAGTGGTCTTGCCCAGGCCCGCGACCACGCCCGTGCCCCGCAGCACCAGGATGGCGCCGGGCAGCACCTGGTTGCCGTCGTTCTTGCCCGTGTTCTGCTGGTATTTGGCCTGGTAGTCCACCACGTGATCGTTGCGGCCGCTGCCCTTGCCGCCGATCTGGACGAAGCGGGCCGTGCGCGGGGTCTGGCTGAAGTTCCAGAACTTGTGGACGTAGGGCTTCACCTGCTCCACCTGGCCCTCCACGGGGCAGCCCCGCTCGTCGAAGCCGTCGGGCCCGAAGCGCAGGGGGATCACCACGTCGCTGGGGTAGGGCAGGCGCAGGTCCAGCCGAGCCTGGCCATCCACCACCGCGTTGTCCACGAAGAGGAGGTCGTACTCCTTGATGGTGACCAGATAGCCCCACTTGTTGCGGATCTCCCCGAAGCTCTGGGCGTTGATGCGGAAGTTGCCGCTCACCCCGCCCCGGCGCACGTAGAGATCCAGGTCCACGTCCTTGAACATGGCCGGGTCGAAGCAGTCACAAGCAGCCCAGGCTCCCAGGCCGATGATGTTCAGCCCGGGGTCCAGCTTGGCGCTGGGCGCGTAGACGGTGTCCAGCTTGCGCCAGGCGTTCTCCGCGGGGGCGGGATCGCTGGGGGACACCCGGTTCCAGTTGATGGCCGCGCCGTTCTCCGGGAAGCTGGCCGCGGCCCCGTAGAGCTCCATGGTGATCCCGGGCCCGCTGGTGTAGACCGTGTAGGCCCCGGTCCAGGTGATCTCCGTGGGGTTCACGCTCACCGATTCCCGCAGCAGGCCCCCGTCCTGGAGGGTGAACCGACCGCTGGGCGGGGTGATGCTGAGCTGGATGAGGCCACCCAGAGGCGTGCGCGTCCCCACCCGCAGGAGCTTGTCCTTCTGGGAGATGAAGCTGATGTCCGTGCCCTGGCTGTAGTAGTCCAGGCGAGCAGTGGCGTTGTTCAGGGCGCCGCTGACGATCTGGCTGGCGTCGATGGTCACCTGCGCGCCGCCCTGGGCCGTGATCTCCACGCCCCCGGGCAGGCTGGTGACGTAGGTGAAGGGATTGGGGTTGTTGAAGCTCCCCTGGAGCCCCTGGTTGTTCACCAGCACATTGGTCCCGGTGTAGCCCGTGTTGGTCGTGCCCCCAGGTCGGAGGAAGCCCAGGTTGTTGTCCGGCCAGGGCAGGCCGCCACCGGCTGGCGGCGCGTAGCCCAGGCGGTCCTGGACCGTCACCGTCCCCATGAGGTTCAGGGCCGTGGGGTGCAGCTCCCAGGTGTTGGTGTGCAGGGACCAGGGCAGGTTCTCGTCCACCAGGTAGAGACCGTCCACGGTGGTGTCCACCACCAGGGGCTGGAAGAGGTAGTCGGGGAAGACGTTCTCCACCACGGCCCGCACCTGGTTGCTCCGCTCCACCGCGGTGGGGTCCACCACCTTCACGTTGTCTGGGAACTGGAAGCGCATCTGGCCCCGGGCCACGCCGGGCTGGAACTCCATCTTCTCCACCCAGGTGACCAGCCGGCCGGCGCTCACGCCCTTGTTGATGTCCACCACGATGCGGCCGCCAACGAAGTCGCCTGTGTCCGGGTCCACGTAGATGTCGTAGAAGTTGGCCGGGAACGGGTCCCCGTCCCCATCGATGAGCTTGCCCTCGCCGAAGAGGGGCGCCTCCGGACCCAGGTCCAGGCCGTTGCAGTTACCATTGTAGTCGTAGAAGTTGTCCACGACGAGAGTCCAGCCGTTGGCCAGGAGGATGGTGTCTCCGGGCACGTTCCACCAGCCTTCGCCGCCGGGGCCGTAGTAGGAGGGCGCACGGATCTCGTAGCCGGTGCTGCAGGGCAGGGTCGGCCCGGGGGAGAGAGGGGTGTTCAACTCGATGACCGCGCCCGCGGTCAGCGGCTGCAGCCGGATGGCGCCCCAGTAGCCCAGGACCTCCAGGGAGCTGGGGCTGAAGGCCAGCACCGTGTAGTCGTAGGCGTCGGTGATGTCCAGATCCGCGGTGTCGGTGATGACCAGGGCCGACTGCGGGTTGGGGCCGCTCGGCGGGTAGAAGGTGCGGTTGCTGCTCACGTCCACCACCGGGGTGACCTGGATCCAGTTGCCCGCAGTGGTCTTGCGGAAGAGGGCCACGTAGGGGGTGGGCAGGTTGTTGTCCGCCGGCGCGGGGATGAGGACCCGTGCGGTGGGCTGGGAGGCCCCCAGAACCCACTCCACGGCCAGGGGCTGGCCCAGGCGGGCCATGTGTCGGTTCGTGTCCAGGAAGTTGTTCACGTTGCGCACCCAGCGCACGGTGGCCGGGCTCTGGCCCTGGTCGTTGCGCTCCGTGGCCTCCACCTTCACCGTCTCGCCGGGCTCACCGCGCACGGTCACCTTGCCGCTGGGGGGCACGGTCTGCACGTCCGTGCGCAGGCCGTTCTGGTCCGGGCGCAGGGTGGTCACCTTGCGGTCGGCCACACCCGTGGGCGGCAGGGTGTAGGTCAGAGGCACCTGGTAGGTCAGGGTGTCCGGATCCCACTGGGCCGGGCCCTTGTCCACCTCCGGTGCGTCCGGCCGGTTCGGTCCGCACAGTCGAGCCTTGAAGGTGGCCGGATCGCTCACGTTGCCGTAGCCGTCCAGGGCCTCCACCTTGTAGTAGACCCAGGTGTCCACCGGGGGCTGATAGGCCTCGGTGAAGGTGGCCTGGCCGTTCTCCACCTTGATGCGCTGGATGAGCTGCACCCCCGGCGCGTTCAGGTTCGTGATGGGGTCAAAGGAGCGGTAGACGATGAGCTGACGGACCTGGGAGGCCAGCCCGGTGAAGTTCACGCTCAGGCCGCCCGGCACACACTGGTTCACGTCCGCCACACTGGGCGCGGGCGGCTTCTGCCGGGGGTAGAGGCCACCCTTGGCCGGCGCGCTGGGCGCGGACCAGTTCCCGGCCGCGTCCCGCACCTGGACCCGGAACCAGTAGAGGCCCTGCTTGGGGGGCGTGTACTGGTAGGTCATGATGACCGTGTTCGCCTGGGTCAGGCCGTTGGGGGTGATGTCCACCCAGGCGGTGATGGGCAGGCTGGCCAGCACACTGGGCTCGGTCAGGGAGACCGGGTCCGGGCTGCGCAGGACGTAGAACTTCAGCGGGGTGCTCTGGTCCGTGGCCGTGTAGGTCCAGGTCAGGGTAAGCTTGGTGTGTTGCTCGTCCGCCTGGACCTGGAGATCGGCCACCGGGGCCGGCGGCCGCAGATCCCGCACCCGGATGTCCGCGGGCTGGCTACAGGGTCCCTCGTTGCCCAACAGGTCCACCGGGCAGACCTTGTACTGCCAGACCGTGAAGACCTGGTCGGGTCGGACCCGGGTGGAGATGTCGAAGACGTCCACCAGCCGGTCCGCGTAGAAGAACTGCCCCTGGGTGACGGGGTCCACGGACTTGCCGGGCTGGATCAGGCGGTAGCCCGCGTTGGGGTTGCCGGCCACCTTCAGCGGATTGACGATCTGCCACTGGTTGCCCGTGGCCGGGCCCTTGCGGTAGATCTTGTAGCCGGCCACGTTGGGGTTCACCGGCAGGGTCATCACCGGCCCGACGCCGCTGAACTGGAAGGGGTCCTGGAGCTGGTTGCTCTTCTGGGTGGTATCCGAGGGGATGTCCCACAGGAGGAAGGCCGTGCCGTGGGCCTGACGGTAGACCTGGGCCCCGTCCCAGTCGTAGCGTTCTGTGCCCGTGATGGGGCGGGTGGTGGGCGAGATGCCCAGATCGCTGGGCCCCTGGTAGACGGTGCCCTCCCGCAGGTTGGTGGGCGCGGCCAGGGCAGCCAGGGAGCTGATGGCCACCGGGCCGTAGATGGGCGCGTTGGGATCGCCCTTCACCTGCACGTAGTAGGTCACCATCTCGGTGGCCGGGACATTGGCGTCCACGAAGCCCAGCCCCACCGCCTGGGCGATCTCCGGGTAGGCATCGGCCAGCAGGGAAACCCGGGCCCTGTTCTGGGGGTTCTTGAGGAAGGCCAGCAGGGCCCCGTCGTCGGCCAGGTTCAGGTCGGCCAGCTCCACGTTGCGCACCAGGTCCCGGATGTCTGGGAGCACCTGGGCCTGGAAAGCGGCCAGATCCGGCGCGGCCTTGGCCTCGCCGACCACGGTGAAGCTGCCCGTATCGCCCGTCTTCCGCAGGATCTGGAAGACGGTGTTGACGTCGCTCTTGCCCGGCACCCAGCGCCAGTGGAGGTAGATGCGCCGGCCCCGGGCCCCGTTGTCCTGGGCCCAGGCCAGATCCAGGCCATCGCACCGGGCCCGCCAACCCTGGGCCAAAGTGTTCAGGTCCTCCAGCTCCACCACGCCGTCGCGGTCCAGGTCCTGCTCCGGGAAGAGAGGCGACTGGCCCAGACGGCCTGCAGCGGCCTGTATGTCCAGCACATCCAGCACGCCATTGGTGCCCGGCGCGTCCAGGCTGCGGATGCGGTCCGCGGTGCAGGGGGAGACCGGCGGTGTGCCGGGCAGGGGATCGTCGTCCCGGATGATCACCCGAGCCGTGGCCGGTTCGCCCAGCCGGGCGCCCTGGGGCCCAAAGAGGCTCAGGTTGAAGGCCTCATCCTCGTTCTCCGCATCGCTGTCGTCCAGGATGGTCACCTGGATGGACTTGCGGCTCTCTCCGGGGTTGAAGGTCAGGGTGGTGGAGATGGGGGTGAAGTCCTGGTTGGCCTTGGCCGAACCCTCGGTGGTGGCCACCTGGACCGTCACCGGGCCTCCACCGCTGGGCCGATCCACCAGCTCCACGTCCAGGCTCACGGCGCCCACGCTCTCCCCCACCCGGACGGTGTCCGTGAGGATCCGCAGGACGGGCCTGTAGAGGGTGGCGTTCGCATGGATCACGGCGATGCCGGACTCCACCTGGCTGTTGCCGAGCACCCCATTGGCCGGCGACAGCAGCAGGTAGCCTGCAGGAGGCTGGAAGCGGATCTGGTAGGTGCCGGGCGCGAGGGTGGGGAAGCCATAGCGCCCCTCGACATCGGTCTGGGTGGTGTCCAGGACCGTGCTGCCGCTGCTGTCCAGGAGCTGGACCGTGACGGAGACGACACTGGGTTCGTCAGGATCCCAGGTGTTGTCCTTGTTCAGGTCCTCCCACACGAGCCCGGAGATGGAGCCGGGCTCGTAGAGGCCCGCGTCCACAGCCACCAGGTTCTGGCCCGAAGCGAGGGTGAAGGGGGCCGTCAGACCGGAGGCCGGCTCCACATCGCTGTCCTTGGCGTCGTTCCCCCCTTGGTCCTTGGGGCTGAACTGCTCCCCAGCCGGGGGGACGACCCGCACCTGGTAGGTGTCGGGCCGAAGGTTGCTGAAGTAGTAGTTTCCGTCCTCGACGCTGTCCGTGCGGGTCTCCGCGATGAAGCCCCGGGTGGTGGAGAAGAGGCGCACCACCACCTCGCCCAGGCCCGGTTCGCCGCTCTCCTGGATGCCGTTGCCGTTCTCGTCCCGCCAGACCCGGCCGCTGACCCCGGCCGGCAGGGCCACGGCCACACTCACCTGGGCGTCCGCCTGCACGGTCTGCTCGTCCACCGTATCGCCGGTGACCTGCACCCACTGCTGGAAATCACCCGAGGGGGCCGTGACCGTGCAGGTATAGCTCTTGACCGCCTCCGGGGCCAGTTCGTTCAAGGTCCGGTTGCAGTCCGGGCTGGGTGTGTTGGTGGCCCCGACCTGCTGCCAACTGGCGACGGTCAGGTTCAGGGCCTTGCTCGAGCCGGTGTTGCGGACCGTGATGGTGAAGGTCACGGGTTGGCCGGACAACACCGGGATCCCCCCTGTCTGGGCCACGATGTCCACCAGAATCCCGGAATACGGGGCCTGGGCCCGGGCCGGGGAGCCACCGACGCCGGCCAGGATCCCCGCCAGGGCCAACAGAAGCCCAACGGCCCAGGCGCTGAGGGGAAGCCATCGGTAGGGTCGAACGCGGTGCACAGGAAACGGCATGGGGGACATGGACGTACACTCCTTGTGTGCTGAGGGGTTCCAGCAACGTTCCAGCACTCTCCGTCGAGTATCGGCAAACTGGGCCATCAAGGCCATCGCCCCATGGTCCTCAGAGAGGACCTCACTGAAGGCCGTCGGGCGCCTGGGGTCCCAGGCCATACCGTTGCAGATATCGCCTCAACAGGGCCACCAGGCTGTCGAAGTCCTCGAAGTAGTCGACGGTCTGGGTGGTCACCTCCGTCACCTGGCCTCTCCACCCGGAGGAGCTGCCAGGTTCCTGCCAGATACGCACAATGAGCGATCCCCGCCCGGTGGAGTCTGGAACCATGATGCCTCCCGAGAAATCTGGGTGGGCCGGTGCCCTGGTTCGAACATCTCTCCTGCCCCCCATGATGGAGAAGGCTGTCTCAGACTTGTCTCAACCGCCTTCCATCCACCGGGCACTCGGCCGCATGGCCCATTCCCCGCTTCCGACAGGTGAACCCGGCCATGGGGCCACGGGCACGCTGACACCACAACGCCCTGGTCCGTTGCCTGCCCGGCAGCCGGCCGAGATGACGGCGCCGACGCCGACGAAGGGACAAGGAAGATCCGCGTCCCCGGGCCCAGGGGGGCGTCTACCAGGTGGACGCGGCCGAGGGGGGGGCAGTGTGCCGGGACAGCCGGCATGGAAGGGACGAAACGGCTGTGGAGGCGGCAACAGGGCGGCCGCCCCCACAGCCAGGCGAGTCCAAGGGAGGAGGATGGATGGGCGGCGGAAATCCACGGCCATCCTCCCCCGGGTGGACCTCCGTCTCGCACCGCCAGGACCGGGTAGCCGACGTCCACGGCAGGCGGCCCCACGGAATGCACCTACTCCTTCACCTACTCCTGCACCGTGAACGAGAGCCGCTGCACCTCCTCATCGTTGATGAGCAGAACGACCTCGTGGTCGCCGGCCGGCAGGCCATCCTGTTTCTCCAAGGTGAAGTAGACACTCACGGCCTCCAGGTCCTCCTGGGCGGTGAGGGAGCGGGTGGCATCCTCGGCGAGCTGTCCGTTCAGATACCAGTTGACTTCAAGGCGCGAGTAGAGGCCCAGATCGACCACGCCCACCAGGTAGATGACCGTGTCCGACGTGCTGAAGGTCGTCGTGGGCTCCACCGGCACGTAGGCGTTGGGCGTCTCCTCCATCCCTTTGGCCAGGGTGACCTCGATCACGCGGGAAGGAATGGCCTCTGGGGGCGGCGCCACGGCGAAGGTGTAGCTGCCGGCCGGCGAGCCGTTCACGAAGACCTCCACCCGGTAGTTGGGGCTCACGGGCAGGGGTTCTCTGGGCTTCAGCGTGAAGTGCACCCGGGTGTTCTCACCGATGGAGAAGATGACCCCCTCGTTGACGTCGGCCAGGTCTACCGTGGCCGAGGCGATCTCCTGATCGCGGACGTAGAAACGGGCCATCACCTCCCCTTCCCGGGGCCGTCCCTCGATGGTGAGCAGCAGGTTCACCGTCTGCTCCGGCGTGAAGGAGGTGGTGGGGTTGATGGGCTCCATCTCCTCGCCCACATCTTCGGCAAAGGTGGCGTCGAGGATGGTGAGGCCAGAACCCTCCTGCGCCCCTGCGCCCTCTCCATCGCCGCCACAGGCGGCCACAACCAGAGCCATCGCCAGTGCCAGCCCCAGAAGCATCCATCTATGTCTCATCATGGGAGCATCCCTCCGGTCCATCGGGTGTTGTCGGTGTGATCACAGGAAGAGATCCTCGACTCCCCCTCTCCTCAACCATGATCGCGGAGGCTGTCTCAGACTTGTCTCAACCGCCTCCCGGAGAACGGACACCCATGGAGACGCCCCCCGCCCACGGCCCATCAGCGGGGACCGCGACGGGAAAGTCCGGCGGAGAACCTGCGCAAAGGGGCGAAAGGAGGGCAAAAGGGGGCCATGTGAGAGCAACGGAGAACCCTGGGATGGCGCGAACCCTCCCACAGGGTGAGAGAGGTGGCACCCGGGGAAGGGAACAGGCTGCGGAAGGGGTGCCGGCCCTCCTCGGGGGAAGGAGCCGGGCTGTTCAGGAGCGTTCGGAGATCTTCAGCGCCCGCAGATCACGGCGGACAGTCCGGGGACTGACACCCAGGACCTTGGCCAGGGCCTGGACCGTGGGGCGGGCGCCCTGCTCCTTGGCCTCGGCCAGCAGTCGGCGGAGGCGGTGGCGCCGCCGGGGTGGCCCTTCGGGCAGGGCCATGTCCTCCGGTGCGTGGACGGTCCATTCCACCGTGTGGTGGCCCGTTCCGTCCCGCCCCGGCAAGGTGACGGCCTGCCGCTTCGGACAATAGGGGTTCCAGGCAGCCAGAATGGCCCGGTGTTCGAAGACCCGTTCCCGGCTCATGGCACGATGCTCCGGGGTGAGGGTGGCCATCATGCGCTCCAGGCGTTCCACCGAGCGGGCCAGGGCCTCTCGGGCCTCCCGCTCGCGGCCGGCGACCTCCAGAGCTATCGAGCGGTAGAACCACATCATGTAGTCCATCTCCTCCAGGTCGTCCAGCGCGTCCATGGCCTCCTGGGTGAGGGCCAGGGCCTCTGAGACGGCCCCCTGCTGGGCTCGGATCCACCCCTTCATGGCGAGCATCCAGGGGCGCAGGGCCGCCATGCCGTGTTCACGACACAGGGCCAGGCCGGCATCCAGCTCCTGGACACCCGCCTCCAGGTCCCCCTGCTCTATGTGCCAGAGGGCGCAGGTCCGGTGGAACTGGGCCAGGATGAAGAACTCCTCGACCTGGGCCAGGATCGCCTTGGCCGTCTCCATATGCGAGCGGGCGTCCTCCCAGCGCTCCTCCGTGATCTCGGCCGCGGAGAGAATGGCCAACGCGTGCCCCAGGGTGATCCGATCGTCCGACCGGCGGGCATAGTCCAACACCCAGCCCAGCAGGGATCGGGCCCGAGCCGTGTCGCCCACAAAGGCCACCAGGTTGGAGGCCAGGTTCACCCGGGTGATGGCCTCCGGCCGATCCATGCCCAGGGTGGGACAGAGGGCCAGCACCTCCTCGTAAGCCTGGATACAGCGGCCCACCTCGCCGATCTTGCTGAAGACGTTGGCCAGGTTCACCCGAGCCCGGACCTCGCCGTACAGGTAGCCGATCTCCTGGCTCAACGCCACCCCGCGGCGGTGGAAGTCCGCGGCCCGATCGTAGAGCCCCTCCTCCATGGAGACGATGCCCAGCACGTTCAGGACGTCTACCTGGCGATGTTTGAAACCCAGCCCCCCGAACTGTTCCAGGGCCTGGGAGGCCACCTCCCGGGCCTCGGTGTACCGCTTCACGCCTCCCAGGGCGCTGGCCAGGAAGAGGAGGGCCTCGGCCCGATGGCGTCTCTCCCGGGGCACCAGGGCCACAGCCTGCTCCAGGAGCTCCACGGCCCGGGTGGATGCCCCCTGATATTCCTCCACCTGCCCCAGGAGGGTCAAGGCCTTCACCTGGAGATCCACCTGTTCCAGAGAACGGGCCAGGGAGAGCGCCTGCGCGGCCGCCCGACGGGCCTCCGGGTAATGGCTCCGGTGGAGGTGAAAGGCCGCTGTTCGGCACAGGACCTCGCAGGCCTGGAGGGGGTCCTGGGTGGTCCGTTCGCCCAGCTCCTCCAACACCCGGGCCTGGGCCTCCAGATCGCCCAGGACGGCCAGGGTCTGCTCCCATTCCAAGAGGAGCGCCGTCCGCCGCCCGGGATCGTCCTGCGACAGTCGGTCCAGGGCCTGCAAGGCCTGTTGGAAATGGTGGCGGGCCCGACGATAGTCGGAGCGGGCCAGGGCCTCCTGGCCGGCCCGGTGATGGTGCTCCAGGGCCTGGGGCCAGTCCTGGGCCAGGGTGAAGTGGTGGGCCAGCACGGCACTGGAGGCCTGGTTCCGATGGGACAGGACCTGGCCGGCCCGGTGGTGGAGAGCCCGGGCCCGGTGCATGGGCATGTTCTGGTAGATGACCTCTCGGATCAGGTCGTGGTGGAAACGGAGATGGGTCTCCGTCTCCACCAGAAGGCCCTGGGCCACCAGATGGCGGAGGGCCTGGAAGACCTGGGCCGGGGACATGGAGACCATGCTCTGGAGGATCGGGAGGGTGAACTCGAGCCCCAGGACCGAGGCCGGTGCCAACAGGGCCTGGCTCTCCGGGGACAGGCGCCGGAGCCGCTGCTCCAGGAGCTCTTCCACCCGTTCCGGCAAGATCGCCTCCTCGCCCGCCGGGGCTTCGAGCTCCCAGGGAGTGCTCCATTCCCCCGGCGCGCGCCGCCGGAGAAGGCCCTCTTGGTACAGGGCCCGGAGGCTCTCCAACACGAAGAAGGGATTGCCGCCGGTCTTGGTGTGGATCCGGGCCACGAACCGGGCCGGTGTCTGTCCCATGCCCAGGGCCAGGCGGACCAGCTCCCCCGCGGCCAGTCGATCGAGAGGACGGAGGACCAGACGACGCTGCACCCCCGCGCGATCGATGGCCTGGAAGGCCTCCCAGCGTTCCGGGACCGCCCGGACCGCCTCGCCCCGGTAGGCCGCGACCACCAGGACCGGCTCGGAGCGCAGCTCCCGGGCCAGGAGGCGCAACATCTCCAGGGTCTCCAGGTCGGCCCGATGGAGGTCGTCCAACAGGAGGACGGCCGGGCCCAGCCGACCGATGGCCCGGAGGAGATGGAGGAGGGCCTCCATGGACCGCCGCCGCGCGGCGTCTGGGGCCAAGGTCGGAGGCTGGGGAAGAGGGTCCAGGGTCCTGGCGATCTCCGGAAAGAAGCGGGACAGGACGGCCAGCCAGAGGGGATCCAGGACCAGGGCCAACTGCTGGATGTGGAGAGGGGTCAGGAAGGGCGTCAGGGCCCGGACCAGGACGGCCATGGCCTGCTCCTCCACCTCCACGGCCACGGCCCGGTAGATCTGGGCCCCCCGCCAGGCCGCGTCCTCGGCCAGGGTGTCCAACAGCTTGCTCTTGCCGATCCCGGCCTCCCCTTCCACCAGGACCACGCCGCCGCTCCCGCCGATGGCCCACTCCACCGCCTCCACCAGTTGAGCCCGCTCCCGCTCCCGGCCCACCAGGGGAAGCTGTTCGGGGCTCTCCAGGAAGGGCGCGAACTCCGTTCGGGAGGCGATGCGCATCTGGGCCTGGATGCGTTCGGCCAGTTGGAGGGTCGCGGGGGTCGGCGAGGTGCCCAGCTCCTCCTGGAGCAGACGTTCCAGCTCCTGGAACTGGGCCAAGGCCATGTGGGGCTGGCCCAGGTGGACGTAGGCCTGCATGACCAGGCGGTGCCCGCTCTCCACCAGGGGATCGGCTCGGGTGAGGCGCAGCGCATGCTCCAGGGCCTGCTCCCATCGGCCAGCCTGGCTCTCGGCCTCGGCCAGCGCGGTGAGGGCAGCCAGGTAGCGCTGGCGGAGCTGCTCCCGAAGCGGGAGGATCCACTCGTCGTCCAGGTCGATCAACAGATCCCCGCGATAGCGGGCCACGGCCCGGGCCAGGGCCTCCAGATCCGAGCTCTGGGCGGTCTCGTCCAGAAAGCAGCGGACGTCCACGGTGAAGGAGGCCCGGCGATCCAGGCGGATCTCCGGGCCGCTGAGCACCAGGGGATGGCCCAGGTGCTCATCCAGGTGGCGTCGGATGCGCCACAGCTCCTGGGAAAGGCGCCGGCGGGCCGTCTGTTCCGGCAGCTCGGACCAGAAGATGCCCGCCAGTTTCTCGCGACGATGGCCCTGGTCCGCGTGGTAGGCCAGGTAGGCAAAGAGGGTTCGGGCCTTCTCGGTGGGGAAGGGGGGGAGATCGCCGGCCTCGGCCCGAACACGCAGGTGTCCGAAGAGCTCAATGGTCAGGGAAGGCACGGGTGCAGACATCGTCGAATCGTGGCCGGATGCAAGGACAGTGTGCAGGGCCTAGGACCCTTCCCCCATGCATCTCCGGACTGGGGAACGCGTCCACCGGGAGGACCCCAATCCCCGCTTGGAAGCATTGTACCAAAGCGCAAACCGGTCCCACAACCGCCTTCTGGCGGGGGGTTCGCGGATTTCCCCAGGGAAAGGAGCTGCCAGGGCTGCCCGAGCCGGGGAGGGGCAGGGCCCAGGCGGGGGACATGGGGGGCCGGCCGAGACCGCGGCGGGCCAGACGACCATCGGGGGGCTCATCCCGGCACGTGGCGACGCAGCTCCTCCAGCCAGGCGGTGGCCTGGGCATCGCTGGGCGCCCGCCAGTCACCCCGGGGCGAGAGGGAGCCGCCGGATCCCACCTTGGGGCCGTTGGGCAATGCAGAGCGCTTGAACTGGCTGAACTGGAAGAAACGGTGTAGGAAAACCTCCAGCCAGTGTTTGATGGCAGGCAGATCGTACTCCCGCCGCTTCTCCGGGGGAAGGAAGGGGGGCCACGATCCCCGTTCCCGATCACCCCAGGCGTGATGGGCCAGGAAGGCCACCTTGCTGGGCCGATAGCCGAAGCGGCTGATGTAGTAGAGGTGGAAGTCCTGGAGCTCGTAGGGCCCGATGACGTCCTCGCTGCGCTGGCCAGGCTGGTCCGCGGTTCCCCCGGGCACGAGTTCCGGCGAGATCTCCGTGTCCAGGATGGATTGGAGGACCTGACAGGTGTTCGGGTCGAACTGGCGGGTGGCGATGGACCAGCGGATCAGGTGCTGGATGAGGGTCTTGGGCACGGACGCGTTCACGTTGTAGTGGGACATGTGATCGCCCACGCCGTAGGTGCACCAGCCCAGGGCCAGCTCGCTGAGATCGCCGGTTCCCACCACCAGCCCGCGGTGGAAATTGGCCAGGCGGAAGAGATGGGCTGTCCGCTCCCCGGCCTGGACGTTCTCGAAGGTGACGTCGTACACCGGCTCCCCGGCCGCGTAGGGATGGCCGATGTCCGCCAGCATCTGACGGGCCGCGGGCCGGATGTCGATCTCCCCGGCGCGGACCCCCAGGGCCTCCATCAACGCCCAGGCGTTCCGGTAGGTCCGCTGGCTGGTGGCGAAGCCGGGCATGGTGTAGGCCAACACATGGGTCCGGGGCAGCTCCAGACGGTCCATGGTCTTGGCGCACACGATCAGGGCCTGGGTGGAGTCCAGCCCTCCGGAAACGCCCACCACCACCTTTTCCATGCCGGTCGCCCGAAGGCGCTGCATCAGCCCCTGGACCTGGATGTTGTAGACCTCGTAGCAGCGTTCGTCCAACACGGCCGGGTCGCTGGGCACGTAGGGGAAGCGCTCGATGGAGCGCTCCAGGGGCACGGGCCCGGTGGGCAGGGCCAGCTCGAAGGAGACGGTGCGCAGGGTGCCCAGGATCTCCCGGTAGCGCTGCGCCGAGTCGTTGAAGCTGGTCATGCGCATCCGGTCCTGCCGCAGTCGGTCCAGGTCCACATCCGCGGTGATGAGCTGTTCCTCGGTGGAGAAGCGCGTCGACTCGGCCAGACGGGTGCCGTTCTCGTAGATCAGCGCGTGGCCGTCCCAGGCCAGATCTGTGGTGGACTCACCGAAGCCGGCGCCGGAGTAGAGGTAGGCCGCGATGCACCGGGCCGACTGGGAGGCACACAGGCTACGACGGTAGTCTGCCTTGCCCACGGTGATGTTGCTGGCCGAGAGGTTGGCCAACACCGTGGCACCGGCCAGGGCCGCGTAGGTGCTGGGGGGAATGGGCACCCACAGGTCCTCACAGATCTCCACGTGGAGGACGAAATCGGGCATGTTCGTGGCCCGAAAGAGGAGATCCGGGCCGAAAGGGATCCGCTGGCCCAGGAGAACGACCTCCCGGGCCAGGGCATGGTCCGCGGCGACGAACTGGCGCCGCTCGTAGAACTCCCGGTAGTTGGGCAGGAAGGACTTGGGCACCGCCCCCAGGATCCGACCGCCATGGACCACCACCCCGCAGTTGAAGAGCCGTTGCTCCAGGCGCAGGGGCGCGCCCACCACCAACACGGGATCCAGCTCCCGGCTGGCAGCCACCACCTGGGCCAAGGCCTGCTCCGTGGCGTCCAACAGCGCGTCCTGGTGGAACAGATCCTCCAGAGTGTACCCGGAGAGGCCCAACTCGGGGAAGAGCGCCAACACCGCGCGGCGACGATGGGCCTGGCGGGCCAGGGCGACGGTCCGCTCCGCGTTGAAGGCCGGATCGCCGATGCGCACATGGGGCACCGCGACGGCCACCCGGACGATGTTGTGCCGGTAGATGGAGTGGAAGGGCAGACGGTCCATGGGATGCACTGAACGGCCCCCGTGGGACAAGAACGAAGAAGAGAGCTGGGACAATCTCCACGTCGTACGGGGGACCTGTCTCCCCCCTGCGCCCTGATTGTACACCGGGCAAGGGGTTCCAGGCCAGTGGGCAGGGGATACCCGCTTGTGCAGCCGATGGGCTTGTGCGGTATAATCCTACAGGAGAGGCCTTTCAGGTCTCATCGATGGATCCAACCCCGAGCCGATGAGGTCTGTGCCATGGGCTCCACGACCCAGGAACTGATCGCCCTGCTGGAGGCCCGGATCCAGCAGGAGGCCCCGGCCTGGCGACGTTCCCTGGCCATCCCTCCTCCCTGCTACCAGGAGATGTCCCCGGAGGTGGTGGCCTACGAGGCAGAGGCCGGCCGCCTGACCCTGCGTTTCCCCGTGGAGGAGCGCTGGCTCAACCCGGCAGGGGTGATGCAGGGCGGCTTCCTGAACGCCGCGGTGGACAACACCTTTGGGCCGTTGAGCTATCTCGTCGCGCGGCCCAGCGCCACCACCCACATGCACACCGCCTTCATCCGCCCGGTGACCCGCGAAGACGGGTACATCGAGGTGACCGCCCGGGTGGTGGCCCAGACCCGCCAACAGATCCACCTGGCTGCCGAGGTTCGAAACCCCCGCGGCAAGCTGGTCGCGGTGGTGACCGCCAGCCAGACCTTCCTGTGAAACGATACCGCCCGTGGCCGCCAGCCGTGTCGCGATCCATCCGGTGTGGACCGGCTTCAGCATGGCCTATCTGGTGAGGACATCCCGGGGCTCCCTGCTGGTGGATGCCGGGTCCCCAGGCCAGGCTGCCCTCATCCAGCGTTCCCTGGCACGCCATGGGTGCCCCGGGCTGGACTGGATCTTCCTCACCCATGCCCACTACGACCACTTCGGCAGCGCCGGAGCCCTGCGCCGGGCCACCGGGGCCGCGGTGTGGGTCCACCCCGAGGACGCGGCCGACCTGGCGGCCGGACGGACCCGTCTGGGCCAGGCCCGAGGATGGGGGCGGGTCCTGGCCTGGCTGTTGCCCATCGCGGAACGGCTGTCCCCACCGGAGCCCACGCCGCCGGATGGCACGGTAGCGGACGGAGAGTGCTTTGCCGAGCTGGGCGTTTCGCTCCAGGTGCTCCACACCCCGGGCCATACCCCAGGCTCCGCCACCCTGGTGGTGGACGGGGTCCACGCCTTCGTGGGCGACCTCCTCTCCACCACCGGGGGCCGTCCCCACGCCCAGCGCTTCCTGGCCCAGGACTGGAGCCAGATCGTGGCGAGCCTGGAGCGACTGCAACAGACCGATGTGCGCTGGCTCTATCCAGGCCACGGCCGGCGTCCGGTGTCCAGGGCCTGGCTGCCTCGGCTGATCGCGGAGGCCCGGGCGCTCCAGGGACGAACGCGCCCGGGCCCGAGAGAAAGGAGCAAGAGGGGATGACCACCATGGAGCCCGTGGAGACACGGCGAGCCCCAGAGGATCTGCGCACCCACCAGGTGTTCAACCAGCCCACACCCCTGGAGCCCTGCAACCTCTACACCTCAGATGTGGCCCTGCAGGAGGCCCTACACCGGGAGGGGGGCGGCTGGGCCCAGGACCAGGTGGCGGCCTACGGCGAGCTGGCCGGAGGCCCCATGATGGCCCTGGGGTTCCAGGCCAACGAGTTCCCGCCCCGGCTCCGGGCCTACGACCGCTATGGCCATCGCATCGACGAGGTGGAGTACCATCCAGCCTACCACGAGCTCATGGCCCTGGGCATCCGCCATGGGCTCCACGGGCTGCCCTGGCGAGCCCCCCGGCCCGGCGCCCACGTGGCCCGGGCCGCGCTGGTCTACCTCCACTGCCAGGCCGAGGCCGGCACCCAGTGTCCCCTCACCATGACCTTCGCGTCCATCCCCACCCTGCGCCAACAGCCCGAGCTGGCCACCTGGTGGGAGCCCCGGATCCTGTCCACCGAGTACGATCCCCGTCCCGTGCCCCCAGACCAGAAGGCCGGCGTCACCATCGGCATGGGCATGACGGAGAAGCAGGGCGGCACGGACGTCCGGGCCAACACCACCCGGGCCTATCCCCTCGGAAACGGTGGGGCCGGCCAGGCATACGAGCTGGTGGGCCACAAGTGGTTCTGCTCCGCGCCCATGTGCGACGCGTTCCTGGTCACCGCGCGGACAGAACAGGGGCTCTCCTGCTTCCTCCTGCCCCGCTGGCGCCCGGACGGCACCCGGAACGCGTTCCACATCCAGCGGCTGAAGGACAAGCTGGGCAACCGCTCCAACGCCTCCAGCGAGGTGGAGTTCGCGGGCGCGTACGCCGTCCTGGTGGGGGAGGAGGGGCGGGGCGTCCGCACCATCATCGAGATGGTGGCCCTGACCCGCTTCGACTGCATCGTGGGCTCCGCGGCCCTCATGCGCCAGGCCCTGGCCCAGGCCATCCACCACTGCGCTCAGCGACAGGTCTTCGGCAGGGCCCTGGTCCAACAGCCTCTCATGGCCAATGTCCTGGCGGATCTGGCCCTGGAGTCGGAGGCCGCGTTGGCCTTCGCCTTTCGGGTGGCCCGGGCCATGGACCAGGGGACAGAGGACGAGGCAGAGGCCCTGCTGGCCCGGATTGCCCGGCCCATCGGCAAGTACTGGGTGTGCAAGCGAACTCCCTTCCACGTCCATGAGTGCCAGGAGTGTCTGGGCGGGCTGGGCTATGTGGAGGAGTCCAACCTGCCCCGGCTGTACCGAGAGGCACCGGTGAACTCCATCTGGGAGGGCAGCGGCAACGTCCAGTGTCTGGATGTGCTGCGCTCCCTGGCCCGGGATCCCCGGACCCTGGAGGTCTACCTGGACGAGGTGCGGCGGGCCCGGGGCGTGGACCGACGGTTCGACGCCTTCGTGGATAGGCTGGAACGGGATCTGGCCCGACCCGGCGACATGGAGTACCGGGCCCGGGAGCTGGTGGAGCGACTGGCCCTGGCCCTGCAGGCCTCCCTGTTGATCCGGGCCGGACAGGCGGCCGTGGCGGACGGCTTCGTGGCCTCCAGGCTGGAAGGGGGCGGCCGGGCCTTCGGCACCCTGCCCCCCGGGGTGGATGTCCAGGCCATCGTGGAGCGCGCGCGACCCCGGCTCTGATGCCCGCTCGAGCCATGGCACCGGCGTCTGGCTCCGGCCGGGGAGGGGGACGAGCGATATCCAGGCCCTCTGCGCGCTGGATCCTGGGGCCCAGGCAGAGGGAGAACGGCGTTCCACAACGGCGTCATCCACCCTCTGGATGAGAGCACTCCGGAGCCGGTGTCCGGGCCGTTCCTGGCCGATGGGAGGGAGAGCATGAGGCGGAGGAGGAGCGGAGGGCAGACGGTCGCCGGGACCGTGCGTCGGCTGCCTGTGGTGGGGGTCATGGGCTCGGGCACCCAGGCCCATGTGGACAAGGCCGAGCCCCTGGGGCGCTGGCTGGCCGGCCTGGGGGTCCATCTGCTCACCGGCGGAGGCCCGGGGGTGATGGCTGCGGCGAGCAGGGCCTTCGCCGAGACACCGGGACGCGCGGGATGGGTCATCGGGATCGTCCCCGGCGAGGTGACCCCCCAGGGGTATCGGCCCCGAGCCGGCTATCCCAATCCCTGGGTGGAGATCCCCATCCTCACCCACCTGCCCCTCAGCGGAGCGCAGGGCATGGATCCCCGGTCCCGCAACCACATCAACGTGCTCTCCGCGACGGTGGTGGTGGCCCTGCCGGGTGGATCCGGGACGGCCAGCGAAGTGGGTCTGGCCCTCCGCTACGGTCGGCCCGTGGTCGCCTGGCTGGATCGTCCCGAGCAGATCCCGGATCTGCCCGGGGATGTCCCCGTGGTGGGGAGCCTGGAGGACGTGCAGCGGTTCGTGCAGGAGCACCTGCCATGATCTGGATCCAGCGGGAGATCCGCCTGCGCCCCTATCCCCGGGGTTTCCACCTCATCACCGACCAGGTCCGAGCCGCGGTGCCGGAACTCCGGCAGATCCGGGTGGGCCTGGCCCATCTCTTCATCCTCCACACCTCCGCCTCCCTGACCCTGAACGAGAACGCGGATCCCACGGTCCGCCGGGACATGGCGGCCTATTTCCGCCAGGCCGTGCCCGAGGACGCGCCCTACTTCGTCCACACCTACGAGGGCCCGGACGACATGCCCGCCCACATCCAGGCCTCGCTGCTGGGAAGCTCGGTGAGCGTGCCCATCCGGGACGGGGACCTGGCCCTGGGCACCTGGCAGGGCATCTATCTGGGGGAACACCGGGAACGGACCCGGGCCCGCCGCCTCCTGGTCACCGTGTTCGGCCAGCCGACATGAGCCCGAGCGCCCCTCCCAGCCCCTGTCGCCCCTTGGAAGGAGCCTGTGTCATGGCGTTGGACTGGACACCGCCCCCCAACTGGCTGCGCATTCGGACCCTGGACGCCCACACCGGAGGCGAGCCCCTGCGGATCGTGCTGGACGGCCTCCCGCCCATCCCGGGCCGGACCATCCTGGAGAAGCGGCGCTACGCCCGGGAACACCTGGACCGGCTCCGCACCGTGCTCATGTGGGAGCCCCGGGGGCACCCGGACATGTACGGCGCAGTCCTCACCGAGCCGGTGACCGAGGACGGGGATCTGGGGGTCCTCTTTCTCCACAACGAGGGCTACAGCACCATGTGCGGCCACGGGGTCATTGCCCTGGCCGTAGTGGGCCTGGAGACCGGGCTCATCCGCCCTCGGGACGACCACGGCCAGGACGGCCGGATCCCGATCCGAATGGACACCCCGGCCGGCCGGGTGACCGCGTACGCGCGGCGGGTAGGGGGGCGCATCGTGGAGGCCTCCTTCCTCAATGTGCCCTCCTTTGTCTACGCCATGGACGAGATCGTCCCGGTGCCCGGGGTGGGCCGGCTACGTGTGGACGTGGCCTTCGGCGGCGCGTTCTACGCGCTCTGCCGGGCCGAGGACCTGGGGGTCAGCCTGACCCGCCAGGACTACCGACGTCTCATCGACCTGGGCATGCGGGTCAAGCACGCGGTGGCGGAGCAGATGGCCATCGAACACCCTTTCGAGCCGGATCTGGGCTTCCTCTACGGGACCATCGTTGTGGGAGAACCCCGGGATCCCCGGCACCACAGCCGCAACGTGTGCATCTTCGCGGAGGGCGAGGTGGATCGCTCGCCCACGGGCACAGGGGTCAGCGCCCGGGCCGCGCTCCACCACGCGCGCGGCGAGCTGGGCCTGAACGAACCCTTCGTGGTGGAGAGCATCCTGGGGACCACCTTCACCGGGGAGGTGGTGGAGGAGGTCTCCTTCGGCCCCTACCCGGCGGTGATCCCCCAGGTCACCGGCACGGCCCACATCTGTGGGCTGAACGAGCACCTGGTGGACCCAGGGGATCCGCTGGCGTACGGGTTCCTGCTGCGTTGAGAGGAACGCCCCCCTGTCCCAGGGCTCAGGCCCGTCCTCGGAGCATGCCGTGCCAGTACATCCGGGGCAGGCCATAGGCCTTCAGCGCGTACATGGTGTAGCGCTCCTGGGCCTGGTCAAAGGGGAAGGACTCCTTGGGCCTGCCCTCGTAGTCGAACTCGGCCAGGATCAGGCGTCCATATCCGGTGACCAGGGGACAGGAGGTGTAGCCGTCGTAGCGGGCAGGCAGGGGCTCCCCCCGGAGGGCCGCCATGAGGTTGTCCACCAACACCGGTGCCTGCTTGCGGATGGCCGCCCCTGTCTTGGAGGTGGGCAGGCTGCTGCAGTCCCCCAGGGCGAAGACGTTGGGATAACGGACGTGCTGGGTGGTGTACTGGTCCACCTCCACCCATCCGGCCTCCCCGGCCAGCTTGCTCTGCTTGATGAAGTCCGGCGCGCTCTGGGGTGGGGTCACGTGGATCATGTCGTACTGCAGAACCACCTCCTCGCCGTTGTCCAACCGCTTGAAGACCGCCTCCCGTCTGTCCGGCCGGAGCGCCACCAGGTTGTGCTGGTAACGGGCATCGATCCCCTTGCGCTGGATCACCCGGTCCAGGGCCTGGGCATACTTGCTCACGGAGAAGATGCCCCCGGACGCGGAGGCAAAGATCACCTGGCTCCTGTCCCGGACACCGCTCTTGCGGAAGTAATCGTCGGCCAGGTAGCAGATCTTCTGGGGGGCACCGCCACACTTGATGGGGGTGTCCGGTTGGGTGAAGATGGCGGTACCGCCCCGGAAGTTGCGGATGTTCTCCCAGGTGGAGTCCACCG
Organism: Caldilineaceae bacterium; assembly: GCA_026989655.1. GTDB lineage: Bacteria > Chloroflexota > Anaerolineae > Caldilineales > Caldilineaceae > JALSIX01. The sequence continues at coordinate 60,913 of JALSIX010000027.1, forward strand.
TACGGTAGGAGTAGTTGCTGCAGACACCGGTGCCGGGCCGGCCCACCGACTCCTTCAGCCCGGGGATCTTGTCCCAGTCCACCTGGATCCCGGCGGCCACCACCAGGTAGTCGTAGGTGATGGTCTCTCCGCCCCGGGTGGTCACCGCGTGGTTTTCCGGATCGAAGGAGACCACCGCGTCCTGGATCCAGGTCGCCCCCTCTGGGATGAAGTCCCCCTCGTCCCGTTCAGAGACCTCCTTGGGGAAAACGCCTCCGCCCACCAGGGTCCAGATAGGCTGGTAGTAGTGTTTGCTGGACGGCTCGATGATGGCCACCTCTGGGGGATCGGGCCGGTTGCAGAGCTGGGCGGCTACGGTGAGGCCCCCTGTGCCGCCACCCACAATGAGGACTTGATAGTGGTTCTTCATGGTTCCCTCCTTCCCTCCGGGTGCAAATCGGTGTGGAGAGCGGATCGGTCGAATGGCTCCAGCTTCTGTACAGGTCACGAGGTCCCCTGCCCGAGCCGAGCACCGAAGGCCTGGGCAAAACGCACGAGAAAACCGGTGGCCCGCTGCACGTGGGCATCCCCCAGGGCACGCAGAAGCCCCCAAGGCCCCAGACGCGGGGGAGGCTGGGCCTGGGCCTCGGCCAGAGCCTGGCCCATGGCCCCCATCGCCTTCAGGGTTCTGGGCTCCAGGATGCCCGATTCCAACAGGGCGTCGTACTCAGGAGAGGCCATGAGCTGGCTCAGTTTGGCTGCGACCCGAAGTCCCCCTCGAACCAACGTCTCCGGGTCCACGCCAACCTCTCGGAGCTCCATGTAGGCCTCGTCCAGGCTGTCCGCCGCCAGGGCGGCTACCTGAGGCGCCTGGTCCACCAGCTCCAGCATCTGCTCCACCCGGTCCATCCGGTCCAACAGGGCGGAGAGAACCCGCACGTTCTCCGGCCGGGTGGCCTTCTCCAGAACGGTCAGCCCCTCCCGAAGCCGCTCCTCCGGGTCGATGCCCCGCGCCTGGAGCCGGCCCACGGCCTCGTCCAGGCTGTCCGCCGCCAGGGCGGTCATCTGGGGAAGCTGGACCACCGCGTCCGCGAGGGCGTCGACGGCCTTCTCCAGTGCGTCCAGCCGATCCAGGATCCGGGCCAGGGCCTTCGCCACCTGGGGTTGGCTGAGGCGGGCCTGGAGCATCTCGGTGCCATTGGACGATGTGGTATCCATGGCTCTCTTCCTCCTCCGTAAAGTGGCTCCTGCGCGAAGTGGGTGGGCTCGAGGGAGCCCGCCGGGGTCTTATGCGGTGGCACAGGTACCCTACGCCGTGAGGACAGGACGGCGCTCGAGCTGGAAAAACGGCAACAGGAAGGCAGGGGTGAGGGAAACGGCCTCACCCATGGGGGCACGATGGGAACGTCGGGAACGCCAGGGGGTGCGCTGCGGCGGACGGCAGGGCGTCACGCCGGGTCCGGGATCTTCTCCTGTCGCTTCTCTGTGGGCAGGCGGTAGGCCTCCGGTGTGGGCTTCAACGGGCGTTTGAGCCACAGGGGACGGCGGGTGCCGTCCGGGCTGTACTTGGAGGCCGGCCGGGTCAGGGCGACCCACTGCCGGTAGAGTTCCATGGAACGGTTGGTGTCCACGAAGACGTCGCCGTGCCGATCGCCGGGCTCCGCTCGGCGGACGGCCACGGCCTTCTGGAGCCAGCAGTGCGCACCGCTGATGGGGTCTGGGTGGACGGCATGGGTCAGGTTCTGGTGGACACCCACGTCCTTCCACCAGATGCGCTTCGTGTCTGGGTCGGGGCTCTCCCAGGCTCGGGCGCTGTGGAGCACCCGAAGCCGGTACCCGCCCTGGCCGTCGTGTTGGAGCTCCACCAGGTTGGACATGCCCGGGTTCACGCCCTGGTGCTCCTGGAGCCGCCAACGCCCCAGGTGGTGGCTCACCGCGATGACGCCGGGCTTCATCCCCTCGGTCACCCACACGCTGTCCACGAAATAGCCGATCTCCGTCTCTACCCGGACCAGGTCCCCGGTCTCCACGCCGATGCGGGCCGCGTCCTCTGGGTGCATCCAGATGGGGTTCTTGTGGCTGATCTCGTAGAGCCACTTCGCGTTGGCGCTGCGGGTGTGGATCAGGGTGGGCAGGCGGAAGTTGGGCAGGAGCAACATCTCCCCCTTCTCCCGGTCGATGTGGTCGGGATGGACGTGGCTCTTGAGGACCCAGGGGATGGTGTACTCCCGCTCGGTCCAACCCCAGTCGTACAGGGTCGCGCTGAAGAACTCCAGCTTCCGGCTGGGGGTGTTGAAGCCTACCTTGGCCTCCCCATCCACCATCACCCCCACGGCCTGGCCGTCCTTGAGGATGCGGCCCCGCTCGTCGATGTCGAACCCCTGGGCCCGGAGGCCGGCCATGGACGCTTGGGACGGGGTGCTGCCGTTCGGCTTCGCCGCCTCCGTCTCTCCCCGGGGTTCGCTGGCCGCCACCTCCCTCTCATAGGGCGTGTAGTTCTCCTGTTTCACCTCGAAGACGCCGTACTTGCGCATGTACTCCAGGGGCGTGAGCCCCTCCTGGGCCGCGGCCTCGGGCAGGCCCGGCACGCTGTTCTCGAAGATCCAGCGGTAGTACTCCTCCACGGTGATGATCTCCCCGGGCCGATAGGGGCTCTCGAACCACTGGCGGATGCCCAGGGAACCATCCGGATCCATGCGGGCGGAGAGCTCGATCCAGAACTCGTTCTCCTCCCACACCTCGCCGGGGTTGGCCTCGTAGGTGAAGCGGACCTTCCGGCCGGCCCGTTCCATGGCCACCCGACGCACAGGCTGGCGGAAGGCGATCCACTGGCCCGCGTGGGTCTCCTGGCTCATGAGATCGTGCCGTTCCCCCGCGTGGCCCATGGGCAGCACATAGTCCGCGAACCAGGCCGTCTCGTTCCAGGTGGGGGTCAGGGCCACGTGGCATCGGATCTTCTCCTCGTCCTGGAGGACCTTGAGCCACATGAAGCCGTCCGGGTTGATCCACACGGGGTTGTAGACCCGGGTGAAGTAGACGTCGATGGTGCCCCGGCCCTCCTCCAGGAAGTGAGGCAGGAGGAAGCTCATCTCGTAGTGGGCCAGGGGCCATTCGTCGGGAAAGAGGAGTTCGCTCCACACGGTGTTGGGCGGAGGGGTCTTGAAGGGTTTGGGCACGAACTTGTTCCAACTGTTGCCCGCGGTGCCGCCCGGAGTGCCCACACTGCCCGTGAGGACGTTCAGGAAGAAAAGGCAGCGGGCCACCTGCCAGCCCCCCAGGTTGCCGATGGACGCGCTCCGCCAGGTGTGGGTGGCCAGCTTGCCATCGCATCGGGCAATGTAGTCCGCGGCCTCCTGGATGCGCTCCACGGGCACCTGGGACTCCTCCGCGGCCCGTTCGAAGGTGAACTCCGCGTAGAGGTCCTTGAGCACCCTGTCGAAGAGCGCGAAATCGGGCGTCCGGAGGTCCTCGATCTGGGCCCGCAGCTCTGGGTCACGGATCGCCAGCCGTCCATCCCGCACCGCCTCCAGGGTCTCCTCCCAGTTCACCCAGCGGCGCACGAACTCCCGATCGTAGAGGTCGTTCTGGATCAGGTGGTTGGCGATGGCCAGGAGCACCGTGGGCTCGCTGCCCGGCCAGGTGGGCAGCCAGACATCGCTCATGGACGCGGTGTTGCTCAGCCGGGGATCCATGGTGATGAGCTTGGCCCCCTTCATCTTGCCCTCGATGATGCGCTGGGCGTGGGGGTTGAAGTAGTGGCCGGTCTCCAGGTGGCTGGAGATGAGGAGGATCACCCGGGCGTTGGTATGGTCGGGGCTGGGGCGGTCGAACCCGCTCCAGATGGCGTAGCCGAGCCGGGCACCGCTGGAGCAGATGTTGGTGTGGCTGTTGTGGCCGTCCACGCCCCAGGCCTGGATGACCCGATTGGTGTAGCCGTCCTCGCCGGGACGCCCCACATGGTACATGATGCCGTCCGTACGCCGCAGACGGCTCTCCCGCATCTTGGCCGCGATCTCGTCCAGGGCCTGCTCCCAGGAGATCCGTTCCCACCTGCCCTCGCCCCGTTTGCCCACCCGCTTCAGCGGGTAGAGGATCCGTTCCGTGTCGTAGATCTGGTTGTGGGTGGCCGGCCCCTTGGCACAGTTCCGGCCTCGGCTGCCCGGGTGGACCGGGTTGCCCTCGAACTTCTTGATCTCCAGGGTGGTCTTGTCCACATAGGCCAGGAGGCCGCAGGCGCTCTCGCAGTTGAAGCAGACCGTGGGCACCAGGGTGTAGTGCCGGGCCACCTTCTTGGGCCACAGCTTGCCGTCCCACTCCACCCAGTCATCCCAGTGCTCGGGGGGCGGGTACTGGCTCATGCGGCCATCCGGGTGGAGGACCGTGGTCATCTCCACAGGCTGGGGCGCCCGGTCCACGGTGGCGAACTGGGGCATGGCCTGGCCCGCCACGTTGGTCTCCTCCGTGGGCTCGGGCTCCTGGGGGGCGCCGCGGAAGAGGGAGAACAGCCGGTTCAGCTTGGAGCCGTTGGAGATGTTCGCGTCGTTGGACATGGTTCCTCGCTACCGAGTGGGTACACAGCTAGGGACAGGGTTGAAGGCACGGCGGCTCTAGGAGTTCGGGATCTCCTGGGGGGCCATGACAAAGGCATGCTCGAAGGCGTAGAGCCCGCCGATGGCGGCCAGGGCCGCCACCGCGGCCGGGAAGGCCCCGCCCATGGCCAACAGGGCCAAGGGCACCAGATGGCCCACCACCAGGCTCCCCCACCAGAAGAGATGGCGGTACCGGCCGTGGCTGATCTCGTGGGCAGCCTGGGCCGCGACCTCGCTGGCGTGGGGCATGCCGAACTCGCCCAACAGGGTCACCAGGATGTCCACCACCAGGGACGCCCCGAACAGGGCCCGCAGCACCTGGACCATCTCACCGGGCATGGGCAGGAACAGGTCCAGCAGAAGCAGGAAGCCGCTGCCCACCATCAGGGCCTGGACCAACAGGTGCATGGGCAGCAGAGGGCTCTGCCACAGGTCCCGGCCCTCGGCCTGGCCGAAGAGGAACGCGGTGTAGACCGCGGTGCCCCCGGCCAGGAGCAGGCCCAGCCACAGGAAGAGGGGCCGGAGTCCCTGGGCCAACCCCGGCCAGATCCCCAACGCGCCGCCGAGCTCCACCAGCCACCAGAGCCCGGCCACCAGGGTGAAGCCCACCAGGATGAAGGCCCCTCGGGTCAACCAGCTCTTCCACTGGGGCCGCAGAAGGATGCTCAGGAACCGCTCGGGCCGCTCCAGGTCGTAGACCAGCAGGCCGGTGGTGAGCCCGATGAAGAGGAGGGAGAAGAGCCCCCCTACGATGGCCGTGAGCCCATCGAAGGCGAAGAGGCCCAGCCCCACCCCCAGGGCCAGGGACATGAAGATGCCGCTGCCGATCCCCTTGGTGACCAGGTAGGCCGGCACCGGCCAGTGCCAGGGGATCTGGTGCTGCGCGTTGTAGGCCACCTGCACCATGTGTTCGGCCACCTTGCCCCCGAACTGGATGGGACCCGGTTGGGGCAGGCCCTGGGGCCCCGGGGTGCGGATGGGCTCCCCCTTTGCGGACCGGCCGGCCGCCTGCTCGGCCAGGGCCACCAACGAGGGGCCGCCCCCATGGTGGCCGTTATCCGGGTGGAGGGGGATGGTGTCGGCCCACATGAAGGTGGTGGGGGTTCGGGGCGTGGCCGTGGGGTGCATGGCCGCGTCGTTGCCGTCGATGTAGAAGAGCTTGGGCGCGGTGCCCTGCTCGGGCTTGCGCACCACCACCTCCTCCCGGGCCAACAGGCGGCTGATCTCCGAGTTGGGGTCGTCCATGTCCCCGGCAATGATGGCATGCTCGGGGCAGACCACCACACAGGCCGGCTCCAGCCCCAGGTCCACCCGATGGGCGCAGTAATGGCACTTGGCCGCGGTGTGGGTCTCCGGGTCGATGTAGATGGCGTCGTAGGGGCAGGCCTGCATGCAGGCCTTGCAGCCGATGCAGACGTCGCCGTCGAACTCCACAATGCCGTCGGCCCGTTGGTACATGGCCGTCACCGGGCAGATCCGCACACAGGGCGGGTTCGCACAGTGGTTGCAGCGGGTCACCTGGAAGTGACGCCGGGTGTGGGGATAGGTGCCTGTCTCCACGTATTTGACCCAGGTCCGATAGACGCCCAGAGGGACCTCGTTCTCCGATTTGCAGGCCGTGGAGCAGGCGTGACAGCCGATGCACTTGCGGTTGTCGATGATGAAGCCGTAGTTCATGGAATGTCCTGTTTCGGGGCAGTAGATGTGCCGGCCCAGAGGGCCCAGGGCCCCCGCTCGGCACACACCGAACAGATCGACACGCTGATGAGGGGATGATAGTACAGTATAACCGATACAGTGCAGCGGATGCTTCACCCGTTTGGGTGAGAAGACCCGTCTGGATGAGAAGACCCGTCTGGATGCGAAGCCATTCCCGGCCCCCGGCAACGACGGCTGGAGCCCGGGAGCCAAGGGCCCAGGCCGGAATCAGTCCAACTGGAGCAACCCCAAGCGGAGGGCCTCCAGGATGGCCTGGGTCCGGGTGGGCTGGTCCAGCTTGCGCAGGATGTGCTTCACGTGGGTGCGGACGGTCTCCTCGCTCACGTGGAGCCGCTCCGCGATCTCCCGGTTGGTGGCGGTGTGGGCCATGAGACGGAGGACCTCCTGTTCCCGGGGGGTGAGCTCCGGGATCTGGGGAGACTCCTCCTGCACCCGGTCCAACAGATGTCCGATCTGGGGGTGGATGAAGGGGCGCCCGGCCATGACCTGGTGGATGGCCTGGACCAGCTCATCCGGGGTGACCTCCTTGGGCACGAAGCCCTCCACGCCGGCCCCGGCCGCCTGTTGCAGCATGGAGACGCTCTGCACCCCGGTGAGGACCAGGATCTTGGCCCCCGGGCTGTAGCGACGGAACTCCTCCACCAGCGAGGGCCCGGGGATGTCGGGCAGCATCAGGTCCAGCAGGATCAGGTCGGGCTGGCCGTCCAGGGCCTGTTGCATGGCGGCGGCCGCGGTGCCGGCCTCGCCGATGACCCGGAGCTCGGGCCGAAGGCCCAACACCATGCGCAGCCCCTGACGCACCACCGCGTGGTCATCGACAATGAGGATGCGGACCGGATAGTGAGCCATGGCTCTATTGTCCGCCTGGGAGGGCCGTCTGTCAAACGCCCCCCCAGGAGCCCCTGGAGCGATCCCCGAGGGGGCCGGGTCATACATGGCCGGGTGCCTGGTTGCCGGCCTCCCGGGCGGCCCGCCGGATGTCCACCAGGGACAGCAGAGCCAGGCCGGCCAGGAAGAAGATCGCGATGGCCAGGATACCCAGCCGGTAGGAACCGGTGAGCTGGAGCACCAGGCCGAAGACCAGGGGCCCGATCCAGCTGGTGCCCCGCTCGCTGATCTCGTACAGGCTGAAGTACTCGGCCTCCTGGCCCTTGGGGATCATCAGGGAGAAGGCGGAGCGGCTGAGGGCCTGGCTGCCGCCCAACACCAGCGCGATGACCGCGCCCATGAGAAAGAACTGGCCCTCGGTCTGGAGAAAGCGCCAGGCGTAGACCACGGTCCCGGTCCAGATGACCAGGCTCAGGATCAGGGCCCGCTTGGTGCCGATCCACTGGGAGAGGTAGCCGAAGAAGAGCGCACCCAGGAAGGCCACGAACTGGACCATGAGGATCACCGAGATCAGGGAGGACTCGGAGAGGCCCAGCTCCTGGCTGCCGAACTGGGACGAGAGCGCGATGACCGTCTGGATGCCGTCGTTGTAGAACAGGTAGGCCACCAGGAAGAGGAGGGTCTGGGGCAGCCCCGGCAGCTTGGAGAAGGTGTGGCGCAGCTGCTTGAAGCCCACGGTCCACAGCCGTTCGCCTGGGGGGAGCCGCTTCAGGGGCTGCCGGCGTCGCAGGGTCAGCATGGGGATGACCGTGAAGATGGCCCACCACATGCCGGCCGAGGCCATGCTGATGCGCACCGCGTGGCTGGGCGCCAGCCCCAGCTTCTCCGCGTTGAGGAAGAGGACCAGGTTGGCGGCCAGCAGGATGCCCCCGCCCAGGTAGCCCAGGGCCCATCCCTGGGACGAGACCAGGTCTCGCCGCTCCGCGGACGCGATCTCGGGCAGGAACGCGTTGTAGAAGACGATGGAGGCCCCGAAGCTCAGGTTGGCCAGCACGAAGAGGAGCCCGCCCCAGAGGTAGTTGTCCCCCTGGAGGAAGTAGAGCCCCATGGTGGCGAAGGCCCCCAGATAGGCGAAGAGGCCCAACATCTGCTTCTTCATGTGGGAATAGTCCGCGATGGCCCCCAGGATGGGCAGGAAGAAGACCTGAAGCAACACCGAGAGGGAGACCATGTAGGAGAAGAAGGAGTCCGCGTAGACGGGGATGCCCAGGGGGTAGACGAAGCCCTGGGCATCCGCCGCGGCCTGGGTCACCGCGGTCAGGTATGGGCCCAGGAAGACCGTCACCACGGTGGTGGAGAACGCGGAGTTGGCCCAGTCGTAGAAGTACCAGCCGATCTGTTCCCGGCGGTCATCCAGGGGAGGGCCGGGTGCCTCGGGCCTTTCCCGGTGCTGGGAGGGGCTCTCCTCGGCCCCCGGCAGGCGTCTGGGCTCTGGCATCGGGTGCCTCCTGCAGCGGTGTGGGCTGCGAACGGGGGTGGCTCGCGTGTGCTGGGCGTGGAAGCGAACGGCCCCCATTGTAGCACACGGCCCCGGGCAGGAAAAGATCTCCAGAAGGTGCCTTCGGGGTATCTTTTCGCGCACGGTTGCCGGGCTCTGCAGCAAAGACTCCCTCTTTTCCCCGGTCGTCAGCAGCCCCCACCTTGGCGACGATCCCAGAGGATACCCGGTGCCTCGATGGAGCGGACCGAGGATCCCGGCACCGAATGGATTGCGGCCCACACCCCAGGAGTGATAGGATCGGCAGAATCGGAAGATGGATACCGACCGGAGGAAAACAGGGAGGAGCCATGGAAGAGCCCACACAGGGAGAAACCATGCCCCAGAGAGGGCCCCAAGCCTCTGCGCAGACAGAGCCCCTCCGAGGCCCCTACGTGTACGAGTACCCTCGGCCCGCGGTCACCGTGGACATCGTCCTCTTCGCGTTCCTGGACCATCGGCTCCAGGTGCTGCTGGTCCGCCGCCGCAAGGCCCCCTTTGCGGACCATTGGGCGCTGCCCGGGGGGTTCGTGGGGATCCGGGAGGGATTGGAGGAGGCCGCGCTCCGGGAGCTGGAGGAGGAGACCGGCGTCCACGATGTCTACCTGGAACAGCTCTACACCTTCGGCGACCCCGATCGAGATCCCCGAGGGCGGGTGATCACCGTGGCCTATTTCGGGCTGGTGAGCGCGGATCAGGTGGCCCGGATGCGGATCCGTGGGGGCGACGACGCGGCCGAGGCCCGGTGGTGGGATGTGTACCACCTGCCCCCCCTGGCCTTCGACCACGACCGGATCATCGCCTACGCGCTGCGCCGGCTGCGCTGGAAGCTGGAGTGGACCGCCCTGGGCTTCCTGCTCCTGCCCGAGGAGTTCACCCTGAGTGAGCTCCAGGTGGTCTACGAGACCGTCCTCAACGAACCCCTGGACAAGCGGAACTTCCGGCGCAAGATCCTGGCCGCGGCCATCGTGGAGGAGACGGGTCGCTACCGCCAGGGCGAACATCGCCCGGCAAAGCTGTACCGCTTCGCAGCCCGGGCCGTGGAGCTGGAACGGGCCCGACGGCGCTCGCCCTAGAACGCCCAGGCCCACGCCGGCCGTCCGGGCGCTAGCTGAGATGGTGGAGCCGCTGCACCGCCTGGATGGTGGGGGCCCCGTCCCGTTCGGCCACAGGATCCGGGCCAAAGGGATCGCGGACCTCCTGGGGGTTCCGGGCCAGGACCTGAAGGGTCGCGAGGACGGCATGGGGCAACACCTCCAGGTGATAGCCCCCCTCCAGGGTCAACACCAGCCGTCCCCCACAGAGCTCGTCCGCCAGCTCCACGAGGTGTCCCACCAGGGCCGCATAGCCCTGGATGTCCACCCGATGGGCGGCCAGCGGGTCCATCCAATGGGCGTCGTAGCCCGCGGAGACCAGGATGAGCTGGGGCTGAAAGCGACGGGCCAGGGGGGCCAGCACCTCCCGGAAGGCCTGGAGATATCCCTGGCTGCCGACCCCCGCGGGGAAGGGCACGTTCACCGTGTATCCCCGGCCTTCTCCCTCTCCCGTCTCCTCCAGAGCCCCGGTGCCCGGATAGTAAGGATACTGGTGGATGCTGAAGAAGAGGACCGAGGGATCCCCGTAGAACATCTCCTGGGTGCCGTTGCCGTGGTGCACGTCGAAGTCCACGATCAGCACCCGTTCCACAGAGTGGGCCTGCTGGGCGTGGCGGGCGGCCAGGGCCGCGTTGCCGAAGAGACAGAAGCCCATGCCCCGATGCGGTCGGGCGTGATGGCCAGGGGGACGGACCAGGGCGAACCCGTTCTCCACCACGCCGGCCATCACCTGATCCACCAGATGGAGCAGTCCCCCCACGGCCCGGAGGGCGGCCTCGTAGGAGGCCGCCACCACGTAGGTGTCCGGATCCTCGAAGCCGCCCCCCTGCTGGCTGAGCTGTCGCAGCCGTTCCAGGTAGTCCACCCGATGGAGCCCGGTGACCGCCTCCAGAGGCGCCGGCATGCTCTCCACCCGGTGGAGCGAGGCCAGGATACCGGCCTGCTGCAACAGATCCCAGGTGCGTTCCAGCCGCCGGTGGTTCTCCGGATGCCCGGGATAGGTGTGTTTCAGGTTGAAGGGGTCGTAGACGTAGCCGGTGGCCATGGCATCTCTCCTGAAGGCGGGGTGGGGTCCAGACCCGGGACCGGGGCCTACTCCGGGCAGCCGTCGGTGTCCAGTCTATCGAAGGCGCGGAGATGGGTCAAGGGCACGGCAATGCGGGGGGATCCACCGAGGCGGAAAGGGTGCTGGAGGGGGCTGTCCGTCCACCGAGGCCGCGGGGACGATGGACGCTGCGGAGGCGGAGGCATGCCGAGGGCGAACGCCCTTTCCCCGCAAAGGCCCGTGAAAATCGGCCTTGACAGGGGCGATCGGGTCCACTATAATGGCTTGTGAAAGCGCTTCCATAACCGCCCGTCCGCAGTCCCCCGTCTGGTCCATCCATCTGCGTTCATCCGAGGCCCACGGGAGGGACAACCGGGCCCTTCCATCGATTCGGACCCATCCAACGGCATCGGCCCAGCCATCCCCCTCTGGAGAGCATCGGCCACCATGGCGGTCACCATCTACGACGTGGCAAAGGCGGCGGGTGTGGGCATCAGCACCGTCTCCCGGGTGCTGAACGAGAGCAAGAACGTGCGCCCGGAGACCCGGCAACGGGTGTTGAAGGCCATTGCCGAGCTGGGCTATCGCCCCAATCCCCTGGCCCGCAACCTCTCCCGGCCCGGCTTCCTCTCCGTGGGGGTGATGTTGGGATTTCTGACCAACCCGTTCCAGGTCGCGGTGCTGCACGGCATCCAACAGGTCCTCTCGGAGGTGGGGCCGAACCTCATCGTGTACAGCATCGACAGCGCGGAACGTCGGGAGCGGCTGCTCCACGGGATCTCCCAGGGCCATCGGGTGGACGGGCTCATCTGTGTCTCCTTCGCGCCGGGCCCTCGTCATCGTCAACGGCTGCGCCGGTACAACATCCCGGTGGCCGTGGCCGACTTCCGCGATCCGGAGCTCCTCTCGGTCTACGTGGACAACGTGCGAGGCGGCTACCTGGCCACCCGCCACCTGCTGGAACAGGGCCATCGACGCATCGGCTACATCCAGGATGTCCAGGAGCAGCCCAACGGGGCCTTTGGCAACCGTCCCGCGCAGGACCGGCTGGAGGGATACATGCAGGCGTTGGCCGAGGCCGGTCTCCCCGTGGAAGCGGACCTGGTGGTCCAGGCCAATGTCTTCAGCCGCGCGGAGGGCGCCCGGGCCGCGGCCTCCCTGTTGGAGCGCCCGGACCCGCCCACGGCCATCTTCGCGTGCAGCGACATGTTGGCCCTGGGCATCCTGGAGTACGCCCGAGATCGGGGGCTCACCGTGCCCGACGACCTGGCCGTCATCGGCTTCGACGACATCGATCTGGCCACCTTCGCGGACCTGAGCACCGTGCGCCAGCCCATGGTGGAGCTGGGCCGCCAGGCCGCCCAACTTCTCTGGCAGGCCATGCGTGGTCAGCCCCTGGAGTCCCGGGCCGTGGAGATGCCGTTGGAGCTGGTCGTGCGGCGCTCCACCGCCGGGTAGGGCCGGGGGCGGGCGTCTTGGCCCTCTGGCCCCGGCCTCTCCTGTGCATAGCCTTACCGGCATCGGCCGTTCCATACCACTCTCATCTTCTCAAGGGAGGAAGCCTATGAACCGCAGACTGCTCACCCTGATCGGCGCCCTGTTGGTGGCTGCCCTGGTGCTGGCCGCGTGTCCGGCCCAACAGCCACCTGCACCCGCCGGCCAAGCCCAGGCCCCCGCGGAGGAGGCCGCGCCCGCGGAGGAGGCCGCGCCGGCCGAGGAAGCCGCGCCCGCGGAGGAGATGCCCAGCGGCAGCGCGTACGAGCGGGCCCTGGCCGGTGAGTTCTCCGGCACCGTGGTGACCATGACCGGCCCCTTCACGGACGAGGACGCGGTGAAGTTCAACGAGTCGGTGCGGCCCTTCGAGGAGGCCACAGGCATCGACATCCAGTACGAGGGCTCCAAGGAGTTCGAGGCCACCATCTCCATCCGGGTGGAGGCCGGGGACGCCCCGGACATCGTGGACTTCCCCCAGCCCGGCCTGCTGGCCACCTTCGTCCGCCAGGGCAAGGTGGTGGACGTCCTCACCTTCCTGGACGAGGACTACCTGAAGGGCCAGTACAACCAGTCCTGGCTGGACATGGCCACCATCGAGGGGCCCGACGGCCCCATCATGGCCGGCGTCTGGCACCGCTTCAACGCCAAGAGCCTGGTCTGGTACCCCAAGGACGACTTCGAGGCCGCGGGCTACCCCATCCCCACCACCTGGGATGAGCTGGTGGCCCTGTCCGACCAGATCCTGGCGGACGGAGACAGCCCCTGGTGCATCGGCATCGAGTCCGGCGCGGCCACCGGCTGGCCCGCGACGGACTGGATGGAGGACATCATGCTGCGGACCACGTCCCTGGAGAACTACGACCGCTGGGTCGCCGGGGACCTGCCCTTCGCCTCCCCAGAGGTGAAGCGGGCCGCGGAGCTGATGGCCCAGATCTGGTTCACCGAGGGCTATGTCTACGGCGGCCGCGCGGCCATTGCCACCACCTTCTTCGGCGACGCGCCGGCCCCCATGTTCGAGGACCCGCCCAAGTGCTGGCTCCACCGCCAGGGCAACTTCATCACCTCCTTCTTCCCAGAGGGAGTCCAGGCCGGCGTGGACTACGACTTCTTCTACTTCCCGCCCATCGACGAGGAGTACGGCAAGCCCTGGCTGGTGGCCGGCGACATCATGGCCATGTTCAACGATCGACCCGAGGTGCGGGCGGTCATGGAGTACTTCACCCGAGGCGAGGCCCTCAAGGGCTGGCTGGCCAGTGGTGGCGCCCTCTCGCCCCACAAGGACGCCCAACTGGACTGGTACGGCGACCCCGTGGAGCGACGCATCGCGGAGTTCGTCCAGGAGGCCACCGCGTTCCGCTTCGACGGCTCGGACCTGATGCCCGGCGAGGTGGGGGCCGGCTCCTTCTGGAAGGCCATGACCGACTGGGTCTCCGGCACGGTGGACCTGGACACTGCCCTGGCCGAGATCGACGCGTCCTGGCCACGGTAGAGCCCTTTCCTCCCCCCAGAACGGAGGAGCCCATGGTCTGACCAGAGGGCGGCCACGCGATGTGGCCGCCCTCTGTCGTCGAAACCCCTGTGGCGGCGCAGAAACGCGGTGGCGCAGAGACTAAGGAGGATCTCCATGCGGACGAAGGCAGAAACGCCTCCGGATGCCTATCCGGGCCCCGTGGACCGGCGGGCGACTGTGTTCGGGCGCCTGGCCATCTCGGCCGTGATCGTGGCCGCAGCCTTTGGGGTCCTGCTCCTGGGCTTCCAGTGGCTACGGGCCCAGACACCCACGGACAACGCCCAGAAGGCCCTCCTCTCCATGGCGGCCATCCTGTGGGGGGTGGGGGGGATCGCGCTGATCTACGTGGTCCTGAACTATGTGGTGGAGAGCTTCCCCCCCCGCCTGATGCGGGCCGTCCAACCCTACATCTTCGTGGGACCCGCCATGGCCGTCCTGGCCTGGTACCTGGCCCTGCCCACAGTGCGGACCTTCTGGATCAGCCTGCACGATCGGACCGGGGAGAGCTTCGTGGGCCTGGCCAACTACGTGGCGGTGTTCACCCAGCGCATCATGTTCGAGGCCTTCCGCAACAACCTGCTCTGGATCCTGTTCGGAGCCAGCCTGACCGTGGTCTTCGGCCTGGCCATCGCGGTGTTGGCCGATCGGAGCCGCTTCGAGAACATCGCCAAATCCCTGATCTTCATGCCCATGGCCATCTCCATGGTGGGGGCCGGCGTCATCTGGAACTTCATCTACGAGGTCCGGGACGCGAACAGCCCCCAGATCGGGCTGCTCAACGCCATCGTGGTGGCCCTGGGGGGGGAGCCCCAGGCCTGGACCGCGCTGGTCCAGCCCTGGAACAACCTCTTCCTCATCGCGGTGATGATCTGGATGCAGACCGGCTTCGCGATGGTCATCTTCTCCGCGGCCATCAAGGGGATCCCGGATGAGCTCCTGGAGGCCGCCCGGGTGGACGGTGCCAACGAGTTCCAGGTCTTCTTTCGGATCATGTTGCCCTACATCGGGGGCACCATCATCACGGTCCTGACCACGGTGGTGATCTTCGCCCTCAAGATCTTCGACGTGGTCATGGTCATGACCGGCGGCCAGTTCGGCACCCACGTGATCGCCACCCAGTTCTACCGCCAGGCCTTCACGAACCAGAACAAGGGCTACGCCTCGGCCATCGCCATCGTCCTGCTGCTCACCGTGATCCCGGTGATGATCTACAACCTGAGACATTTCAGCGAAGAGGAGGCCTTCTGATGGCTGCCCAGGCTCCAACCGCCCCCCCACGACGACGCAACCGGCGCCGCCTCCTGGGTGAGTTCCTGGTGAACGGCACCCTTTTCCTCCTGGTGGCCCTGTGGACCGTGCCTACCCTGGGCGTGCTGATCTCCTCCTTCCGAACGCCCTGGGACATCCAGACCTCTGGCTGGTGGACCATCTTGCCCCATCGGGAGTGGCAGGTGGTGGAGGAGTTCCCCAAGCCCGAGGGCGTGGATCCCGACGGGATCATGGAGATCGCGGGGGTACAGGGGACGTTCGAGGCGTTCCGCCAGGGGATCGAGACCCCCGACGGGCGACGGGTGGTCTGGGTGGGCAACAAACGGCTCGGAAAGATCCAGATCCAGGAGCGGCGCTGGACCGTGCGCACGGACTTCACGTTGGACAACTACCGGGCCGTCCTGGGGGGGAAGACCTTTGAGCTGAAGGCCCCGGACGGCAGCACCTTCACCGTCCAGGGGGACAACCTGATCGGCGCGTTCCTGAACAGCCTGACCGTGGCCGTGCCCTCCACGGTGATCCCCATCCTGATCGCGGCCTTTGCCGCCTACGGCTTTGCCTGGATGCGCTTTCCCGGGCGACGCCTCATGTTCATCACCGTGGTGGCCCTGCTGGTGGTGCCGCTCCAGATCGCCCTGGTCCCCATCCTCCAGGACTACGTGAAGCTCAACCTCAACGGCACCTTCCTGGCCCTGTGGCTGGCCCACACCGGCTTCGGCCTGCCCCTGGCCACCTACCTGCTCTTCAACTACATCCACACCCTCCCCCGGGACATCCTGGAGTCCGCTTTCATCGACGGCGCGTCCCACTTCGTGATCTTCACCCGCCTGGTGTTGCCCCTCTCGGTGCCGGCCCTGGCCTCCTTCGCGATCTTCCAGTTCCTCTGGGTCTGGAACGACTACCTGGTGGCCCTGGTCTTCATCGGTGCCAAGCCCGACGTGCAGGTCCTGACCATGCGTCTGGCCGAGATGGTGGGCTCCCGGGGCAACGACTGGCACCTGCTCACGGCCGGGGCCTTCGTCTCCATGGTGCTGCCGTTGACGGTCTTCTTCTCCCTGCAGCGCTACTTCGTCCGGGGCCTGTTGGCGGGATCGGTGAAGGGATAGTCCGTTGCGTGGATCTCTGAGGGCGGATCGCCAGGGCCAAAGGCCGGGGCCGTGGCCCGACGCAGAGGCCTAGTAACCCCCTGTGCCCACGGCCAGGAGAAGCCATCCCAGGATGAAGGCCAGGCCTCCCAGAGGTGTGATCGGGCCCAGCCATCGGGGGCCTCCGAAGGTGAGTGCGTAGATGCTGCCGGAGAAGAGGAGCACGCCTGCCAGAAACAGCCACCCTGCGGCGGTCGTCCACCCCGAGGCCATGCCGATGGCCTGGAGCACGCCCACCAGGAGCAGGGCGAAGCCGTGGTAGAACTGGTAGCGAACGCCGGTCTCGAAGGAGGTCAGGCGCTCCTGGGACAGGCGCCCCTTCAGCCCATGGGCGCCGAACGCGCCCAGGACCACGGACAGACCCACCACCAGGCTGCCCAGGACAAGGAACGGGTACATGGGTGCTCTCCTGTGGACCCTATCGGTGAGAGGGCAAACCGCCGGGATTCCCTTCGGATCTCCGGTCGGGCTCCGGGCTCCTCGGGCCGGGAGCGGGCCTGCTCTACCCGGCGGTCATGTCGTCGATGATCTCCTCCACCAGCTCCGCCGCGTCCTCCGGCAGCTCCTCCGGAGGCGGTGGCGGCGGGATCTCCACCACCTGCTCCTCGGTCGCGCCGGGTTTGGGCGGCGCCGGGGGCCTGCCCTCCTCCTGGCCCGAGGCCGTCTCCTCCATGTCCGGGGATGCGTCCTGCTCTCCAGGCTCCCCAGCGGCCTCGTTCGATTCCTGGAGCTCCTCCGATACCGGTCCCTCCTGGCGTTCCATCGGATCCATGGTCTCGTCCCTCCATGCCATCTGTCTGGCCTCCCGGGCACAGGCTCCTGTCAACGCCACAGCCGGGCCACCAGGTTGAACAACACCGTGAGCAGGACACTGAGCAGGATCATGGTGCCCAGAGGCATGTACAGGGTCCAGTTGTCCCGCTCGATGACGATGTCGCCCGGCAGGCGTCCCAGGCCGGGCAACCGGTCAGCCAGGATCAACAACAGGCCGACGAGCAACAGGGTTCCACCGAGAAAGACCAGCATGCGTCCCAGGTCGTCCCACATGGCGCCCCCTCACATCGCCACACGAAGCAGGATCGGGCACGAGACGGGTTCGACACAGCTCGGTGGACCCACCCCAGGAGCCCTCCCGGGCAGGCGGAGCGGGTCCACCCTCCCCCCTAGGCGAGGAAGCGTTGGAGCCGCTGGCGCAGGACCGGCAGGGGCTGGACCCCCACCATATGGTCCACCGGCTGGCCGTCTCGGAAGATGACCAAGGTGGGGATGCTCCGGATGCCGTAGCGCTGCGCGGTGACCGGATTCTCGTCCACGTTCAGCTTGGCGATGACGACCCGTTGGCCGAACTCCCGGGCCAATTGCTCGATGCTGGGGGCGAGCATCCGGCACGGCCCGCACCAGGGCGCCCAGAAGTCCACCAGGACAGGCCTGCCCCCGCGGATCACCTGTTCGAAGTTCGCGTCCGTCAAGGTGATGGGCTGGCCCGCCTCTGGGGCCTGGGCCCCGGCGCGACCCTGGGTCCGACCGCCCCCCACCGAGGCTCCCTGTCCCCGGCCGTTTACCGGGGCCTGCCGCCCGGAGGACCGCGGCGGACGGGGGCCTCCCTCCACCAGATAGCGCAGCCAGGCCTCCAGGGCCTCCTCCTCCAACATGCCGTGGACCACCGCGTCCGGCCGGCCGCCCTTCACGAAGACAAAGGCCGGCACCCGACGTACCCGGAAGCGGTCCAGCAGGGGCTGCTCCTCTCCCGCGTGGACCTTGGCAATCAGGGCTCTGCCCGCATGGCGACGGGCGGCCTGTTCCAGGGCCGAGTCCAGGCGATCCATCTCTGGGAGGCCCGGCTCCCAGAAGAGCAGGACCACAGGAAGCCCGGCCTGGAGCACCCGGTCGATGCTGTACCGATTGGTATGGATAACCGTGTCGATCTCCATGTTCGTTCTGGATTCGTTCTGGGCTCGTTCTGGCTGAGATCTCCCGCATCTTTCGTGCCCTACAGGGCCCATCGCACTCCAGTCTACCCCATCTCCATCAGCCCCATGTCAGCGTTCCATTAGCGCTTCGTTTGCGTCGGGCCGCGGAGGTGGCGGAGCCATCCCCAGCCAGGTGATCACCAGGTCGTCCAGGGGAACCGGGCTGTGCCTCTGCAGGATGCGGAGGAGATCCGCGCCGGTGGCGATCTCGTACCGGTAGGCACGGGCGTACTCCGCCAAGGCGGCTCGAAACGGGGCGTCCCCCATGCGCAGGCGGACCTGATGGAGGAAGAGAGCGCCCTTTGCGTAGACCACCTCCAGGTATTGCTGTTGGCTGAACTGGTCCAGGGAACCGGCCACCGGGCGGTCTCGATGCCAGCGGCGGGCGGCCTCCATCCAGTCCCGGTAGCGGGCCAGGACCCACTGGGCGGTGTGGAGGTCGCCGATGGCCTCGTAGTAGAGGACCACCGTGTAGTCGGCCAGGGCCTCATCCAGCCAGGGCTCGGCCACCGGATCGTTGCCCACGGTCTCGTACCACCACAGGTGGGCCAGCTCGTGCAGCACCGCGAAGTCCAGCGCGGTGCCGGCCACGTACAGCTGGGGGGCGATGGCCAGCACCTCCGAGTGCTCCATGCCGTAGCCCGTGGTGGGCATGGGAACGAACTCCAGCTCCCGGTGTGGGTAGGGCCCGAAGAGGTCCTCGAAGATGGGCAGGGCCTGCCGGGCCACATCCAGGATCCGCTGGGCGCCGGGTCGTCGGCCCGGCAGGTAGTAGCTATGCAGCCGCACGCGTCCGGCCATGGCCGTCAGGCCCTGGTAGTGGTCGCTCACGGCCACGTAGAAGCTCCGAATGGGTCCCGCGGCCAGGTACCAGGTCTCCTGGCCGTCGGGCAGGCGGCTCCGCTGCAGCACCGTGCCGCTGGCCACCACCTGGTGTCCCGGGGGCACGGTCAACCGGACCCGGTAGTAGGCCGTCTGGCTGAAGATCATGTCGCCGAACTCCACGGCTGCGGCCGAGACCCGCCAGTCCGTGCCGTCGTGGACGGCCAGGAGCGGGTAGAACTCCGCCAGGTCGTAGACCCGATCCACGTAGCCGAAGATCCCCTGGCCCACACTGCCGGCGATCACCTGGGTGGGCAGGGTGGTGGTGAAGGCCATCCGGATCAGGGCGGTCTGGCCGGGCTGCAGCGGTTTGGGCAGGGCAAGCTCCAGGGCAGAGTCCAGTTGGGTCCGGGTGCCTGTCACCGGATGGCCGTTCACCGTGACGTCCGCCACCTCCAGACGGCCTCCGTAGGAGGGCAGATTGGGATAGAGCCGCAGGACCAGGGTCTCCAAGGGGGTGGCTGCCGGGTTGGAGAAGACGATGGTCTCCTCGCCCCGGATCTGGGGCGACGGCCCAGGCACCAGACGGGCCCAGAGACGGTACTCGGGCCAGGGTCTCTGGGCCTCCGGAGTCGGGGTGGCGGGAGGTAGAGCCGTGGTGGTGTCCAGGGATGGCCCCGACCGGGGCAGAGGGGGGCCTCCCGGCTGCAGCCGCCCCCCTTGGGCCAGCACGATCCCGGCACATCCGGCCAGGAACAGGCCCCCTCCTATCAGAAGAACCCATCGTCTGGCCTGGAACAGAGCGCAGATCCACCGTGGGGCGTTCACGGACAACTCCTTGGCCGAGAGGGCCTGGATCTCCTGCCGGCCTCAGCCACCGGACGGGACAGGACCAGAGACCGGGCCCGAACTCGTCGCTTCCAGCCGGGCGCAGGGGCAACGTGGAGCCTGTCCCGGGCCACTGCCCGCCGGAGAGCCGTTTGCCGGACACAAACCCATGAACAGGGCCCAGGCCGGGCACGACGACCTGGGCCAGAGGCCTCACCCGCGGCGCAGTCCGCGCAGGATCTCGAAGGAACGCCGCTCCTCGGGGCTCAGGGGCACGGGAAGCTGTACCCAGGTCTCCACGAACAGGTCGCCCCGCTGCTTCGGCGCGTGGAGATGGGGCATGCCCTGGCCGTTCAGCCGAAACACCTGGCCGTTCTGGGTGTCCGGCGGGATGCGCAGGACCACGGAGCCGGTCAGGGTCGGGACCGTCACCTCACCACCGAGCAAGGCGGTGTAGAGGTCCACCTGGGCCCGGGTGTGGAGGTCGTCCCCTTTGCGCACGAACCGCGGATGGGGCAGCACCTGGACGGTGAGAGTGAGCCGTCCCTGGTCCAGTTGCACCTGGGATCCGGTACGAACCCCGGGCGGAATGGTCACCTGAAAGCGTCGCCGGCCCTGTTGGATCCAGCGACGGGTACCCTGAAAGGCCTCCTCCAGGGAGATCTCCACCGTCAGGGTCCTGCGCCCCCCCTGGAGCAGGTGGCGCACCGGTCTGGCCTGCTCCAGGCTGCCAAAGAGATGGTGAAAGAAATCCGAGAAGGCCGCGAAGGGATCGGGGGCCTGGCGCCGTCGCCTCGGCCATCGCCCTTGGGCCTTCGACGCCGGCTGGGCAGAGGCCGCGGGCTCGGGCCGGCCGGTGGTCCGGTACCGGTCATAGGCCCGACGCCGCGCCGGATCGGTGAGCACCGTGTAGGCCTCCTGGATCTCGATGAAACGGGCCTGGGCATAGGGGTTGTCGGGGTTCATGTCCGGATGATGGCGCCGGGCCAACTCCCGGTAGGCCCGCTTGATGGTCTCCAGGTCTGCGTTGGGCGGCACACCGAGGATCCGGTAGTAGTCCTTGGTCTCCATGCCTCTGCCGTTCCGCCTCTCGCTCGTTCAGGGCCTGCGGTGCGCTGCCGCGGGCTCCAGCTCCTGGGGCCACTCGCCGGGGACCACCAGGGTCCGCTCATGGCGGTAGTGGACCTGTCCCGGATGTCCGCCCCGGCGCCGGGTGACGAAACGCCGTTCGGTGAGGGCCACGGCCACCGCCCTTTCGCCGCGGAGACGGGAGAAATAGGCCGCGAGCTGGGCAGCCAGCCGCAGGGTCGCCTCGTCCACCGGACGGCCTCCGCTGCGGACGATCACATGGGCCCCCGGCGCGTCCCGGACGTGGAGCCAGAGGTCCTGTGGATGGGCCACCTGGAAGGTGACCTGCTCGTTCTCCCGGGCGTTGCGCCCCACCAACACGGTGAAGCCCTCTGGCGAGAGAAAGCGCAGCGGGCTTGGCCGCGGGCGCGCAGCCCGTCCCGCGCCGGGACGAGGACGCAGGAAGCCGGCTTCCCGGAGCTCGGCCTGGACCGCGGCAATGGCCGGCTGGTCCTCGGCCAGGGCCAGGTCGGTCTCCAGTTGGTCCAGAAAGGCCAGATCGGCCTCCAGCTCGGCCCGGCGGCGGGGGATGAAGGCCTGGGCCCGTTCCAGCTTGGAGGCCCGCGCGAAGAGACGCTGGGCCTGCTCCACCGGAGAGAGTCGATCCGACAGAGGGATGCGCAGCTCTCCCTCCTCCAGGGGGACCACCAGCTCCCGTTGGCCGGGCTCGACCTGGCTGTTGAGGGCCAGGAGCCATTCGGCCTGGGTGCGCAGCCGTTGAGGCTCACCGGGCTCCGGTGCATCCTGGAGCAAGGCCTGGAGCCGACGCTCCACCCGTTCCCGGGCCTGTCGGATGAGATCGGCCACCGTGCGCCGCAGGGCCGCGTAGGGGTCTGTGGCGGCTTGCCGATCTCGGCCCCCTTGGGCGTAGAAGATCTCCACCGCCTGGCTGATGTCCGAGGTGGCCTGGAAGTGGGGCAGGAAGTGGATCCGATAGGGGGCAAAGGCCACCACGGCCCCCGCGGCGTCCAGCCCCAGACCCGGAGACCAGGACCGGGACTGGGGAAGGGACCACAGCTCCTGGAGGGTGGAGGCCACAGCCGCGGGCTCCACCGCCTGGGCGGGGGTCTCGGGATCGCCCTCCGTGGCCCGCCAGGCAACCTCTCGGGCCAGGGTCGGGCTGACCCCGGCAAACCGGACCACCAGCACCCGCCACAGGGGTTCTGGGCTGTCCAGGGCGTCCTGGAGACGTTCCCGGTAGCCTGGCGAGCCGTCGTCCGTGGGGGGCAGCTTGCCCTGGACCGGCGGCGGTGTGTAGGGGTGTCGAGGCCCCAGGACCCGACCGCGGCCGTCCCGGCCCGGGGTCCGGCGCAACGCGTCCAGGATGCTGTGGTCCGGATCCAGCAGGAGCAGGTTGGCGGCCCGACCGATGAGCTCCGCGACCAGGGTGGTGGAGCCATGCTCCGGGTGGTCGAAGGCCAGGAAGAGCACCCGTTCGTAGGGGAAGGGCAGGTGAGCACGCTCCAACACGGCCCCGCGGACGTATTTGCGCAGGAGGAGGAGCAGGGGAGTCTCTCCCTCCACACCCCGGCGCAGCCTGTGGCCCACCCGATGCACCCGGGGGTGGGAGGCATGGGCAGCCAGGAGCAGGTAGTGGCGGCGACGGCACGCGTAGACCTCCAACCCCACCGCGTGGGTGTCCGGCAACACCACCTGCTGGACCCGCCCACCGGCCAGATGCTCGTTGAGCTCCTCGGTCACCGCGGCCAGGGTAAGTGCGTCGAAATGCATGGCCCTACTCTATCACGGGGGGCGGGGGGCGTCAATTTGAACATCCGCCTACCCCCCCGGTACAATGCATGCCATGCGCCCGTGTACCTTCGCGAGGTGGGGCCGAGTGGGCCTGGGGGCTCTGATGCTGTTGGCCTTCGGGCTGCGCCTCTACCGCCTGGAGCTCCAGAACATCTGGTGGGACGAGGCCCGCAACATCGACGTGGCCCTGCGCCCCTTCTGGCAGATCCCCACAGCGCCAGAGCTGGACATCCACCCTCCGCTCTACTTCGAACTGCTCCACGGCTGGCTGGCCTGGCTGGGCATTCGCCGGGAGATGGCCTGGCCCGTGGTGGCCTATGGAGCCCGCTTCCTCAGCGCAGCCGTGGGCACCGTGGGGGTGGCGCTGTTGGCCCGTTGGGGCAGACAGGTGGGGGGATGGCGTCTCGCGGGCCTGGTGGCCTGCTTGGGCGCGGTGTCCCCCCTCTGGGTGGCCGAGGCCCAGGAGGCCCGGATGTACACCCTGGCCTTTGCCTGGCTGCTGGCGGCTGCCCTGGCCTTCCACGCGCTGCAACGAGAGACGCGGGCCGACAGCGGCTGGGGTCGGGCCCACCTGGCCTTCGGGGTGGCCCTGGCCCTGGCTCTGGCCACCCACTACACCGTCCTCTTCGTGGCCGTGGCCTGGTACGGGTTCTGGACACTCCAAGCCCTCCGGGGACCCAGGCGCGGGGTCCAGATACGCCACGTGGGATACACCGGCCTGGTGACGGCCGGGCTCCTCCTGCCCGTGGTGCCCATCGCCCTGCGCCAGATCCCGGACTACGCGAACCCCAATCTGGGCATCCCCTCCTGGAGCGAGTACCTGGCCGCCAACTGGAGCGGCTTCCTGGGCGGCTATGCCTGGCACAGCGAGTGGCTGAGCTGGCTCCGCGCGAAGGGCTGGTGGCTGTGGACCATGTTCGGAATGGCCCTGGTGGGCCTGGCCGCGGCATGGAGCCACGGCCGGAGCCTCCAGGAGGCCTCCACCCCAGCCAGCCAGGCGCCCGGTGTCCCCGGTCCCCGGGACGTGGGCATCGCGGACATCGAGAAGGGGACCGGCTTTGCCCTGGTCTGGCTGGTGGGGGGGCTGGCCCTCTACTACGGAGCCGTGGTGGATCGAGGGGCCTTCAACATCCGCTACAGCAGTTTCGTGACCCCGGCCCTCTACCTGCTCTTGGGCGTGGGCCTGGTGGGCCTGCGCCGCTGGCATGGGCTGGCACCCTGGCTGGGGCTGGGCCTGGTGCTGGTAGGGATGGTGCCGGCCCTGCGGGCAGACCTGTCGGACCCGCGCTTCTTTCGAGAGGACATGGCCGGGGTGGCCGCCTGGCTGCGGGAAAGGGTGCAGCCCCAGGACGCGATCTTCGTGGACCAGAAGTACCCCTTCGGGTTCTACTGGCGCCGCTACGCCATTCCCCCAGGGGAGATACGGGAAGGGCCGGAGCCCGCGCCGGCCCGCTATCTGTTCGTGGACATCAACACGGTGGACCGCAAGCTCAGCGCATGGGCCGGGCAGGCCCGCCGGGTCTTCTGGGTGGAGTGGTACGAGAGCGACACGGATCCCCGAGGAGCCGTGGCCTTTCTCCTGGACAAGCACGGGCGGCGCCAGGGGAAACAGGAGTTCCGGGGATATCGGGTGACCTGGTGGGAACTGGAGCCACCGACCCGTTTCGTGCTGGCCCAGGGGATGAGAGCTCAGGAGCTCCTCTGGGAGAACGGAATGGCCGCGGTAGAGGTGGGGATAGGGCCGCTGCGGTCCGAGGGTAGGACACAGATCCCGGTGGTGGTGCGCTGGCGGCGATGGGCCGAGCCCCCAGCCCGGCCCTGGAAAGCCCGGGTGGCCCTGTACGACGACCAGGGCACCCGGCTGGCCCAGGACGACCGGCGGCTCCTGAACGACCGACATCTGGCGCCGAGGGAGTGGGAAGCCCAGGACCGACCGCTGAACGTGTACATGCTGGCCCTGGAATCCGAGCTGCCCCCGGGGCGCTACCCGGTGCGCCTGCTGGTGTACGACGGGGAGACGTTGGAGCCGGTGACATGGGTGGATGGAGCCGGGTCGCCCCGGGGAATCGAGCCGGTGATCGGCTGGGTGGAGCGGTGAGGCCCGGAGGCAGAAGCCGTCCTCGCGGTCGACCGTTGCCGGGGCATCCCCACGGGAAAGAGCGAGGCCGGTCCACCGGCCGACAGGAGCTGCCGGCCGGTGGACGGAGGGGACGAGGGAACGGCAAAGGGCTGGATGGCTCAGGTCTGGGCAGGACTCTGCCAGAGCACCTTGCCCACGAAGAAGGGCCCCAGGCTCTCCAGCCACTTGGAGGTCTGCTGGGTGCTGCGCATGCGCTGTACCACCGCGGAGCAGGGGTGGAGCTCGTGGCCCAGGATGGCGACCACAAAGTCGTTGTCGTGTTTGTCCAGGCCGTGGCAGACGAGACGGATATCGGTGGCCAGGTCGGCCTTGCCGAACTCCCGACCGATGGCCCCGTGCTCGCCCAGGATGCGGCGCTTCTCCTCCTCGGGCAACAGCTCGAAGGCCTTGACCCGGCGCAGCGGATACCAGATGGCCCACTGCCAGCTCGGGTCCAGGACCTTCTCCCGGGGCCGGACGATGAGGGCCCGCTCCAGGTCCTCCTCGTAGCCGATGGCGTAGGTGCGGCCGAACATGGTGTACTCGGGCTTGGGCTGGAGGGAGGCGAAAGCGGGGCCGTTCAGGATCCGCCGCAGCTCGCCCACGAAGAAGTCCGGGTCCACCGCCAGGGTGAGCAGGCCGATGCCCTGGGGATCGTGCAGGTCCAGGTAGACCACGGCATCGATCCGGGCCTCTTCCAAGGCCTGGATCAGAGGACTCGGATCGGGACAATGGCCGTAGGCCCGGAACTGCATGAACAGACGCCTGTCCAGAGAGGCGCCCCCCCGACCCCGCTCACTCAGGTCCAGCCTGGGACGTGCGACAGAGGAAGGGTGTGGATGGGTCATGTCTCCGTTCTCCGGGATGGATGGCTGCCAGGGCCCGGCCGGGCTGGATCCCGCCCTGGGGCTCCGGGCAGACGAGAGCGACACGGCCCCGGGCGAAAGGGGCCGGCCTGGGCGGATGGAGCCCGACGGCTGGGCCCTGGCCATCGGCTCCACCTGGGACAATCCGTAGTATTCCGTAGTATATCTCATGGAAGCTAAATGACCAAACCGGCCATCGCTCTGGACAGACGGAGACGTGCCTGGGGGATGGCCCTGCTGGTGGCGGGGCTGTTCTGCATCTATACCCTGACCAACTCCGGGGGATTCCACATCATCGACGAGGTGAGCCTCTTCGCGGTGACCGAGTCCCTCGGGCAGCGGGGCGCCGTGGACACCAACGCCATCGCCTGGACCCAGTGGGTGAACAGCCCAGGCGAGGTGCTGGGCGCGTTCGGGCCCGATGGAGACGTGTACAGCAAGAAGGGGCCGGCCCCCGCGTTCCTGCGCGTTCCCTGGTACACCCTGATACGTCTGGGAGCCGGGCTGGGCTTTCCCTGGGGGCTGGTACAGGGAACGCTCCTGTGGCCGGGCCTGGTGACGGCCCTCACCGCGGCCCTGTTGTGGCAGACGGCCCGGGCCCTGGGCTACGATGACCGGACCGGCCTGGTGCTGGGGCTGCTCTTCGGGCTTGCGACCATCGCCTGGCCCTATGCCAACCAGCTCTTCGGCGAGCCTGTGAGTGCCGCGGCCCTGTTGCTGGCCTTCTACGGGGGGCTTCGGGCGGTCCGCGCGGCGCGGGAGGGCCGAGGAGCCCTGGGCCACGCTCTGCTGGCCGGGCTGGGGGCTGGGATCGCGGTGACCACCGTCGCGGCCCACGGGCTCCTGGTGGCCCTGCTGGGCCTCTATCTGGCCGGGGGCACGGTGGATGGCTGGAGCCCCCCCACGCTGCGCCCCTGGCCGAGGCGCTGGTTGGGGACACTGGCCGCTTTCGGGGTGCCTGTGGTGGGGGCCCTGCTGTTGCTGGCCGGCTACAACTGGGTTCGGTTCGGCCACCCTCTGGAGACAGGATACCATTTCCAGGCCGGAGAGGGGTTCACCACACCGTTGGGGCAGGGGTTCTGGGGCCTGGTGTTCAGCCCGTATCGGGGGGTCTTCTGGCATACCCCGCTGTTCCTGGCCTCGGCGCTGGCCTTTCCGGCCTTCCTCCGCCGCCACCGGGCCGAGGCCCTTCTCTCGGGGGGGATGAGCGCGGTCCTGGTGGGCCTCTACAGCACCTGGTGGATGTGGTGGGGCGGGTTCGCCTGGGGCCCCCGGTTCCTGGTGCCGTTGACGCCCTTCTGGGTCCTGTGGCTGGCCCCGTGGATCCATGGGTTGCGAGGCGCAGGTCGTGGGGCCCTGGGTCGGAAGCGGCGCGGGCTGCTCGTGGGGATCGCGGTGCTCTCCCTGGTCGTCCAGGTGCTGGCGGTCTCGGTGAACTACGTGAACTACGAGATCGAGCTGCGGACCCTCTTTCCCACGGACTGGGAGGATCCCCTCAAGTACGGTCCGCCGGCCCAATCCCTGGCCGATCTGGCATACAGCCCGGTGCTCGGCCAGGCACGGCTGGCGCTCCGAGACCTGGTGGCCCACACAGACCTGGCCTGGCTGTGGGCGGACGGCACGGTCCTGTGGCCGGTGGTGGGGACGGGTGCCCTGGTGTTGGCAGGGTGGATCTGGGCGCTGGTCCACTGGTGGCGGCAGGAGCCCCCCGGGTCGGCGCTGCGCCGGGGCATCCTGCCCCGGCTGCCCGGTGCCCTGGCCCTGGCAGGGCCGCTGATCCTGGGGGGGGTCTGGCTCACCGAGGTGGGCGCCCAACCCCGCTACGGCGTGGAGGGCCAGGGCTACCGGGCAGCGCTGGCGGAGATCGCCAGCCGCGCAGCGCCGACCGACGGCATCGTCACCGTGGCCCCGTACGACTACCAGATCCCCATGAACTGGTACGGGGGGCTCTACTCGCCAGGCGGTCTCCCCGTCTACGGCTACGCCCTGGACAGCGCCACCCGTCCCCAGACCATCCAGGTACTGGTTCGAGCCCTCCAACGCCATCCCCGCCTCTGGTATGTGAGCGGCCGCCTGCCCGCCGCAGACCCGGCCAACACCGTGGAGCGGTGGCTGGCCGAACACGCGTACAAGGCCGAGGACCGCTGGTTCGATGACTTCCGACTGCTCCAGTACGGCACCCAGGTGGGCCTGGAGGCCTCCTCACCCCAACCGCTGGATGTCCGCCTGGAAGGGCCGGCAGGCTCGGTCGTCCTGACCCAGGTACAGGCACCGGCCCAGATCCGCGCCGGCGAAGTGATCCCCGTACGCCTCACCTTCCGCCTGGAGACGGCTGTGGCCCACGATCTCCGCTGGTTCATCCAGCTCCTGGATCCAGCGGGTGTCCCCGTGGCCTTGCTGGACACGGCTCCTCTGGACGGCTACGGGGCCTTTTCCGCCCTGGCCGTGGGCGAGCCCCAGGTGGAGCGGGCAGGCCTGGCCGTGGAACGCAGCGTGGTCCCAGGAACCTACCGCCTTATCGGTGGCCTGTACGACCCCCAGCGAGAGGGCGCCCCCCGCCTGCGGACCCCGGAAGGCGCGGACTTCGTCCTCCTGGGCAGCGTGGAGGTCCTGGCGCCATGAACCCCCTCTGGCGGAAGGGTCCGCTCCCTTCCTCCCACAGGCGACTGCGACATAGCAGCCGCCCTGGCCCCGGTCTCCTGGCCCTGCTCGTGGGAGGGGCCGGGCTGCTCCTCTACGCCTGGACCGCGGGACCGAGCATCGTGGCCCTCTACGACGACAGCCTGGAGTTCCAGCTCGTCTGTCCCACCTTCGGCATCGCCCACCCCACCGGCTATCCCCTGTACACTTTGCTCTGTGGCCTGTGGAGCCGAGTGCTCTTTCCCCTGGGCAACTGGGCCTGGCGGGTGAACCTGTTCAGTGCCCTGACAGGCGCCGGGGCCGTGGCCCTGGCCAGCGCCGTGGCCTGGCGGTTGGCCGGCGGAAGCCTCTGGGCCGGCCTGGCCGCCGCGGTGGCCTTCGGCCTGAGCCCCACATGGTGGCAGCAGACCACGGTGGCAGAGGTCTACGCGCTGCACATCCTGTTGGTCCTGGGGATCCTCTGGTTTGCCCTGGACCTGGAGGCCCAACCCCGGCCTACCGGGCCGATCGGCCCGGCAGGCCGAAACCAGAAGCCGCCCCCCTTCCCTACCTCGCCTGGAACCGAGCAGCTCCCGGCCCTCGTCCCGCTGTTCGCAGCCCTCGGGCTGGCCCTGGCCCATCACCGAACCGTGGTGTTGTTGGCACCGGGATTGGCCCTCTATCTTTGGACCGTCGTGCCCCGGGCCTTTCGTCCCCAACGGGCCTGGCTGCGCTGGGGGGGAGCCCTGTTGGCCCCTCTTCTCCTGTACCTGTACATCCCGCTGCGGGCAGCCATGGGGGTGCAGGACCTGAACCAGGACTACGTGAACACGTGGGCGGGTTTCTGGCGCCATGTATTGGCCCTGGGGTACACGGGCTTCTTCCAGGACAACCCCTTGGGCTCCATCCGGGGCTGGAGCGAGTGGCTGGCCTTCTATCGGGGACAGCTCGGCTGGCTGGGCCTGGCCCTGGCCGCGGTGGGCACAGCGGTCGGGCTGGCGGACTCCCGGACTCGACGGGGATGGCTCTTGGTCGTGTGGATGGGGGTCGGGACCGGAGGCTTCGCGGCCCTCTACCGGGTGGCGGACGCGGAGGTCTTTGCCCTGCCGGCTGTGCTGGGGCTGGCCCTGGCTGCAGGCCGGGGAACGGCCGCGGCCACGCGGTGGCTGGGCCAAGGGAGTCCCCGGACCTATCGGAGATGGCTCCAGACCGGAACAGGTGCCCTCCTCCTGCTCCTGCTGCTCCTGAACCCCCTGGGGCGGGGTGGCCCCATCGATCGATCCGACGATTGGGCGGTCCACGACTACGCGGTGGCCATGGCCAAGGTGGCCTTCCCACCGGAAAGCCGAGTGGTGGGGCTCCGTGGACAGGTGACCGCGCTCCAGTACATGCAGCGCGCGGAGGGCTTGGGACGCAACGCGGTGCCCGTGGCCCGAGACGACGAAACCGCCCGTCGGATCTTCGTGGCCCAGGGGCTCGCCCAGGGATGGCCCATCTACCTGACCCAGGAGCTGCCGGGCATTGAGAGGCAGTACAGCTTCAGCGGCCATGGCCCTCTGGTCCGCGTTTGGCCGCGCGGAGAGGCTCGGCCTGGGAGCTGGTCCACGCGGCTGGACGTGGTGCTGCTGGATGGTCGGGTACAGATCCGTGGGTACGATCTGGTGCGCCTGCTCCAGGCTGGAGGGCCCACTCTGCGTCTGGTGCTCTATTGGCAGCCCACAGAGCCCCTGGAGCGGAGCTTGAAGGTCTCGTTGCGGGCCCTTCGGGAGGACGGAACCCCGGCCTTGGGGCCGGAGGGCAGGCCGGTCGTGGCAGATCGTTTCCCCCTACGCCAGGTGTATCCGAGCTGGGCCTGGCTGCCGGGGGAAGTGGTCCGCGATGTCCACGACCTGCCCATCCGAGGAAAGGCCGCGGAGAAGACGGCTCAGCTCTTGGTGGTCGTCTACGATGGAGCTACGGTGGAGGAGCTGGGACGGTTCCAGATACCGGTGAGATAGGCATCCGGAGCCGGGATCCGAGGCAGACGGATACAGCATGTGGATACGACGGAGGGGACGCCTGTGGGTGTCCCCTCCTCGCGTCCGGACAAGGTCCCTCCATGATCCCTGGATTTCTGGAGTCACCAGGGCAAGGTCAACGGAGTCTGGGGCGTGAGCGGTCTCAGGAAAGTGCCCTCGTCGGAGCCATTGGAGCCTTCGTGGTCGGAGCCATCCTCGTTGTCGGAGCCCTCATCGTGATCGGATTCGTCGTCCGAGTCATCGTGGGAGTCCGAGTCGTCCTGGTCAGAGTTGCTGCCGTAGTGGGAGCTGTCGTCCGAATCGTCGTCGTGATCGGAGTCGTCGTCCTCGTCGTGGTCCGAGTCGTCGGAGTCATCCGAGTCGTCGTCCCCGTCGTGGTCCGAGTCGTCGTCGGAATCGTCCGAGTCGTCGTCCTCGTCGTGGTCCGAGTCATCGTCGTGGTCCGAGTCGTCGTCGGAATCGTCCGAGTCGTCGTCCCCGTCGTGGTCCGAGTCATCGTCGGAGTCGTCCGAATCGTCGTCTACATCGTCCTCATGGTCTGAATCGTCG
>JALSIX010000028.1 GCA_026989655.1 Caldilineaceae bacterium
GTGAGGGTGGGGGTGGCCGTGGGGGTGTCCGTCGGCGGGCTCGGGGTCGCTGTCTCCGCGGGGGAGGGGCTGGCCGGGGTTGGGGTCTCGATCACCACCACAGTGGGTGTTGGGGTCTCGGTAGGGGTGGCCGTGGGGCTGGGGGTGGGGGTCGGGGTGGGAGTGGCCGTGGGGGTCTCCGGCGCGGGGACCGGAGTCCAGGTGAAGGTGGGGGTGGGCGTGGCCAGGGGGGAGGCCACGGTGGGGGTGGGGGTTGGGAGCTCGGAGGTGGCCTGGGGATCGGGGGAGGGCATGGGGGAGGGTGTGGGGGTCGGAGTGGGCTGGCCACTGTTGCCCACGTTGGCGAAGCAGTCCACGGTCCGGATGGGTTCCACGGGTTCCTCGTCGAAGGTGGCCAGGTCGACCCGGTCGAAGGTGAACTCCGCGATCCCGGCCTGGATGCCCAACAGCCGTCCACGGGCCAGCACCTCCACGGGCAGGGTGGCGGTGAGAGGGAGGGTGGGGTGGAGGAGCTGGACTGCGGCCGGGGGGCGGAACGCGTCCAGGTCGATGGAGCCCAGCATGGGGTCCACCTGGTTCTCCCCGATCTCCACCTCCGGGTGCTGCCAGCCGGGCCCCAGGGCCATCTGGATCTCCAGCTCCTCGGGATCCTGGTCCAGGACGTCCACCGGGGCAGAGCTGTAGCTCATCTGCAGGATGAACTCTGCGACCACCGGGGCGTTGAGCAGCTCGATGCGGAACTCGGCCTGCTGGCCGATCGGGAAGTCCACGGGCTCCACCACGCAGCGAAGCACCGGCTCGGCCTGGGCAGAGGAGCGGTTCAGGCGCCAGGCACCCAGGGATGCCACCACCAGGCAGAGGAGGAGCAGGGGGCGGAGGAGGGTTCGGGACGCGGGCATGGGCGATTTGGCGAATTGGGTGGCTATAGGGCAAGATCTTTAGCACGCTACGGGCAGTCTCTTGGGGTGAGCCAGGGCCATTATGCCCTGGCTCACCCCGATCCCCAAAGTCCAGAGTGGGCGATGATGGACCGCATGCCATCCTATCTGCGCGAGCTGGAGGCCGAGGCCATCTATGTGCTTCGGGAAGCGGCTGCTCAGTTCGAGCGGCCGATCCTCCTCTTCTCAGGGGGCAAGGACTCCATCGTGCTGACCCACCTGGCCCAGAAGGCCTTCTACCCGGGCTCGATCCCCTTTCCCTTGCTCCACATCGACACAGGCCACAACTTCCCGGAGACATTGGCGTTCCGCGATCGGCTGGTGGAGCGGTTGGGGGTCCGGCTCCTGGTCCGCTCGGTCCAGGATTCCATCGATCGGGGGCGGGTCCAGGAGGAACCGGGCCCCAATCCCAGCCGAAACGCGCTCCAGACCGTCACCCTGTTGGACGCGCTCCAGGAGCTGGGGATCGACGCGGCCATCGGCGGTGCCCGCCGGGACGAGGAGAAGGCCCGGGCCAAGGAACGGTTCTTCTCCCACCGGGATCGCTTCGGCCAGTGGGACCCTAAGAACCAGCGCCCCGAGCTATGGCACCTGTACAACGGCCGGAAGCGGCCGGGCGAGCACTTCCGGATCTTCCCGCTCAGCAATTGGACGGAGCTGGACGTGTGGGAGTACATCGCTGTGGAGGCCATCGAGGTGCCCCGCCTCTACTTCGCCCATTGGCGGGAGGTCGTGGAGCGGGACGGCGTCCTCCTGGCCGTCGGACCCTACGTGACCCCGCTGGACGGCGAGATCCCTCAGCGCAAACGGGTTCGCTTCCGGACCATCGGCGACATGACCTGTACCGGGGCCGTGGAGTCGGACGCGGCCACCGTGGAGGAGATCCTCTGGGAGGTAGCCACCTCCCGGCGCACCGAGCGGGGAACTCGGGCCGATGACAGGCGTTCCGAGACGGCGATGGAGGAGCGCAAGCGCCTGGGGTATTTCTGAATATTTCTGAGGGGTGCGGCCGCATCCC
Source organism: Caldilineaceae bacterium (assembly GCA_026989655.1). Classification (GTDB taxonomy): domain Bacteria; phylum Chloroflexota; class Anaerolineae; order Caldilineales; family Caldilineaceae; genus JALSIX01. The sequence goes on from JALSIX010000028.1 coordinate 1,957, forward strand.
TTTCTCCATGCAGGCCAGGCCCGGGGAGGGCGGCAGCACTTCCCGGGCCTTGGTGGAAGAGCACAGGACCATGGTCAAGAAATCGGGTCGTCCGAGCCCCTCGGCAGCGCCTCGCGGCGAGATCTCCACAGGAACCTCGGCGGACCGTGCCCTGCTGCCGAGCTCCCGCTCCCCGGGGGCAGGGGCCGTGGAGCTCCTGCGCTTCACCACCGCGGGCAGCGTGGACGACGGCAAGAGCACGTTGATCGGCCGGTTGCTGTTGGACACGAAGGCCCTCTACGAGGACCAGCTGGAGGCGGTGAAACGTGCCAGCCAGAGGCGGGGCGATCCCTACGTGGACCTGGCCCTCATCACGGATGGCCTGCGCGCGGAGCGGGAGCAGGGCATCACCATCGATGTGGCCTACCGCTATTTCTCCACCCCCAAGCGCAAGTTCATCATCGCGGACACGCCGGGCCACATCCAGTACACCCGCAACATGGTCACCGGCGCCTCCACCGCGGAGCTGGCGGTCGTCCTGATCGACGCGCGCAAGGGGGTGGTGACCCAGTCCAAGCGCCACAGCTTCATCGCGTCCCTGTTGCGCATTCCCCACCTGGTGGTGGCCGTGAACAAGATGGACCTGGTGGGCTACAGCCAGGAGGTCTACGAGGCCATCGTGGCCGAGTTCAAGGCGTTCGCCCGGAAGCTGGAGGTCCAGGATGTGGTCTACATCCCCATCTCGGCCCTGCACGGCGACAACGTGGTCGAACCCAGCTCCCGGATGCCCTGGTACGATGGCGCCACCCTCCTCCACCACCTGGAGACGGTGAACGTGGGCGCTGGCCGGAACGTGGTGGACTTCCGCTTCCCGGTCCAGTACGTGGTTCGGCCCCACCAGGATTTCCGCGGCTTTGCCGGCCAGGTGGTCTCCGGCCGGGTGGCCGTGGGGGAGGAGGTGGTGGTTCTCCCCTCTGGGCTGCGCAGCCGGGTGCAGCGCATCCTGGTGGGCGATCGGGAGGTCCAACGGGCGGGTGTGGGCGAGGCCGCGGTGCTCACCCTGGAGGACCAGGTGGACATCAGCCGGGGCGACATGCTCGTGCGGGTTCGGAACCTGCCCCAGCGAGCCCATCGCATCGACGCCATCCTGTGTTGGATGGACGAGGCCGCCATGGACCCCCAGAAGACCTACTGGCTCCAGCACACCACCCGCCAGGTGCGGGCCCTGATCTCGGAGGTGACCTATCGCATCCATGTGGACACCATGCACCGGGAGGCGGCGGAGACCCTCCATCTGAACGAGATCGGCCGGGTGCAGCTCGCCACCACCGAACCCCTCTTCTTCGATTCCTACCGTCGAAACCGGGCGACCGGGAGCTTCATCCTCATCGACCCCTTCACCCACAACACCGTGGCCGCGGGCATGATCCGGGGCCCGGTCACGGATCTGGAGGATGTGGTGGTGTCGGTGGCGCCCGCGCGGCAGCGTTCCCGCGACGTGGTGTGGGAGCAGACCGGCGTCACCCGGGAGATGCAGGAGCAGCTCAAGGGGCACAAGGCCGCGGTCCTCTGGTTCACGGGCCTGTCCGGCTCGGGGAAGTCCACGGTGGCCCGGCGGCTGGAGGAGCGTCTCCACCGGATGGGGGTGCACACCTTCCGCCTGGACGGGGACAATCTCCGCCACGGCCTGAACGGCGATCTGGGTTTCAGCCCGGAGGATCGGAAGGAGAACATCCGGCGGGCTGCCGAGGTGGCCAAGCTGGCCTTCGAACACGGCAACCTGGTCCTGGCCAGCTTCATCTCCCCCTACCGCGCGGACCGGGAGTTTGCCCGGGGCCTCGTGCCCCCCGGGCGGTTTCTGGAGATCTACGTGAAATGCGATATCGAGGTGTGCAAACGGCGGGATCCCAAGGGGCTCTACGCCCGCGCGCTGCGGGGCGAGATCCGGAACTTCACCGGCATCGACGCGCCCTACGAGGAGCCTGGAGCTCCCGAGCTGGTGGTGGAGACCGACCTTCGCAGCACCGAGGAGATCGTGGCGCAGATCGTGGAGGAGCTGCTGCGCCGTGGAATCCTGGAACGAACGGGCTGAGGGTTTCCATGCATCAGCAGTTCACGAATTCGTAGCGGAGTCGGCATCCTCAGATGCCGGTTCCAGAGGGGCGATGCCGCATCGGAGGATGCTCACTCCTCCGTTTGGCTAAAATCGTGAATGACCGATGCATGGAACGGCCTGGAGGTGGTGGCATGCAAGAAGATCCCGTCCCATTTGACATACCCGATTCCCATGGTCTACACTGGCTCGCGCGTCGGCCCCGGGGGCTGTGCGGTAGAGGGCCCGGGCCCTTTGGACCGAACAGGGGCCCTGTCCCAGTCGTGGGGGGCCATGGCCTCGAGCCCGGAACGGCGTCGGAATGGTCTGCTCCACCTTTCCGTGGCACCCTCGGCTCCCGGATCGCGCAGATGTCGTCTCCCACTCTCACTCTCCCGCCCTCCATTCCTCCGACGCCAGGACCGGTTCCTGGCCATTCTCTGCGGGAGGAACCACTGCGTCGAAGGAGTGTCGTGTCACCGATCTGCCAGGTCTGCCCTCCCGATCTGGCCCTGTCGATCCCAGTGAGGTCTATTCTCCGATGACCGTGCACCCATCGCAATCCCCCCCGGCCACTGCCCAGGCCCCTGCAGAGGCCTGGATGGAGGACGAGATCGATCTGCGGGAGTACGTGCTGGTGCTGGCCCGGTGGTGGCGGGAGATAGTGGCCATCATCCTGCTCACGGTCGCGGCGGCCGTGGTAGGGGTGCTGGCCACGCGGATCATCCTCCCGCCCCAGTACGAGGCCACGGCCGTGGTGGCCATTGCGCCGGTGCGCAGCCAGGTGACCTTCGAGGAGCGCTTCC
>JALSIX010000029.1 GCA_026989655.1 Caldilineaceae bacterium
CTCCCTTTGGGCACGACTCTTCTTCATGGGGCTCCCTCCAGCTCCTCTGGATCAACTCGAACCTCGACGACATCCCCATCCTATCACAGCTTCGCTCGATCTCTGCCCCCAAATCTGAATACACCCGGCCGAGGGTCCCCCTGAAGCGTCCGATGACATCGGGCCCTCGGCTGTGGTACAATGGCCATGGCCGAGGCCCTCCCCGGCATCTCCCAGCCCGATGACCAGGAGCATCCATGGAGATCGCGGACTTCCCTCGCCCCCCGGACGACAACGGCCGTGGCATCCACTGGTCTGCCTGGGTCTACCATCCCACCGGCGCGGATCTGGACTTCTGGATCCAGGAGCTGACCGGGATGCACATGAAGTGGGTCAAGCTCCTGGACGACGGCGACGGCTCCTCCCTGGAGCTGTGTCAGCGGCTGTTGGACGCCGGCATCATGCCGGTGGTGCGCCTGTACCGAGAGCAGCCCAATCCCGGCCGTCTGGGCGGCCGGGAACGCAGCGGCCTCCGCAAGCTCATCTCCGTGGGCGTCCGCTACTTCGAGACCAACAACGAGCCCGACCTGCCGGCCGAGTGGCAGGGAGGCCATCGGCCGGCAAACTGGCTGGAGATCGTCGCGGACAACTTCATCTACGACGCAGAGGTCGTCCTGGCCGAGGGCGGGCTGCCCGCGGTGCCGGCCATGGGCCCTGGAGCCAAGGAGAACCTCATCGCCAAGGTGCTGGAGCGGGGGCGGGAGGACCTCTTCCGCCGCGGTGTGTGGCTGGCCATCCACAACTACACCCTGAACCATCCCCTGGACTACCCGGAAGATCCGGTCAACCAGGAGGGGAGACCCCTCACCCGGGAGGAGTACGAGGCGTTGCCGTCCTGGGCGTGGGACCACCATTCCCTGGAACAGATCAACGAGTTCCGGGCCCAGGACAAGAACCCCGGGGCCACGGTCGCGGACGATCCCAACGGCTTCCGGGGCTGGGAGTACCACGCCCAGCTCGTCCAGGAGGCCCTGGGACACCCCCTTCCCATCATCAGCACCGAGGGCGGCCCGGTGGTGGGCTGGGGCGACGACCGTCGCTATCCCAAGGTCACGCCGGACATCCAGGCAGACTGGCAGATCCAGATCACCCGCTTCCTCCAGGACCAGGCACCGGCGCACTACTTCACCTGTTGCACCTGGCTGCTGGCCAGCCGCCCCCTGGGCGATTGGAACCCCACCTGGGACCGGATGAGCTGGTACACCGACGCCTGGAACGAGCGCTTCGGCCTCCGCGGTCGCCTCCCCATCGTCCAGCGCATGAAGGAGGAGCCCCCGGTGGTGCGGCCGGAGCTGCGTCGGGGCACGGCTACATGGACGGTCACCGTGGTCCGGGCAGACACGGGCCAGCCCCTGCCCCAGGTGCCGGTGGAGCTCATGCCCCGGGAGGGCTCCCCCCCAGGTCGCCGGCCCCTGCGAGGGCGCACCGACGACCGGGGGCGCCTGGTCATCGAGGGGGTGCCTGCCGGCCGCTATCGGGCCGTGGTCTTCGACACGGACATCCAGGAGATCGAGCTGGATCCGCGCCAGCGAGAGGAGACCGTGTTGCGGGTCCACAACGGCCGCATGGCCCGGCTGCACGGCCGGGTGACGGATCCCCAGGGCCTTCCCCAGCCGGACCTGGCCGTGGTCCTGCGCCACAGCCCCTCCTCCCGCCTGGTGGGCACCACCCGGACAGACCCCGGCGGTCGTTACCGATTCGAGGGCCTGCCGGCCATGAAAGCGACGCTTCGGATCGCCCCGGGCACGGAGCAGGCGGCCGAGGTCCAGGGCATCCGCCTGGACGGGTGGAGCCCCCTCTCCCTGGACGTGACCGTGCCCCCCGCGGCCACCCGCCGGTATCGGGTGGTGCGGAAACGGCTTCTCCCGCCCCAGGAGACCGGCAACGACAACCTCATCTTCGGCCAGGTCCTGGATGAACAGGGCGAACCCCTGGACGGGGTCACCGTGCGCCTGCGCTGGGAGGGCGCGGCCCCCGGCACCGCGTTTCCCACCGTCCGCACCGGCCAGAGCCCCTTCAAGCCCCGGGGGTATTTCGAGTTCATCCATACCCCTGGGGTCTTCATGGTGGACGTGGTGGACCCAGAGGTGGAGAGCGAGGTGGCCGGAGGACTTGTCACCGCGGACACTCCGGAACGCAGCCGGCCCATAGCCTACGAGGTGGTCTTCCAGCGCAGCGTCGCGGCCCGTCCGGTGGCCCTCAGCCGGATCCAGGGGCGGGTACTGGGAGGTCCTCCCCAGGCAGTGGTGATGCTCACCGGCGGGGACGGCCCTCCCCAGGCCGCCCGGCTGCAGCCGGATGGCTCCTTTGGCTTCCAGGGCCTGCCCGCGGGGGAGTACCAGCTCCTGCTGGAGGGCATCGGCGTCATCGCGGAGACGATCCTGCTGGACGGGGCCAACACCGTGTGGGTGGAGTTCCCCATGGTGGGCCGCATCCGGGGCCAGGTGCTTCCACCCTCCCCAGCGGCCACCGTGCTCCTCACCAGCGAACGCTACAGCATCCGCCAACAGGAAACCACCGATCCGGAGGGGACCTACGAGTTCCAGGGCCTGCCCGCGGATCTCTACACCCTCCGGGTGGTGGACGCGGACCTGCCGCCCCAGTCCGTGGCCTGCGATGGGGTCCGCCCGGTCTCCGGCCCGGTCTTCCGCCGCAGGCCCCTGGCCAAGCCCGGGTCCGAACGCCCGGAATACCTCCTCTGGATCCGGGTCCCGGACCCCGCGGCCCGACAGGCCCTGGTGGAGGCGGCCCTGGGGTTCGTCCTGCGGACCCGGGCCACGGTGCGTTTCCAGCCCGGCGGGATCCCTCCAGTGCCCCAGGTGATCCTCGTGGGGGAGCCCGACCCAGACCTCCGGCAGCGTCTCGAAGAGGCCGGCGTCCAGGTCCACCGGGTGCCGCCGGAGCCGGAGGCCCTGGAAACCTCTCTGGCCCGGCTTCCGTAGAAGTGCAAGGGGGGGCTGTCGCCCCTCTATCGGCCGGGTCTGGACCCCGGCGTCCCGCGGACGGGAGCTGGCTTCGTGCACCGACTGTGGCCGGTGGCGGCCCGGGGACGGATGTAGGGTCTCCCGGGTCGGCCCATGAGCACCCAAAGGAGGTCTTCCCCATGACGGGCTTTCTGGCCATCGCCCTCCTGGTATTGCTGGCCCTGTTCCTCTTCATCGTGGCCCTGGCGGGCATCCGGGTAGTCCGCCCCCACGAACGGGGTGTGGTGGAGCGTCTGGGCCGCTACCAGCGCACCGCGGTCCCCGGCCTGACCCTGATCGTTCCCTTCATCGACTCCATGCGGAAGGTGGACATGCGGGAACAGGTGGTGGACGTGCCGCCCCAGGAGGTGATCACCCGGGACAACGTGGTGGTGACCGTGGACGCCATCGTCTACTTCGAGGCCACGGATCCGGTGAAGCTCACCTACAACGTGGCCGATTTCTACGACGCGGCGACCAAGCTGGCCCAGACGAACCTGCGCAACGTCATCGGCGAGATGGAGCTGGACCAGGCCCTCACCTCCCGGGACGTGATCAACGCCAAGCTGCGGGAGGTCCTGGACGATGCCACGGACAAGTGGGGCGTCCGGGTGGTGCGGGTGGAGATCAAGCGCATCGACCCGCCTGGAGATGTGACCGAGGCCATGCACCGCCAGATGAAGGCGGAGCGGGACAAGCGGGCGGCCATCCTGGAGGCCGAGGGGCTGCGGCAGGCCCGGATCCTGGAGGCCGAGGGCCAGGCCGAGGCCGTGCGCAGGGTGGCCGACGCGGAGCGCTACAAGCTGGAGGTGGAGGCCCAGGGCCAGAGCAACGCCATCACCACCGTGTTCACGGCCATCCGAGAGGCCAACCCGGACGATCGGCTCATCGCGATCCAGTACCTGGAGGCGCTGAAGGCCGTGGCCAACGGCCAAGCCACCAAGCTGGTGATCCCCTACGAGGCCAGCGGGGTGCTGGGCGCGTTGAGCGGCATCCGGGAGATCTTCCAGCAGGACGAGCCCTCTGCCTGACCTGGGGCGATCGGCCGGAGCGGGCCCATCTCCTGGGGGCTCGGGAACCGGTGTGGAATCTGAGGCGTCCTGGATTTGACCCAAGGGTCAGTTGTGCTATAATGGCCCAGGTCAGGAGCAGACGTGCCGACGTAGCTCAATCGGCAGAGCAGCTGTCTTGTAAACAGCAGGTTATCGGTTCGAGTCCGATCGTCGGCTCTTGCCGACGGACGCTGCCGAGCATTCGTCGGTCTCGTCCGTGGGCCTGGACAGGCACACGTGAGTACCTTTCATGGGGTCTGGGGCTGCTTTGCGGTCCAGCGGACGCTACATCCACTCTCAAACCCTGGTGGTTTGGGCGGGTGCCCGAGTGGACAAAGGGAGCTGACTGTAAATCAGCCGGCGTATGCCTACGGTGGTTCGAATCCGCCCCCGCCCACTCGAGCCCACATAGCTCAGTCGGTAGAGCACGTTCTTGGTAAGAACGAGGTCACCGGTTCAAGTCCGGTTGTGGGCTCCTGAACGGATGTAGGCGCTTCCCGCTCCGTGGAACGGGCCGCAAGCAGCGCTGGGGGTGCCGCCTGTCCGAGGGATGGGCGGCACCCTTGTGTGGGCCGGACGAGTCAGATCGACCCATTGCCGCGCGGATCCCGGCAACCATCATCTCGAGGAGGCATTGATTCCATGGCGAAGGAAGTGTTTCAGCGGACGAAGCCCCATGTGAACGTGGGGACGATTGGGCATGTGGACCACGGGAAGACGACGCTGACGGCGGCGATCACGAAGGTACTGAGTTTGAAGGGTTGGGCGGA
>JALSIX010000030.1 GCA_026989655.1 Caldilineaceae bacterium
GCATTTCCAATGCGCGTGGTCTGGCCGGGTGTGCCGTGCGCATCTCAGGATGCGCACTCCTCGTTTGTGAGGTTGTTGGCTTCATGGGGTGTTGCGCGTCGGTCCTCCAGGCTAGGGGGTTCCCCGCGGCCGGTTCCCTCCCCGGGACGGGGGACCCCCACCCGGCCTCCCCCAGGTTGGGGGAGGGGGTTCTCACTTGGTCTCCGGTCGCCTGGCCCGGCGGGACCACAGGGCCAGGATGACGCTGCCGAACCCAAGGAGCGCCACGTAGGGAAAGAGGACCAGCCAGCCCACCCCAGGGGCCAGCCCGGCCAGGATCAGGGCCAGGCCTCCCCAGAGGGAACGGCGACAGGGGGGCCATTCCGGGTTCAGCCGGTACCCCACAAGCTGGGCCATGGCCGCCAGGCCCAGGGCCAGGCCGAAGCCCACCAGGGCAAGCCACAGGAGCCCCAGGCCCCCCAGCGCGTCCAGCCCCTGGTCCTCGGCCAGGGTGAAGAGGGCCAGGGCCACGGCCAGGGCGAAGATCAGGTTGATGACCCCCGCGCCCAGGCTGTGTCCGGGACGGGTGTGGGCCACGTGTCGGATGTCGACCATCAGCTCGGGAAACAGGCCGGCCAACACCACGAACAGGGCCACCAGCGAGAGCAGTGTGCCCATGCTGAGCAGGGCCAGAGCGATCAGGTCGGCCATCGTCTTCTCCTTCCCCGGTTTTTCCGCTCGCGACTCCCGGCTCGGGAGAACGGATCCCCGTCCCCCTTGGCCGCTCGCCGTGTAGGTCGGGCCTTGTGGGCTCCTGACCCACGGGCGCGCCGGCCATGGAGCCCACAACCCCGCTTTTCACCGCCTCCGCTGTTCCGCAGCGCGAGGGGAAGATCCAGAAAGGGGATAGGGCCAGTACAGGCGATGGCCTCCCCTCTGCTGGCATGGGATAGGGACGCGGCCGGCGTCCTCCGTGCCCCTCACCGGGCCTCCACCGAGCCGTGTCTCAGCAGGTAGAGATTGCCCAAGATCCACAGGACCGCGAGGAAGGGCGCTGTCTCTGCCAGGGAGATGTGGCCCGCCAGGGGCCACGTTACCGTCCTGGGGAGCAGCTCGAGCCACTCCCCAGGTGCCGAAGCCAGCACCTCCCAACCGGCCGTGGCCTGGGCCACCTGCTGCCCCACCCAGGCCACGGCCCTCCCCGCGTCGGCAGCCAGGGTGGGCCCGGCCACCGCGAGCAGGAGCGCGGCCCCTGCCAGTTCCAGGACCAGAAGCCAGGCCAGCTTGTCCAGGCGGCCCTGGGACCGCGCGGCCTGGAGCCGATACCGCACCGCGGCCGCCAGATCCCGCTCCAAGGGCACCGCGGGGACTTGGGCAATGGCCGCGAAGAGGTGCTCCAGCTCCCTCAGGACCTGGGTGCAGTCGAGACAGGAGCTCAGGTGGGCCTCGAACCCGGATCGCTCCTCCGGATCCAGCTCCTCATCCAGGTAGGCGTGGAAGATCCATTCGGGTGGATGTGGGTGGGATTCAGCCATCGTCGCGCAACCTCTGGGCCAGGGCCTTTCGAGCCCGATGGAGATGGGTACGCACGTGGTTCAGCGGGATGCCCAGCACCTCCCCGATCTCCGCGTAGGAGAGGTCCTGGAAATGGCGGAGCTCGATCACGGCCCGGTAGTGGGGCGGCAGCTCCTGGATGGCCTGCCACACCCGCTCCGCCTCCTCCGCGCGCACCAGGATGGCCACGGGATCACCCCGGCTCGAACGCAGCCATCGCTCCTGGATCTGGTCCAGCGGCGCGTCCTGGAGCCCGGGCCGCCGCAGATGGTTCAGGCACAGGTTCACCGCGATCCGACGGATCCAGGGGCCGAAAGGCCGGCCCGCGTCGAAGGTCTCCAGCCGCCGGTAGCCGCGGATGAAGGTCTCCTGGGCCAGGTCCTCTGCCTCCAGGCGGCGGCCCAGGACACGGTAGCAGGTGTTGAAGACCGCGCTCTGGTAGCGCTGCACCAGCTCGCCATAGGCCTCCAAGGAGCCGTCGCGGACGCAGCGCACCAGCTCTGCATCGGATCGGGGCGTCATATCTACAGGGTACTACACGGGGACAAGGGAAAAAATCGCGGGGCAGGCGGAGGAAAAGAAAAGACACCGCCATCTGGCCCAATACAGACCCATCATCGCCCTGCGGGAAAGGCTCCCTGTAACCTTTCCCGTTTGCGCGTTGTATACAGGGCAGGCGCTCCTCGTCGCCTCCGGGGCGCTCTTCCCCTGGTGCGGTTGCCGGGCTTCGGCGTTTTCGTCTGGGGCCTGTGGGCGCTCCCGGGGAAATGGTGGGTGAAGGGCGAACCGTTGTCACTGCCACCGTTCAAGGAGTTCCATCATGAGCCGAACCCCCGTCCAATCTTCCGTCCGCTCCTCGCTTCGTCCTCCATCTCCGGCCCTGCTCCGGATCGCCTGCTGGCTCTTCATCGTCTTTCTCTTGGGACTGGGCCTGGCCTCCTGTGGTAGCGAGACCGCCCAGGGCCAGGGCCTCACCGAGACCATCCCGCCGGTCCTGCCCGCGGACGCGGCTCGCTTCTCCTGGGCGGATAGCGCCATCCTGGCGGACCAGGGCGACCGCATCCTGGACATCAGCGCCTCGCCCACCATCGTCACCCTGAGCGCGCCTCGGGACATCACCACCACCGTGGGTCTCCTCGCGGTGGATCCCCTGACCAAGCCCGACTTCGATGGCCTGGTCCTGCTCAACCAGATGCCCACCGAGTCGGCCTTCGCCATCCAACCCGACGGCACGGCCCTCTTCACCTACTACGACCTCTTCGATCCCTACTGGCGAGAGCGGGAGCCGGAGTGGAAACAGGAGCCCATCGACGGAAAGCTCCAGTCCATCGACCGGCTGCACGACGACCCGGTGAAGGCCAAGGTCATGGTGGACGCCACCATGAGCAATCCGGCCGAGCTCTTCTACTGGCTGGACCCGGAGAACCAGATCTCGTTCTACGCCAGCGGTTATATCCAGTACTGTTTCGACTTCGGCCGGCCTCTGCGCTCCCTGCGCCTGACCGACCCCAGCGGCTCCCTGCGCACCACCCTGGAGACCCTGCCCGGCTTCCGGGTGCGCCTCTCTGGGGACGGCGGCAGCAGCTGGGAGACCGTCTGGACGGCCACGGAGGAGAAGGTCCACCAGCCGGACATCTCCCTCCCCAGCGGGCTCCAGGGGACCCAGACCCTCTGCCTGCGCTTTGACGGCGGCGTGGACACCTTCTCCTTCCGGAGCCTCTACCTCACCGCGAGCTTCGACGAGCCCAGCCTGGCCGCCATCTACACCCGCTTCTCCTTCGGTGACCGCATCATCCAGTACCAGGACCAGGGCTCCATCCCGCCCCGGGCCATCCTCTTCTGGGACGACCCGGCCATCAGCCCGCCCCGCAGCACCGTCACCTATCCCTCCGCCGGCCCCACCATCCAGGAGACCACGGACAAGCTGGAGGTGCGCTTCCCCGGCCAGGTCCTGCTGGAGTTCCCCCGCAACAGCGTGGGCGCTCCGGGCGGGCTGAGCCGCCTGGTCATCGGCCAGCAGACGGTGCTCAAGACCCCGCCCGGCCAGCCCTGGATGGCGGCCGCGGTCCTCACCCTGCTGGACGGGACCCCCATCTCCCCGCCCCCCAAGCCCTGGAGCCATTACCGGGACAGCTACGTGAGCACCAAGAAGTGGCCCACGGACTGGAGCCGAAGCCAGCGCAGCCTGAACCTGGAGCTGGCCACCTTCCAGGAGGCCAAGGTGGTGGGCAACGAGGTGATCCTCTCCTGGACAGTGACGGACGGGGGCAAGACAGGCGCCCTGGAGTGGATCTTCTCCCAGGAGGAGACCACCGTGGCCGGCCAGACCTTCCCCGGGGTGGGCATGCGCCTGCGGGTGAGCGGCTCGGGGCTGAAGAACGCCCTGAGCGCCCGCTTGACCTTCCCCCTGGCCCTGGCCCGGAACGACTGGCAGGTGGAGCAGTTCTTCCGGGTGCTCTCCGAGGAGCCCTTCACCTTCCAGGGCGCGCCCCGCTACCCCAAGGCCCAGTGGTTCGGCGAAAGCCAGTCCTTCGTCTTCCGCAGCGGGCCCGGGCGGACGGTTCTGGCCCTCTTCGAGAAGCCGGTGGCGGCCACCGTGCGCCTGAGCGAGGAGGAGGGGCGGCATGTCTACGACTTCGACATCCCCCTGGGCGTGGGCGACACCCGGGAAACACCCAAACTCCTCTGGCTCGCCACCCCTCGGGGTGGGACGGAGCGGATGACCGTCAATGACATCTGGGCCCAACTCTTCGAGACGGTCAAGAGCGGCTACAGCGCGGACGCTGGGGTGGCGGCCTCTCGCCCTGTCCCGTCGGTGGTCTGGAACCAGCCTCTGGAGCCAGGGGTCTGGTTCGATGATTTCCGCAGAGAGCAACTGCCCCGGGCCGAGGCCGCGGGCATCCGCAACGTCATCATCCAGCCCCCCTGGAAGAGCGACGCGGAGGATCCCCCCTATCCGGGCCTGGAGTCCGGCCACGCACCCTGGGACTTCACCGTCTCCCCGGCCTGGGGCGGCGAAGATGCCCTGAAACGGCTAGTGGACGAGGCCCACGCCCGGGGCGTCAAGGTGACCCTCTGGTATCCCAGCGGTTTCTCCCTCTACTCCACCATCGCCGTCACCCACACGGAGTGGCTGGCCTGGGAGATGAGCGGCGAGCCCTGGGACGGCGGTTGGGGCGATGTGGTCTCCCCGGATCCCCGCTCGGGCTACCGTCAGTACGCCATCGACAAG
>JALSIX010000031.1 GCA_026989655.1 Caldilineaceae bacterium
GTTTACCACAAGGGGGGGGTGATTGTCAAGCAAGGAAAGCTTAAAAATTGGAGCCCTGGCCGTGTAACAGTGCTGCTGTGGCGGCGCGATAGTTCAGTTCGTAGTGCGCGCTTCAGCGCGTGCCCGAAGCAAAGACAGAACAAAAGCAGAAATCACCAGCGGAAGCCGGGCGGGGTTGTGGAATAGGAGGCGCAACGTGGGGCGAGGGTGCTGAGGCTTGCTGTCAGTTTACCACGGGGGGCGTTTCGTTTCCACACCCACTTGACCAAACCCTCCATCTGGACGAAAATGAGAACACCCTTTCCCGTGCGTTTTCGCTCGCCTCACCCCTCCCCCTTCACCCTGGAGAGCCTCTCATGGACCACACCCACCCTCTCCTTGCCGCGTTGGCCCGCCTCTATCCTCCGGAGCGGCTACTGACCCGCACCGCCCAGCTGGCCGCGTACGAATCCGACGCTCTGACCGCCTTCCGCCAACGGCCCGCCGCGGTGGTCCTGGCCGAGAGCCAGGAGGAGGTCATCGAGACGGTCCGTCTCTGCCACCAGCACCAGGTCCCCTTCGTGGCCCGGGGCAGCGGCACCAGCCTCTCCGGCGGCTCCCTGCCGGTGAAGGAAGGCATCGTCATCGCCCTCAATCGGCTCAACCGCATCCTGCGCCTGGACCCGGACCAGCGCATCGCGGTGGTGGAGCCGGGAGTGATCAACCTCCACGTCTCCCAGGCGGCAGCGCCCCACGGCCTGTACTACGCACCGGACCCCTCCAGCCAGCCCATCTGCACCATCGGCGGCAACGTGGCCTTCAACTCCGGCGGAGCCCACTGCCTGAAGTACGGCATGACCAGCAACCATGTCCTGGGCATCAAGGCCGTGCTCCCGGACGGCCGGGTGGTCCACCTGGGCGGGGAAAGCCTGGAGGGGGTGGGGCCCGATTGGACCGGCTTCTTCGTGGGCTGCGAGGGGCTCTTCGGCATCGCCCTGGAGATCACCCTGCGCCTGCTGCCCCAGCCCGAGACCTTCCGCACCCTCCTGGCCGCGTACGACAGCCTGGAGGCGGCCGGCCACGCGGTGAGCGCGGTCATCGCCTCCGGGCTCCTCCCCGGGGCCATGGAGATCATGGACCGGCTGGCCATCCAGGCCGCGGAGGTGGGGGCCCAGGCCGGCTATCCCCGCACCGAGGCCCTGCTCATCGTGGAGCTGGAAGGGGAGGCGCTGGCGGTGGAGGCGGAGTTCGCCCACCTACTCCAGGTGATCCAGGGGACGGAGCCGGTGGAGCTGCGCACGGCCCAGAGCGACGACGAACGGGCCCGGATCTGGAAGGGGCGCAAGGCCGCCTTCTCCGCGGTGGGCCGCCTGGCCCCGGACTACATCGTCCAGGACGGCGTGGTGCCCCGGAGCAAGCTGGGCCAGGCCCTGGCCGCCATCAGCCGCCTGAGCCAGGAGTACGGCATCCCCGTGGCCAATGTCTTCCACGCGGGCGACGGCAACCTCCATCCCCTCATCCTCTTCGACGGCCGGGAGCCGGGCGCGCTGGAACGGGCCGAAGAGCTGGCCGGCAAGATCCTGGACCTCTGCATCCGGCTGGGCGGCTCCATCACCGGGGAGCACGGAGTGGGCATGGAGAAGCGGAGCTTCCTGCCCCGCATGTTCGGCCCCACGGAGATGGCCCTCATGCACCGGGTCCGCCAGGCGGTGGACGGCCGGGAGCTGGCCAACCGGGGGAAGATGTTGGAGGTGGGGGGCAATGAGTAACGAGTAAGGAGTAAGGAGTAAAGGGAGAGTGGGCGATCGGGCTCCTCATTACCCCCTACTCCTTATCTATTTCCCATTACCTATTTCTCATCTCTGCACCGAGGGCAGGTAGAGGCGCAGTTTGCCGTCGAAGTAGGCCGCCCGAGGCACCAACACCTCCACCACAACCCCGCTGATCAGTTCTCCTTGGCCATTGTATCCCTCCACTGCCACCCGGGACACGGTTCCCTGTACGGTTGGCCCTCCCGGCGCCACCGTCACCGTGGCCGTGATCACCTCTCCTGGGGCCAGAGTGGCCGTGATGGGGCTCACGGAGACGCTCCAGTCGCCGGGCAGGTTCACCCGCCGCACCCGCAGGGTGAGGGTGTCGGTGATGTTGGCCGGATTCCCCACCTGGATGGACGTGCGCGCGGTGTAGACCCGGGCCAGGTTGTTCGCCGGGGAGGCGGAACGTCCCGCAGCCGTGTTGCTGGGTGTGGGGAAGTTCTGCCCCTTGGCCAACACCGAGCCAGTCTCACGCAGGACACTGGCCTCGGCGACCAACATCTGGACCAGATCCCCGACCATGGTGGCAGGATCCACGGCCAGGATCTCCTGCCGGTACGCCTCGATCTCCTCGTCGGTCCAGCCGATGAGTTTGGCGTCCTGGATCTCCTGGGCTGTGAAGCCCTGGGTGCGCAGGCGATCCTGGTAGGCCTGGGCATCCGCCAGGGTGATGACCAACTGATCGTCCCCCTCCGTCCGCAGCACCTGGATGAACACATCCAGAGCGTCCGCGGTGGCGAGCATGGCCTGGCCCATCTTCTGCTTGTAGTAGATCAGCGCGGCGGCCTGCTGCGCGCTCCACTCCAGATCGCTGGCCGCGGCCGCGCCGCCGTAGCGATCCAGGGAGATGGTCGCGGCCTGTCCATAGGCCACCACGTCCAGGAGCGCGTCCGTGACCGCGTTCATGGCGTCGGCCCGGGCCTGGGAGAGATCCGCCCCCGGCTGCACCGGAGGCACCACCGACCACTCCGGCATGGCGATGGTCCGGTAGTCCTGTCGAGGCGGATCACCGCCCAATGCCCGGGATATCTCTGCCGCCGTCTCCTTGAGCCATTGCCACCATCGTCCGATCAGGTGTTTCTGCACGAAGAGCTGTTTGGCGCCCGGAGCTTTGCTCACCACGCCGAAGGCCTTGTCGGCCTTTTCCAGGCTCTCCTTCTCCCCCTTGGAGCCCAGGGTCCCAGGGTAGACGCTCAGATTGGACTGGGCCCGGAACGTCTTCTCCCCGATCTGGGCCGCCCCGGTCGCGCCCACAGGCGTCCAGTTGTAGTCGAAGACCGCGCAGTATTTCCCGGATATCAGCGGCACCCACTGGACAGAGACGGTTCTGTTTCCCCTGGCCGGGATCTCCAGGTCCTGGACTTCGCCCAGGGGGCCGAAGGGCAGGCCGATGCCCAACTGGGCGAAACCGAAGGAGCCGTTGACACGGATGGGGAAGTCGTTCGGGTTGGTGAGATCCACGCTCAGGGTGGTGGTGACGCCCCGCACGATGGGTGCCGGCGAGTACTTCAACCCGCCGTTGGCATAGGGCGCGGCCGCGTCGGGCAGAAGTTCGCTGCCGGGCTCGAAGGCGGTGAAGGTCACCGTGGCAGAGGTGGACAGGGCCATCTCGCATGTCTCGGCATCCAACGACGCCGTCAAGGCAGCGTCCCCGGCAACGTCGGACGTGACGTAGGCGAAGGAACGCCCTTGAACGTCGGTCAGGGCACCATCGGTCACCTCGCCCAGAGTGCTGTGGAGACGCACCCGTCGACCGGCCAGCGGCTGGCCGTTGCCGTCGCGCAGGGTGATGGTCACCCAGGCCTGGGTGACGCCATCCGCGGGGATGAACCACCCCTGGGGCTCAATACTGAGGAGCCGGGCATCCCCCGGCGCGACCGGCCCCGGATCCTCGTTGGGGGAGCTCAGGAAAGGCTTGAAGAAGACGTTTTCGCTGACCTTGCTGCCCGTGCCTGTAGGATTGCAGCCGTTGTCGTCCCGAGGGCCCGTATCCGAACCCCACCAGTTGTTCTCGGCCCGCAAGGGGGTTTCAGTGTCCCGGTTGTTGATGCCATATCCTGCGTTGTCCACGATCTGGCTGCGTTCGACGACCGAGCGTCCGCCACCGGTCCAGACGTAGATGCCGTCCTTGCTGCTGTACCGAAAACGGCTGTCCGTGATCCGAACCTGGGCGTCCTTCAGATAGAGGTTGGCGTAGGAGCGACCAGCGTACTCCACCGTCACATGGGCCAGCTCGCTGCCCACGTTCGGCACCGCCGAGGTGCCACGAATGCGGATGTTGGTCCACCAACCCGGCTGCTCCGACGTCCCCGTGAAGGTGATGGGCCGGGAAACCGTGCCCACCGCAGTGAGAACGCCGTCTACCGTCAACCCCTTGGCCTCCTCGAAACGCACCTCCACCCCAGGCTCCACCGTCAACGAAGCACCCGCCTCCACCGATCCGTTGCCTACCACCACGTAGGGCAACCCCATCTCCTCCCAGATGTGAGGCCCACTGAGGGTCCCACTCCCCAAGGCCACCCCATCCACACCGTTGCCCACTCCACCCAAACGGGCCAGAACCGGATTCATGGACCCGTCCGCAAACCGAACCGCATACTCGGTGTTGCTGATGAACTGGGTGTCCGTGATGTGGGCCACCCCGCCGGCCCACGCGTAGATCCCGTCCTTGCTGCTGTAGCGGAAGGTGCTGTTGGTGATGTTGACCTGGGCGTCCTGCAGATAGAGGTTGGCGTAGGAGCGACCAGCGTACTCCACCGTCACCCAGCCCAGCTCGCTGCCCACGTTCGGCACCGCCGACGTGCCACGAATGCGGATGTTGGTCCACCAACCCGGCTGCTCCGACGTCCCCGTGAAGGTGATGGGCCGGGAAACCGTGCCCACCGCAGTGAGAACGCCGTCTACCGTCAACCCCTTGGCCTCCTCGA
>JALSIX010000032.1 GCA_026989655.1 Caldilineaceae bacterium
GACGGCCACCACCGCGGTGGGTTCGGTGGGTGTGGGCGTCGGCGCCGGCGTCGGTGCAGGGGCCTGGACAGTCTCCTCGACAGGGGCCACCGAGGCCCCCCGGACCTGTCCCGGCGTGGAGGCCTGGGCCTTGAAACGAGCTGCCCACTCCGCGGTCAGGTCCAGGTAGAGCCTGCCGTAGGCCTGACTGGGTTCGATGTAGGTCCCCTCGGGCCACTCGTTGAAGCTCGTGATGACGATCCAGGCCGGGTGGCTGGCCATGGCCGCCTGCCAGGAGGCCGCGTAGTAGGCCCCGCCCTCCCGATCCCTGACAAACGCGTTGGCCCGGCCCGTCCGGGTGTCGTCGTAGCCGGGCATGACCGTCGCGACCCAGCGTTTGGAGGCGCCCAGACGTTCGCCTGCCTGGGCCACCAGCCGGGCGAACTTGCGGTTGGTGTAATCCAGATCCGTGGGTGGGTTCCAGGTGTTGCTGTAGAGGTAGAGCCCGTCGAACACGGCCAGATAGGCCGGATCCACGCCCTCCGCGATCCACAGGGCACCCTGGGAGGGATCCACCTCCGCGCGGAGCTGGCGCCAGGTGTCCACCGGCCAACGGGAGACCCGCCAGAAGAAGAGGACCGGGCGCCCCTGGACCCGGAGGTAGGCCGGATGCGCGGCGTGGACCGTCTGCGCGTGGACCAGGGCCCGACGGGTGGCGTCCAGGTCGGGCAGGAACGGCGAGTCCGTCTCGAAGAGGAGCCCGATCCGGTAGTTCGCCGCGGCCGCCTGGTCCAACAGGGTCCGGAGGTTGGGCTCCGTCTGGTTCGATTCCCCCTCCGGGCCGTACCAGGCCGCGAGGAGGGCATCGATCCCCGCGGACCGGGCCTGTTGGATGTGTCGAGCCATGGCCTGGGGATCCCGGCTCACGTAGGGCTCCAGGGGGATGTCCGGCACCCGGGCAGGGGTCCAGGTGGTCTCATCGTACCACAGGTAGTAGAAGGCCAGGACCAAGGGCGGGGAGGGCTCCTGAGCCCCGACGGGACGGAGGAGGCCCAGGAGCAGCCCCGCGGCCAGCCCCAGCCCCCACCAATGGGCACGCCTTCCCCCAGTGCAAGGAAGCCCGGCTCCACTCATCTCGGCGAACACGGTGGTTCCATCCTCTCCCATGGCCCTGGCCGGAGACCTGCACCGGGCCAGGGTCGTCCGATCCTCCCCGATCCTACCATCCAGGCGGGCCTTCCCCAAACCCGGCGGGTCAGTGGGGGGCAAGCGTCTCTTCCAGGAGCGCCAACAGTTCGCTCAGGATCATGGCCGTGGCCCCCCAGACCACCTGGCCCTGGATCCGAAAGAAGGGCACCCGAACCCGACGCCCCCGCAGCATCCATTCCTCCTCTTCCCGGTTCGCGGGATCCCGAAGTTCCTGCAGGGAGACTTCCAGCAGACCGGCCACCTCCTGGGGATCCAGGCGGAAATGGGGACGCCGGGGTGTCCACCCCACCACCGGCTGTACCTGGAAGTGGCTGGCCCAGATGTAGAGGGGAGTGAGTTCACCCAACACCGTCACCGCGGCCGGGTCCACGCCGATCTCCTCCTGGGCCTCCCGCAGAGCCGTGGCCACCGGATCCGGGTCTCCGGCCTCCTTGCCACCGCCGGGCAGGCCGATCTGTCCGCTGTGGACGCCGTTGTACTCGGGACGTCGGATCAGGGGAAGATGGATCGGGCCCTGGCAGGGGTAGAGGAGGATCAGCACCGCCCCTTCCCGAGGGGGGCCGGGGTGGGAGACGTCCGGCTCCCATCCTGGGCGGGGACAGGGAGCCATCCGGGCCTGGGCCACCCGACCCGGCAAGGGGCCGCGCAGACGCCGGCGAAGGGCCTGGATCCAGGGGGGCATGGAGGAAGGGGAAGGACGATGGGTTCGCATCCGCCATCCAGCGCTCCAGGGGCCGCCCGCCCACAGGGCGTGAGGGCCCCAGCGCTCAGCAGGGATCAGCCGACCGCGCGCTCAGTGGGCCACAGTGACCCCCCATGACGTGAGTGGAGCACGCGACATCTGTGGACCACACGACATCAGTAGACCACACGACAGATGAGACCTTTCAGGTAGGCGCCCTCCGGAAAGGTCAGGGCCACCGGGTGGTCCGGGGCCTGCCGAAGCCATTCCAGGATCTGGACCTGCCGCCCCGCGTCCAGGGCCGCGCCGAAGACCACCTTCTGGAACAGGGGCGGGTCTACCAGGCCGCTGCAACTGAAGGTGGCCAGGATCCCCCCCGGTCGCAGGAGCTTGAACGCCTGGAGGTTGATGTCCTTGTATCCCCGCAGGGCCCGATCCAGATGACTGCGCCGGGACGCGAACTTCGGGGGGTCCAGCACGATCACGTCGAAGCGTCGTCCCTCGGTCTGCCAGAGCCGCAGGAGCTGGAACAGATCGCCCACCACCGTCTCGGCCTGCCCCTCGGCGTCGAAGCCGTTCAGGCGCAGGTTCTCCGCGGCCAGGCGCAGCACATCGCCGCTGGTGTCCACGTTGGTCACATGGCGGGCCCCCGCGGCCAGCGCGTGGACCGCAAACCCGCCGGTGTACGCGAAGCCGTTGAGCACCGTCCGGTCGCGGCAGTAGACGGCCACCCGTTGACGGTTCACCCGTTGGTCCAGGTAGAAGCCGGTCTTCTGCCCCCTCTCCAGGTCCACCAGGAAACGGTGGCCGGCCTCTCGGATGGTCACCGGGTTCGGCGGAGCGACGCCGGCCAGGACCTCTCGACTCTCCGGCAGTCCCTCCATGCGCCGGACCGTCATGTCGCTGCGTTCCACCACCCCCTGGGCCCCGGTGATCTCCAGCAGGAGAGCCGCCAACATGCGCTTGCGCCGGTCCATGGCCAGGGTACCTGCCTGGAACACCAGCCAGTCCGCGTAGCGGTCCACCACCAGCCCGGGCAGGAAATCGCTCTCGCCGTTCACCAGCCGACAGGCATCGGTGGTCTCCTCCACCACCGGAGGACGACGCACGTCCACGGCCCGCAGGAGGCGACGACGCCAGAAGTGTTCGTCGACCGTCTCCCCCTCCTGCCAGGTGAGGATGCGCACCTGGATCTGGCTGCGTCGGTTCAGAAAACCCTGGGCCAACCATGCCCCGTCCGCAGCCCGGACGTCTACCAGATCCCCGTCCTCTGCCTCTGGAGAGATGCGCGCGATGGCCCCGCTGAAGATCCACGGGTGTCGCTGGCGCACCGGCTTCTCCCGCCCCGGCTTCAGGGTCACCGTTCCCCGGGGAACCTCCATCCAATTCGTCACCGATCCAGTCCTCGTCCAATCCTCGTGGTTGCTCCATACGCCCCGGCCGACGCTTGGAGTCCCCAGGCCCGGAACATGTCAGGGAGGAGACCGGGCACATGCCCCCGGAACGGGAGGGGACCATCCCAGCGCGATCGGAGACGCTCAGGAGTCCGTGTCGGGCCTTTGAGAGCGGAAGACGATCCGCCCCTGGTCGTCCACCTCCCAGCCGTGGGGATCGAGCCGAACCACCCGGCCCTCCAGGTGAAGACGACGCGTCGTCCGCTCATAGCGGAAGGGTTGCTCGCCCTGGGGCGTGCGCACCACCCCTCGAACCTCCTCCGGAGTCCGAGGGCCCATGCGCAGGGTCCACCCCTGACGGCCCACCCACAACACCAACGGACGCAGGCTCACGGTGTCGCCTCCCACCACAGGTGCACCACCCGGCGAGTCTGCTCGGTGATCCGAAACGGATGGGCCACCCGCAGGCCACAGACCCAGGCCACCTGCTCCGTGGCCTCGTCCACCACCATGGGCCACCCCGGGCGCAGGGCCGGCGGCACCCGACAGTCGGTGAACAGGTCCCCCAGGCTCCGGGAACGCCCCCCCATGCCCAGGGGCTGGATCCGCATGCCGGGCCGGGGCGTGGTCAACACAGGGCTACGGAGCCGTTGGGCATCCAGAAAGGCGTGCCAGGGGCCCTGCCGAGTCCAGTCCGGGGGCAGATCCTCCCGGGCGAGGACCTCGGCCCGCAGGCGCCAGCCCGAGACCACCACCTCACCCGGGATCGGCACAGGCCAACGGGCGCCGGGCGACAGATGGGGCTGTTCGGGAGGAAAGGCCGGCGTGCCTTCCCGGTGGACGACGATATGTTCGCGGCTCGCCGTCCACCCCACACCGCCGCCAACGGGGTGGGGACCCGTGGCTCCAGGGCGCTGGACCAGGGCCAGCCGGATCTCCTCCACCGTGTCGTAGTCCAGCGCCTCGGGAGAAGCCCCCATCACCTTCCACACCCATCGCAACACGCCACGCTGGGTGGCCCGGTCCAAGGAGAGGAAGCCCGCCCGGTCCAGCACCACCCGATCCGAGTCCTGATGGACACGGAGACGGGCAAAGGCCTCCTGGTCCAGGCGGAGCAGCCGATCCACCTCGTCGGCCAGGAGCAGGCCGGCCCGGGCCAGGGCCTGCTCCGCCTGGGGGTTGAGCTCCCGGAGCCGGGGCAGGAGCCCGTGGCGAATTCGGTTACGCATCCGGTCCAGATCCCGGTTGGTGGGGTCCTCGCGCCAGGGCAGCCCGGCCGCCCGCAGAAAGGCCCGGACCTCCTCTCGGGTGACCTCCAACAGGGGCCGGACCAGGTGGATCCGGGGCAGTGCTGCCGAGCTCTCCGCGCTGCCTTCCACCAACAGGCGTACAGGCCGCATGCCGGCCAGGCCCACCGGGCCGCTGCCTCGGATCAGGCGCATGAGCAAGGTCTCGGCCTGGTCGGTGGCCGTGTGGGCCACGGCCACCGACACGATGGCCGGGTCCACCGCCTCCCCACTCCGGGTCCAGGCCTCCCGGGCCATTCGGGCCAGTGCCCGGTAACGGGCCTGGCGAGCCTGGGCCTCCAGGTTGCGCCCAGGGCCCCGCAGCGCTGTCGGCTCCAGACGGTGGAGATGGCAGGGCAGACCCAGCTCCCGGGCCATCTGGGCCACAAAGGCCGCATCCTCCTCCGAATCCGGCCGGAGGCCGTGATCCACGTGGCCCACATGCAGGAGCAACCGCCACTCCTGGGCCAGGGCGTGGAGCCCATGCAACAGGGCCACGCTGTCCCCGCCACCGCTCACGCCCACCAACACCAGATGGCGCCGACCCGGTGCAGGCCTGGGAAAGAGCACATAGCGTTCCTGGGCCCGACGCAGCGGAGTGGACAGGGAACGGAGGGAGGATGACACCGGAGAGGTCCGTGCCGACGCCTCCATGAGCAATATGTCCTCCTCTCTCTCCCGACCCTCCGCCACCCCACATCCTGGCCCTGGCTATCATAGCCCGGACACCGGCGAAGGGTCAAACAACAGAGGCCATGGGGAAAGGTCCTCCTATGGCCGGCCCGGAGGGAGGGAAAGGCCTGCCCTCCCCGGGCCCCAGCAGGGGGCCCATGTGTGCCCTGGCCCGAGCCCAATCCGCTGCAACATATCTCGCCGTACCGTGTATTCCCTTGTAGAACGTGTCGCCCTTATCGAAACCCGGTCGAAGAGAGGTGGAAGGATGGGTACGCAGCGCACGGTGCCCCTTTCCTTCCTCCCGGAGAAGACCCGTCGGGGGGCTCCAGCCCCTTTCCAGCGGCCGTGCCTCCACCGGCATCGGGAGGCCGGGCCGCGCAAGGGATGGAGGGTCCGACCCCCACCGTGACGGCGCCCCGGTACCGGCCGGGGCGGATCTCTGGAGGAACCCCATGTCCACCCGCAACCGAACCCTGTTGGCCCTGGGGACCTGGGCCGCCGGCCTGACCCTGCTCCTCCTGGTCCTGCTGCAGCCAGGGGAGGCCCAGGCAGGCCGCCCCCGTCCCCTGGCCGCCCTGGATCCGACCGCCAGCGCCCCCATGACCCGCAGCCTTCACCTGCCCCTGGCCCTGAAGGCCCCCACCTCCGGAACCCTGCTGGCGGAAGGTGGGCTCACGGCCCGGCTGGCCCCCCACCCGCTCCAGGGATACGTGCTGGAGCGCCTGACCCAGCGCCTGTCCGCCACCCGCTCCGTGACCTACGCGGTGGCCCCAGGCCCCCTCTGGCGGCTTCAGCTCTGGGATCCGTCCACCCAGAAGGAGTACGAGCTCACCCCATCCACGGCCGCCCGCTTCCAGGCCCGGCCCTGGCAGGCGACCGGCGACCGAGGCGTGGAACTGACCTGGGGCGGCCTCCAGGACCCCACCGGCGGTCGCTTCACCGTGACGGTCCGGGTGCACATACGGGCCGGGGAGCCCCTGCTCCGCTTCACGGGCGGGGTGGAGTACGACGAAGGCTCCGGAGGACGGGCGGGCATCGAGCGCTTCGACCTCCCCCTGCTGGACCTGGAGGACAGAGGGCCGGAGAGCGAGCTCTACCTGGGCACGCTGACCGGCCTGCGGCTGCGGGATCCAGCCCGGACGGCCCGCACCGAGGCCGGAGAGCCCTTGGACCTGCTCTATCCCTCAACCCAGAACCTGGCCCTGAACGCCTACGCGGACCCGATGGCCAGCGCGGCCAGCCTGCTGCTCCTCTCGGTGGACGATCCGCCCCAGGAGCGTTTCGCCCTGAAGCACTTCCTGGCCGGAGGCGTCAACGGGCCGGATAAAGGCGGCCCCTACCTGCGCCTGGCCCTGGGGCGGCGCCCGGTGAACCCCCTGGCTCCCCACGACGTGACCCTGGCCGGGGACGCGATCCTGGGCATCCTCCCCTGCCGGCACGAGCAATCCTGCTGGTTCGACGCCGCGGCCTGGTACCGGGAGCGGGCGGCCCAGGAGGGCTTCCTGGAACGGGGGCCCCTGGCCGCCGCCCCGGATCTCCCAGCCCACCTCCTGGACCACGAGTTCGTCAATCTCATCGGCGACGCGACCACCCTAGCCTCCCCGGACAACCCCACGGACTTCGCCGGCTACCGGGAGTATCTCCAGGTCATGGGGGACTACCTGGGGACAGCCCCCACGGAGACCGTCTCCATCTGGTACGACTGGCCCCACCACTCCTTCGGCGAGAAACAGCCGGAGCACTTCCCGGCCCGGCCCGGCTTCGTGGAGAACGTGCAGGAGGCTGTGGCCCGCGGCTACCGCATCCTGCCCTACACCATCCCCTCGGCCTGGGACACCCGCACCCCCTCCTACATCCGGGAACAGGTGGCCGAACGGGCAGTGCTGATGGACCGACAGGGGGAGCTGGCCGTGGATCCAAAGGGCATGGCCACCCTGGACATGGGCGCCGCCCTGGCCCAGACCTACTACCCGGCCAATGTGATCGAGCCCCTCTACCGCGATCATGGGGTGAACGGCATCTACCTGGACTTCTTCCCCAACGCCGAGGTCTGCTTCGGGGAACGCCACGGCCATCCAGTAGGGGGCGGAGACGCCTTCGCCCAAGGAGCCCGGGCCATCTACGCGACGGTGGCCCAGTTGGGGGAGGAGTACGTGGGGGATGGCTACATCATCAGCGAGGGCGGACGGGAGTACGGCCTGGATCGGCTGGCCCTGGCCAACACCTACCCGGCCATCGACTTCTGGCAGGTGCACACGGACAGCCGGCCGTACGTGGGCTACATCCCTCTCTTCGACGCGGTCTACCACGAGTACGTGCCCATGGGCAACCCGGCCCTCTTCGACATGCCCGGCGACAGCGTCCTGCTCCTGGCCAAGTCCCTGGCCGATGCCGGCGATCCCTCCTGGGTCCACCGCTACCTGGACTACCACCGCATGGTCCTGGGATGGACCTTCGCCTACGGCCAGCGGCCTGTGGTCTTCCGGCGCCCCATCACGGATACGAGCCGCACGCCCAACGTGATCTTCCTGAAGGACGACCCCTACTTCGGGGAGGAGGTGGCCTTCTACCGGGACATCGTGCAACTGCGCCGGCAGCCGGCCCTGAAGCCCTTCCTGACCCTGGGACGCATGGCTCCGCCGCCCCGAGTGATCACCGGGACCAGTGTCAGCACCATGACCGCGCCGGGGGCTGTGCCCCTGGGCGGAGAGCTGGCCCCCTTCGAGCTGGCGAGCACTCCCTCCGTCTTCCACGCCGCCTTCCAGGACCAGGCGGGCAACCTGGCGGTGACCGTGGCCAACTGGCGGGACACGGCCCAGCCCTTCCACTTCGTCCTCAACCCGGACGACTACGGCATGGCCCACAACGGCCAGATCCTCACGGAGACCTGGCGGGTGACGGCCTACACCAAGGGGGTGGTGGGCAGCGGGCTGGAGGACGGCTGGCAGCCGGTGGCTTCCCAGCCGGGCGTCTTCCTCCTCACCGAGGACCTGAACAGCAGCCCGGAGTGGCTGGCACCCAACTTCCTGGCTCTGCCGCCCCGCTCCCTGGTGGTGTTGGTCTACGAGAAGACGGTCCAGGGCCCCTTTCCCGGGCCGCCGTAGGAACCTGGGGCATTCCCGGCCAACCGCCGCAAAGAGGACGGGGTGGCACCCTACCGCTCCACCCCGTCCTCGTCTCTCAGAGGTGAGCCCCTGCTCCTGACAGATCCACGGCCAGGCCAGGAGATCCTGGGAAACTCACAGGTTGCCGCGACGCTCCCATACCAGGGCCAACCCCAACCCCGTGCTGAACAGCAAGATCACCCCGATGATCGTCCACTCCCCGGGCGAGCGGCTGCGATCCAACGACATCCACTCCGCGGAGGGCGTGGCGGGAACCTCCGGAGGGGCTGCCTGGGCTTGGTCGAGCACCCTCAGCTCGGCCGTCAGGGTCTCCCCCTCCGGGCTCACTGCCACGACCCGGTAGGTCCCGGGTGGCGTGTCCGCGGGCACCGTGAAGCGCTCGTGGAAATCGCCGTCGTCCCCCACGGCCACGCTGCCCAACGCCGCCTGGGCCTTCAGCCCTTCCAAGCGGACGGTGAACGTCTCGCCGGGCTCCACCCCCTCGCCCTCCACCTGGATGGTGCTCCCCGGCGCCACCGTGGACGGTGAGACGGTCAGCTCCGCGCCGCCATGGGCCCGGAGAGGGGATGGGAGCAGGACGACCATGAGGGCCAGCACCAGGCCCATGGCCGGCCAGAGTCTACCGAGGATCTTCAGGGTTCCACGCATCTTCTCCGTCCTCCTGGGCCACCACTGCCGGGATCTGGGCCGTACGGTGGAGCATGCGGCCCAGCCCCAGGAGGGTCGCCCCCAGCAACACGGCGCTGGCCAAGGCCACGGCCCCGTCCAGAGCCGTCATCGAACCGGCGATCCACAGCTTTCCACGAATCCACAACTGGCCAGAGGCGAAGGTGGCCAGGGCCAGAAGTGCCAGGAAGGTGACGGTGATCCGGTCCATCGGATGCCTCCTCCACATTCTCGTGAGCCCCCCTCTACCCCATCAGATGGGGCACCGGACGGCTCATCCACGCGTACACCCCGAGCCCCACAAGGGCCAGGAGAAGCAGCGCTCCTGCCACCAGAACGCCCCGGCGGCGTCGGGGAGAGAGCCACGGGCTCCGGTCCACGAAGGGCACCGCGCCCAACAGGACGAAGAGCACCACCGCACTGACCAACAGGCCCCGAATGCCGAAGAGATCCTCCAGGGGATAGAAGGGAAGGAACATCCAGGGCGGCTTGGTGACCTCGACCCCAGGCACACCGGCCCTCCCCAGGGGGGCCGGCCAGGCCAGGGCCAGGATCCCCAACAACGAGAAGAGGAGCAGCCCATAGCCGGTCAACTTGCGCAGGTGGACCGCGAAGTTGGAATCACCCTGCTCCTTGGTGGGGGGGCCGGAGACGGCCGCCTCCGTGGCCCGGGGGGACATCCCCAACTGCTTGACCAGGTAGATGTGGACGATGATGAGCAGGGAGAAGACCGCCGGCAGCAGGGTGACGTGGCCCAGGTAGAGCCGGGTCAGGATGGGCACACTGCGACTGAACTCCCCGGTGAACCAGACGCCCCACACGCCCAACAGCTCGCCCATCTCCCGGTTGTGGGCCAGGGCCTCCACCCCTTCCTGATCCCACTTGAGGACCGTGCCCGTGAAGACAAAGCCCAGCGTCACCGCCAGCAGGCCCAGGCCCACCAGCCAGTTGACCTCCCGGGGCCGCTTGTAGCTGCCGGTGACGAAGACCCGGATCAGGTGCAGAAGCGCGGTGACCACCACCAGATTGGCCGCCCAGAAGTGGACACTGCGCACGAAATCGCCCAGGGGAACCTGGGTGATGATGTAGACCACGCTCTCGTGGGCATTGGCCGGATCGGGATTGTAGAACTGGGCCAACAGGATCCCGGTAGCGATCAGGATGAGAAAACCGAAGAGGGTGAGCCCACCCAGCATGTAGGGCAGGCTGTTGGCATGCTCGGGGATGGGATAGGCCCAGCCCGAGAGACCGAGCCGCTCATCCACCTTCTCCCAGAAGCCCGCCCCCGGGGCGGGAACCGGGCTGTGACGTCTTCCTGCCATGGTTGTCATCGTATCCCTCCTCCACGTTCGCGACGCTGCCCCTGTACCGCTGAGCCCTTCTCCTTTCCCGGGGAAGGGCGCTCGATGGGGACACTCTCCCCCTGAGCGTACCCCGAAAGAGGGCGTGGCTGCAGCGCGGATCCCCCCGACGGTGGAGAGCCAGATGGCGTACTCCCCTCCCCGTCAGGCCCCGGGGATGGAGCCAGGCGTCCCCCCGGTTCCCCGGCCGCGGATCCGACCAGGGGCCGGGCCCTGGAGACGAGAACGGGGTGGGCCTGTCGGCTCCACCCCGTCTCGATTCTTGGCTCTTCCCAGGCCACCTGTCCCCTCGGGGTGGGGCAGGTCTGGATACCCCCGGGAAAACCGGCACGCTTCAGGCCCGGACCATGGGCTGCCCCCCGCCGGGCTGGCGCCCCATCTCCTGACGGTGGAGATAGTTGTAGATAGGCACGAAGATCAAGGCCACATAGTAGCCGTAGAGCAACGTCTCGGCCAGGCCGATCAACAGACCCGAGGCGCTCCAGGAGAAGCCCGGCAGCAGCCGTTGCCAGGCCGGGTACATGGCCCAACCTGGGAAGAGCAGGTCCCAGGCCAGACAGAGGACGTAGCTGACGGCCAGCAGCACCCCCAACGACAGCCCCACAGAACGAATGCGTAGACGTTGCATGGCTGAAACCCTCCTTCCCGGATACCTCGCCGACGATTCCCGCGGATCTCTTCCAACCCCCTTCCCGACACTCCCCTGCAGGGCCCAGCATAGCCCCCCAACCCGGGTATCAGGAGCGCGAATGTGCCTGTTGTGCAGCAGGTGAAGTGGCGCGGCGCAGGGCCATCCGGTCCCTCCCCCACACCCCCCGATCGATTTCATGCACCCATGCCCCAGATGACGCGAAAACAGCGGGAGACCCCCCTGCTCTCCCGGCATCCACGAGAGGTGCTCCCGGCCTGGGGAGACCTCCGGGTATAATGGCAGACGAGCGACAGGGATGGGGCCACATCCTGCCCTGTAGAGCCCCCTTCTAAACCGCTTTGCGCCCTGCACCCGGAACGAGACCTCGACCCAGAGTGCTGTGACAAACCAAGCTGCCACCGCCCAGGAGGAAACCCCATGATCCGCCACACCCGCCCTCTCGTCCTGCTCGTCGCCGCAGTCGTCCTCGGACTGCTGGCCGCCTGTGCCTCTCCTGCGCCGCCCTCGGCCGGCCCCCAGCCCGGGACCGGCCCCGAGGCGGCCCCGGCTGTGGAAGAGACCGGCCGCCCCAAGGCGATCGTCATCGGGGTGGGCAACGACCAGTTCCGCCTGGAGGGAGACGGCGCCAACCTGGGCGTCTACCCCCTGAACGCCAACATCACCGAGACCCTGGTGCGCCTGACCCCCGACTACCGGATCGTTCCCTGGCTGGCCGAGCGGTGGGAGTACGTGGGGGACAACACCTGGCGTTTCTACCTGCGACAGGGGGTGAAGTTCCACAACGGGGATGAGTTCGACGCGGAGGCCGCCAAGTGGTCCCTGGAGAAGGCCACCCGCTGGCAGCCCCTGATCCCCACCACCCCGGACGACATCGTGGTGGTGGACAAATACACCCTGGAGCTGACCACCTCCGTGCCCTTCGGCCGGGTGATCGAGAACCTGGTCCATCCCTCCTACGCCATGTATTCGCCCAAGGGCGACCCGGGCAGCAACCCCATCGGCACGGGCCCCTTCCGCCTGGACGAGTACAAGCAGAACGAGTTCCTGCGGGTGGTGAAGAACGAGGCGTACTGGGGGGACGCGGCCCGGTTGGACGCCATCACCTTCCGCTTCATCCCCGACAACTCCGCCCGCATCCTGGCCCTCCAGTCCGGGGACGTGGACATGATCGATCCCGTGCCCCGGGACAACACGGCCCAAGTCCAGGCCCTACCGGATGTGCAGCTCTTCGTCTCCCAGCCCAGCGC
This sequence comes from Caldilineaceae bacterium, assembly GCA_026989655.1. Classification (GTDB taxonomy): domain Bacteria; phylum Chloroflexota; class Anaerolineae; order Caldilineales; family Caldilineaceae; genus JALSIX01. Next base: position 12,277 of record JALSIX010000032.1, read on the forward strand.
CTACTACGCGCTCTACTTCGCCACCCACGACCAGGAACCGCCCTATGACACCCTCACCGACGTGCGCCTGCGCCGGGCCATCAACTACGCCATCGACCGGGAGACCATCGTCAACGGTGTCTACGACGGCTACGCGGTGGCGGCCAAGAGCCTGACCCCACCGGTGGTCTTCCCGGCCATCAACCAGGGAATCGAGGGCTTCCGCTACGACCCGGAGAAGGCCCAGGCCCTCTTCGCGGAGGCCGGCTGGAGCGACAGCGATGGAGACGGCATCCTGGACAAGGACGGGGAACCCTTGAGGCTGGTGCTGGTCTCTGGGTTCCCGCCGGCCAACCTCATCAAACCCCTGCCCGAGGTGATCCAGGGCCAGCTCAGGGACATGGGAGTGGACGTGGAGCTGAAGGAGTACAACGACATCGGCGCCTACTACGATTTCGTGGTGGACGACGGCTCCCTGCACATGGTCATCGAAGGGGGCAACTGGAACACCGCAGACGTCTCCTTCCTGCCCTATGCGCTGTTCTGCGGCTGCAACCCCGAGGGGGAGGCCATCCTGTACAAACGGTTCTGGGTGAACGAGGAGTTCGACCAGGCCGTGCAGGAGGCCCAGGCCGCGGTGGACGAGGCCGCGGCCACGGAGGCCGCGGTCCGCGCGGCCCGGATCTGGGTGGACGAGTACACCGCGGTCGCGCCCATCGCCTACATTCCCCGCCTGGTCGCGGCCCGTTCCGGCATCGAAGGCTTCCAGATCCATCCCTCCACCATCAGCCAGAACTGGGCGTCGCTGACCCTCAACGAGTGAGCCGCGGACGGGAGGCGGCCGCAGCAGGTGGGCGGCCGCCTCCCGTCTCCTGTGGGCCTGCCGTTCGTAGGAGACCGTTCACAGGAGGTTGCCATCGGCATCTACATCCTGCGCCGCCTCGTCCTGTTGGTCCCCATCCTGCTGGCCATCTCGTTCATCAGCTTCAGCCTCATCCACCTGGCGCCGGGCGATCCGGCCGAGGTGGCCCTGCGGGCCATGGGCGCCCAGCTCACCCAGGATGCCATCCAGGCCATGCGGACCCAACTGGGGCTGGACGACCCCTTCCTGGTCCAGTACATCCGTTGGCTGGCCCGGGTGTTGCGGCTGGACTTCGGCGCGTCGGTGCGCACGGGCACCCCCGTCGCAGAGCTGCTGCTCACCCGGCTGCCGGCCACCATCGAGCTGGCCACCGCCAGCTTCCTGCTGGCGGTGCTCCTCGCGCTCCCCTTGGGCGTGGTCGCGGCCGTGCGCCAGCACACCCCCATCGACCACATCAGCCGGGTCTTCGCCCTGGGGGGCGCCTCCATGCCGGGCTTCTGGCTGGCCCTGATCCTCATCTACCTCTTCGCGGTGAAGCTGGACTGGCTCCCGGCCCTGGGACGAGGAGACGGCCGGCACCTGATCCTGCCCGCGGTGACCTTGAGCATGGGCATTGCCCCCACCTACTCCCGCCTGCTGCGCGCCAGCATGTGCGAGGTGTTGAGCCAGCCCCACATCCTCACCGCCCGGGCCAAGGGTCTCTCCAACCAGGCCGTGATCCTGGGCCACGCCCTGCGCAACGCGCTGATCCCCTTCGTGACCGTGCTGGGGATCAGCTTCGCCCACCTCCTGGGGGGCGCGGTGGTGGTGGAGACCATCTTCTCCTGGCCGGGCATCGGCAAACTGGCAGTGGACGCCATCCTCACCCGGGACTTCCCCGTGGTCCAGGGCTTCGTGCTGATCTCAGCCCTCATCTTCGTGGTGGCCAACCTGGTGGTGGATCTCTCCTATCGCTGGCTGGATCCGCGCATTCGCCTGACAGGAGGGGGCTGATGGCCACCCGGGTGGAAGAGACACGGCCCTCGTCCTCCCTGGCCCAGGAAGAGCCCATCCGTTCCGGGGAAAGCCCCTGGCAGCGGCTGGTCCGAGACAGGATGGCCCTGTTGGGGCTGGCCATCCTGGCAGGGATCGTCCTCCTGGTGCTGGCCGCCCCGTGGATCGCGGGCCAGGATCCGGTGGCGATCGACCCGCTCAACAAGCTCCAGCCTCCCGGTGGAGAGCATCTCCTGGGCACGGACAACCTGGGACGCTCCATCTGGGCGCGCATCCTCTGGGGCGGACGGCTGACCCTGGGCACGGCCACGGCAGCCATGCTGGTGATCCTGGCTGTCGGCCTGGCGGTCGGGGTGGTGGCCGGGCTCCAGGGGGGATGGGTGGACGACCTGATCATGCGGGTGGTGGACGTGCTGATGGCCTTTCCCAGCCTGATCCTGGCCCTGGCCATCGCGGGCATGCTGGGCCCCAGCCTGGTCAATGTGCTCATCGGCATCGCCGCGGTGGGCTGGGTCACCTATGCGCGGGTGGTGCGGGGCATGGTCCTGAGCGTGCGGGAGGAGGCCTACGTGGAGGCCGCCCGCTCCGTCGGCGTGCCGGCCTGGCGGCTTGCCCTGCGCCATGTGCTGCCCAACATCCTCTCGCCCATCGTCGTGCTCGCCACCCTGGACATGGGAGCGCTGCTGCTGAGCATCTCGGCCCTCTCCTTCCTGGGATTGGGGGCCCAGGCACCCACGCCGGAGTGGGGGCGCATGCTCAACGACGCGCGCCCCTTCATGCAGACCGCGCCCCACCTGATGCTCTTCCCAGGACTGGCCATCTTCCTCACGGTGATGGCCTTCAACCTCCTGGGAGACGGTCTGCGGGATGCCCTGGACCCTCGGACACGACGCCGGTGACCGCGGGCCCTGGGCACCCAGCGACAGGATCGAAGGACGCCCGAGCCGGCAACGGGCCCGTCGCCGGACGCTCACCCGCCAACCTGTTGGCGGCCCGGCACCACCGGCAGCCCCAGGGTCAACCAATCGTGCAGGCCCCCCCGATAGTAGAGGATCTGCTCCGGCGGATAGCCGGCCTCCAACAGGGCACGGATGGCCGTGGGCGACTGGCCGCATTGTGGCCCGTTGCAGAAGAAGACGGTGGGCCGCGTCCGATCCAGCTCGCCCATCCGGGCCCCGATCTCCGGATACGGGATGTGGATCGCGCCGGGGATGGTGGCCTGGGCGAAGAACTCCTGGGTGCGGGCATCCACCACGGGCAGGCCATGCTGGAGGTGTCGGATCACCTCCAGCTCGCCCACCGTGCGGACGCCCTCGGCCAACACCATGGGCTGGATGGTGCCCCAGGTGGCATCCACCTGGAACACCCCCGGCTCCCCGGACACAGGACGAGGCACCAGAAAGGGCTCCTTCCTTGGCGGCATGCGCTGGATCGGGATGGATGGGGTCATGGGATGGCTCCTTGGCGCTCCAAGTCAACGTTGGGGTGATGTGCACACGGCTCCATGGGGTGTCGGGGCCCCTGGCCGGGTCCGGGCACGCCGTTGGGCCCGGACCCAGGCCGGTGGTCCAGACTGCCTGGCGGGCTACCGGACAACGACCTTGCCCCGTAGCATTCCCATCTGGCACTGGAAGGGGATCTCCCCCGGCTCCTCCGGGGTGAACTCAATGGCCACGGTCTCCCCTTCCGGCAGCTTGGCCGAACGGTGGATCGTGTCGAAGACCACCATCTCGCTGCACAGGGACGACTCCTGGCGCTGGAAGAGCAACCGGACGGGCTTGCCCCGCCGGACCACGATGACATCGGGATCGTAGCCGCCCTTGACGGTGATGGGCACCTCCTGGACGCCTGCGACCTCGGCCACCTGGACGCCCTCCTTGCGGTAGAGCCAGAAATACCAGACGATCGCGGCGATGAGGGCCAGGCCGGCCACGTTGACCAGGATCTGTGTGATCTCCATTGTCTCTTCCTCCGTTAGGGCAATCGTCTTTCCGTCTTGTCCGAGCAGGGGCCGGGAGGGGGAGCCCTCCTCGGACCCCCGTGTTCCCGGCCCTAGAACCCGATCACGGCTGTTCTGCGAAGCTCTTGGCCTTGAAGAAGCGCAGCCGGTTGGCGTTGCTCACCACGGTCACGCTGGAGGCCGCCATGGCCGCGCCGGCCAGGATGGGCGAGAGCAGAATGCCCAGGAAGGGATAGAGCACGCCGGCCGCCACGGGGATGCCCAGGGTGTTGTAGATGAAGGCCCCCACCAGGTTCTGCTTGGCGTTGCGCATGGTGGCCCGGCTGATCTCGATGGCGTAGGCCACCCCCTTCAGGCTGCCGCCCACCAGAGTGACATCCGCAGCCTCGATGGCCACGTCCGTACCGGTGCCGATGGCGAAGCCCACATCGGCCTCCACCAGGGCGGGCGCATCGTTGATGCCGTCGCCCACCATGCCCACCTTGTGGCCCTCCCGCTTCAGCAGGTGGACCTCCATGGCCTTGTCCTCGGGCAGCACCTCGGCCAGGACCCGGTCGATGCCCACCTGCCGGGCGATGGCTCGGGCCGTGCGCTCGTTGTCGCCGGTCAGCATCACCACCTCCAGGCCCATCTCCTGCATGACCCGGATGGCCTGGATGGAGTCCTCCTTGATGGTGTCCGCCACGGCCACCACGCCCGCGGCCTCTCCGTCCACAGCCACGTACATGGCGGTCTTGCCCTCCTCCTGCAGCCGCTTCACCGCGGCGTCCAGGGCGGTGGTGTCCACCCGATGGCGTTCCATGAGCTTGGCGTTGCCCACCCACACCCGGCGGCCCTCCACGGTGGCCTCCACCCCATGGCCGGGGACGGCCTCGAACGCCTCGGGCTCCACGGGCTCTACCCCTCGGCTGCGGGCTCCTTCCACGATGGCCTGGGCCAGGGGATGCTCGCTGGGCCGGTCCGCGCTGGCCGCGAGCCGCAGCACCGTGGCCTCGTCGAAGCCCGGCCCGGCCACCGCGTCGGTCAGCTCGGGCTTGCCCTTGGTGATGGTGCCCGTCTTGTCCAACACGATGGTCTTGAGCTGGGAGGCCAACTGCAGGGCCTCGCCGTTGCGGATGAGGACGCCGTGCTCCGCGGCCTTGCCCACGCCGGCCACCAGGCTCAGGGGCACGGCCATGCCGATGGCGCAGGGACAGGCGATGATGAGCACCGTCACCGCGGTCACCACCGCGAAGGCCAGGGCCGGATCTGGGCCGAAGTTGTACCAGATCAGGAAGGTGAGCACAGAGACGATCATCACCGTGGGCACGAAGTAGCCCGAGACCACGTCCACCAGCCGGGCGATGGGCGGTTTGGAGGCCATCGCGTCCTGGACCATCTTCACGATCTGGGCCAGGGCCGTGTCCTTGCCCACCTTGGTGGCCCGGAACTTGAAGGTGCCGGTGGTGTTCACCGTGGCCCCGATCACCTCGTCCCCCACCGCCTTGTCCACAGGCAGGCTCTCACCGGTGACCATGGACTCGTCCACCGCGGAGCGGCCCTCCACGATGACCCCGTCCACCGGGATCTTCTCCCCCGGGCGCACCACCACCATGTCGCCCACCATCACCTCTTCGACCGGGATCTCCACCTCCTGCCCCCCTCGGATGACCCGGGCGGTCTTGGCCTGGAGGTCCATGAGCTTGCGGATGGCCTGGCTGGTCTGCCCCTTGGCCCGGACCTCCAGGGCCTGGCCCAACACCACCAGCGCGGTGACCACTGCGGTCACGTCGTAGAAGGGTGTGGCCGTTCCCTCCGGGAAGATGTGGGGGAAGAAGAGGGCCACTGTGGAGTAGATCCAGGCCGAGCTGGTGCCCAGGGCGATGAGGGTGTTCATATCCGCCGCGTGGTGTTTGAACGCGGCCCAGGCCCCGGTGAAGAACTGCCGTCCGGAGTAGAACATCACCGGCAGGGTAGCCACGCCGGAGAGGAGAAAGAGCCACCAGACCAGGCGCTCGGACACGTTCTCCAGGAACAGGTTGGGCAGGTAGAGCCAAGGGAGTTCCGGATAGGCCACCAGCATCACCGGGACGCTCACCGCGGCCGCGAACCAGAACTTGCGCATGAGGCGCCGGTACTCCCGCTGGTGGGCCGCGGTCTCCTCGTCCACGGGCTCCTCCTGGGCCTCGGCCCGAGCCGCCCGGTACCCGGTGGACTCGATGGCCCGCTTGATGGCCCCGAAGTCCGTCTGGCCGGCCACATAGCGGACCGACACCGTGTCCGTGCCTGGGCTCACTGTGGCGTCCAACACGCCCGGCACCCCGCGCAGGGCCTCCTCGATGAAGCCCACACACGCGGTGCACTCCAGGTCCGGGGAGATACGCACCTGGATCTCGGAGACACCCACGTCGTAGCCGGTCTGACGGATCGCGGCGACCAGGGTGTGGGCATCTGCCCGCGCCGGATCGTAGACCACGTGGGCCTTGCCCAGGGAGAAGTTCACGTGGACCTGCTCCACCCCCGGAACGCCCTGGAGACCGCGCTCCACCGTGACCACGCACGAGGAACAGGTCATCCCCGTGATGGGGAGATCCAGCTCTCGGGGGCCATCCTGGGCCGAGCCGGTGCCCGCGGGCATCGACCCGGCCGCAGCCGACGGAGCAGGTGCCGAAGCCGCTCCCTGTCGGTCGAACTGTTCGGCGCACTGATCCGAGCAGAAGTGATAGAGGGTCCCCTCCACGACCCGGGTCTGGGCTGCCTCTCCGGGGTCGATGACCATGCCGCAGATGGGATCCACCACGCGAGAGGGGGTTGTGCCGGTCTTCCTGGAATCCGTCATGATCGCCTCCGTCGGTCCACTATGTCCACGATGGATGCTCCTGGATAGGGTCCTCACACCGACAGCCCACGGTCCGGAGAAAGGAGACCAGCTCTTCCCGCAGTGCCTGGGCCCGTTCCGGGTCTTCCCGGGTCCATCGGTCCAGGCAGCGGTCCAGATGTGCCCGGAGCAACAGGAGCTGGATCTGCGTCAGGGAGCCCTGGACGGCCTGGATCTGCTGGAGCACAGCGGCACAGGGCCGATCCTCCTCCACCATGCGGACAATGCCCCGGATATGGCCTTCCACACTCCTGAACCGGCAACGAAGGGTCCGCCGAAGCTCCTCGTCCATGGGTAGCTGGCCTCCAGGTCCGTGCAGCGCCACGCATTCCCAAGGGTATCGAAACCCCTCCCCGGGGGGCAGGGGCATTCGGCGGGAGGCGAACGGGCATAATCGCTCGGGATGTGATCGTCCGATCCGCTGGACAGGCGCCGCGTCCGCCGGGCCGGAGCGCGCCCAGGTCCAGGGCCCAGGCCGATCGGCCCGGTGTCCCCAGCGTGGAAAGGCCCTGTCCCCTCCTTCCGCCTCCGCATATCCTGGTATGGAGAGGCGGCTCGATCGACCGCCCCTATCCTGGCCAGACGGACATAGCCGGATGGACGTTCGGAGGCGGGAGGAGAAGGAGATGCGCGGGTGGACAGACTACGATGTGGTCATCGTGGGAGGCAGCTTCGCGGGGCTGGCCGTGGCCATGCAGCTCCGGGGCCACCGGGTGCTTCTGGTGGACCAGTACCCCATCGGCAGCCATCAGATGTCGGCCTGTGGCACCCCTTTGGCCACGGCCCGGGCCGTGGGCGCGGAGCGGGCCATCCTGGAAGCGCACGACCGTTTGGTGCTCCACACGGGCGGGAAGGCAGCTCGCTTCGTCCTCCGAGAACCCTACGTCACCTTCGACTACGCAGCCTTCTGCAGAGCCATGTGGGTCCAGACCCATGCCGTGTTCCTCCAGGCCCGGGCCACCTCCCTCCAAGCCCACAGGGTGGAGACAACCCGGGGGGCCTTCACCGCCTCCTTCGTGGTGGACGCCCGGGGGTGGCGGGCCTGCCACCGAAATGGCCCATCCGGTCCCGCCCGGGATGGGGCCTTTGGATACGGGCTGGAGACCGAACTGCCCATACGCTGGGAGGAAGCCGGACTGCACTTCTTCTTTGCCAGGCGGCTGGTGCGGAACGGGTATGCCTGGATCTTTCCCTGCGGGGAGACGACCCGCTTCGGGGTCGGTGCCTTCGAGCGGGAGACGAAGCTGCGGAGCGCGCTGGACCGCTTCCTCCGGGATCTCGGCCTGGAGGCCGGTGAGGTCCACGGCGGATTGCTGGCGGTGGCCCGGCAGCAGCCCGTGCAGGATGGCGTTCTGCGGGTGGGCGACGCAGCAGGCCACTGTCTGCCCGCGACCGGGGAGGGCATCCGGACAGCCATCTTCCACGGCATCCACTGTGGCCGGGCCCTGGCCGGCACCCTGGCCGGGCGATACAGCCGAGAAGAGGCCCTACGGCTGTACACCCTCCAGGTTCGGAGCATGGACCGCTTTCACCGGCGGTTGCTCACCCTGCAGAAGCTGGTCGCGCAGGTGCCCGAGTCCCTGTTGGGCCTGGCCGCGCAGCTCTGCACCCCGCCCCCACTCGCCCGTTGGATCCTGGATCGATACTGGGTGAAGACGGGCTGGTTTCTCCCCCGAGGGGCATGAACCCCAGGGGCATGGCCTGGAACCAGGAGGGAGGAGAACCGTGGCGCCGTTGCCCGCCGAACCCCTTGTCTGCCCCGTCTGCGGGGCCGAGGCGCCCCCCGGGAAGGCCCGGGTCAGCTTCGTCTTCCTGGGGCAGACCTATCGTTTCTGCTGTCACCGGTGTCGGGATCTCTTCGCCCGACGCCCAGAGCCCTTCGTGGTCCACCTGGCCCACGAGCCCCAGCCCCATCTGCACGAGCCCTGCCCCCGATCGGCCCACCCAAACCGGAAGAGGACACGCTGAGAGCCCTGGGAGCCGCTCATCCCTGGCCCCGGGCCGGGGAGAGCTCCCGGGGCTTGCCCAGGATCTTCTTGCCGGTCTGGACCCGGATCTGCGCGTCCGGGGAAGGGGGCTTCGGGGGCACGATGCGGGTATCGGTCTCCTCGGTCCGCGCGACCACCTGGCCGTCCACCACCACCTCCACCACGAACTGATCCAGGGAACGGGGTGCCGGCCCTTCGATGTAGTCCCCTTCCGCGGTGAACTTGGACCCATGGCAGGGGCATTCGAAGCGGTTGCGGGCATCGATCCAGTTGTACAGACACCCCAGGTGGGTGCAGACCTGATAGAGGGCCTTCACGCCCTCCTCGCTGTGGTAGAGCCAGTAGCGCCCCTGGGTGTTTCGCTGCGGCACCGCGCCGACCGGCGGGAGGGTGGCCGCCGGGCCCAGCTCGAACACGCCGCCGAACTCCCCGGCCCGGAAGCGGGGCATCATGAACTGGAAGGTCAGATAGCCCCCCTCCAAGGTCAGGAGAGCCAACGCCGCTCCCCAGGCATAGGCCAGGAACTCCCGTCGGTTGATGCCCTCCCGGCCGGTCTCCTCCGAGCCCTGGGTGGTTTCCGGCCTGGTGCTCGGCACAGGCCGGCCGGTTCGCACAGGTGTCCACGGAGCCGGCCGGATGGCCCCTCTCTGCGCAACGGTCATGGTTCGCCTCCTCCACGGCAACACCGCCGCCCTCCAGGCGCCCCGTGTCTCACAGCCCAGGTCCCGGCTTCCCTCCGGCGGCCGTCCTCGGGCCCGAGAAGGGGGGCCTCCGAGGCCCAGCGGCCCGTGCCCTACACCAGGACGAAGCCCGACCCGGGGCCACCTGGAGAGGGCCTCCTCGTCTCGATCGGTGATGGGCCTCCGTTTCCCAGCGGGGCCAGGGAGTTACGAGCTCCCGTGACCGTGATGGGGGCCGTGATGGGGCGGATGGCCCTCCGACTCCCCACCCAGATACGACTCGGGATCCGCGTCGAAGGCGGTCTTGCAGCCCGGCGCACAGAAATAGTAGGTCGCGCCCTTGTACTTGGACCGCCACTGGGCCGTCTCGCTGTCGATGGTCATGCCACACACCGGATCCTGGACCGCTGCCATGGTTGCCTCCTCCTGAGTGGATGGACTGAGTGCATGGAATCCGCCGAGCCACACAGATACGGGCCGAGGTGAGCGCCTCTCTCCGGCCCGGCCCCTCGGGGGCCTGCAGCCAGCATATTCCCCCGGGCCCGGGGGAAGGAGGGCCATTTCCCGGGGAAGGGGGCGGGCAAAACGGCCTGTCCCCGGCGTTCGAGCCCCCCAGGAGCAGGCACAGGCCCAGAGGACACCCCGCCAAATGACCTGGTGGCCCTCCCGCCATCCCGCGCTGGACACCGGACGTAAGGACCCGTAGATTGGATGGCGTTGCCCGCGACAGGCACCGGCCAGCGCTCCAACGGCGGGGCATCCCGGAACGAGCGGGGTTTTCCATGCCACGGGCAAGAGCCCTGTGCTCCATCCACTGAAGATTCCAAACAGCCATAGGAGGTTTCTCGCACCATGAGCTGGATCTCGATTCGACGCAGCCGACTTTCCCTGGCTCTGCTTCTGGGAGCCGCCATCTGGCTTCTGGCCGCCTGCGGTGGCTCGCAGCCGGAGGCCACCGCCCCATCCGCGCCGGCTGCTTCGGCTCCGGTGGAGAGCGCGGCGTCCCCCACCGAGGCTGTGCCCACCGCGCCGGCCCAGGCCGAGGAGGCCACAGCCCCACCGGCGGCAGAGGCCCCCGCGCCCATGAAAGGGATGACCGCCTGGGTGGCCAACGGCATGGAGAACAGCCTGAGCGCGGTGGACCTGGCCACAGGACAGGAGCGGATCCGGGTCCCGGCCGGGATCAACCCCCACATCCTGGATGCCAGCCCGGATGGCCGGATCCTCTACGTGATCAACGCCGGGGGCCACGACCGCGCGCCGGCCGCCGGTGCCCCAGGGCAGGGCGAAGGCATGGCCCCGGGGCATGCCATGGGCCAGGGGGACGACGACCAGGACCAGAAGCAGATGGGGATGGAAGAGGACGACGAGGGCGGAGAGATGGAGGGCGAGGAGATGGGCAACATGGGGCAGGGCATGGGCGACATGGACATGGAGATGTCCTCGCCCCGGGCCAACAGCCTATGGGCCATCGATACCGCCACCGGCCAGGTCATCGCCCAGGTGGCCGTGGGCCAGGGTCCCACCCATCCCATCCCCAGCCCGGATGGCACCCGGGTCTACGTCACCAACACGGACGAGGGCTCGGTGAGCGTCATCGACACGGCCACCTGGCAGGTGATCGCGACCGTCCCCGACCTGCCGGAGCCCCACGACGGCGAGCTGACCCCGGACGGCCGTCTTCTCTACCTGGCCACCGCCGGCGACTCCACCATGACCGTGGTGGACACCGTGAGCCTGGAGGTGGTGCAGACCTTCCCTGTGGGCCAGAAGCCCCGGGGAGTGGCCGCAGGCGGTGAGAACGGCGCCCTGGCCTACGTGACCAACAAGGGAGACGGCACCCTCTCCATCATCGATGTGCTCCAAGGGGAGGTGGTGGTCACGGCGCCGGTGGGGCCGGGGGCCCATGCCCTTCGGGTGAGCCCGGACGGCAGCACCGTCTACGTGGCCCTGAGCAAGGCGGACGCGGTGGCCGTGGTGGACGCGGCCACGGGTGCAGTGCGCCAGACCATCCCGGTGGGTGCCCAGCCCGAACAGCTCGATCTCAGCCCAGATGGCCAGTGGCTGGTGGCCAGCAACAATGGGGAGGCCACCATCTCGATCATCGACCTGAACCAGGGCGAGGTGGTGCGCACCGTGCCTGTGGGCCAAGGGGCCTACGGGGTGGAGATCGTGGCCGTGGCCTTCCAGGAGGCGGAGAGCGGGATCGGGCTGCCGGCCTTCTCCCCCAACCCGGACGGCTTCATGGACATCTCCGTGGACACCCTGGCCCAGGCGCTGGAGGCCAAGGAGTTCACCCTGGTGAACGTCCACATCCCCTACGAGGGAGAGCTGCCCCAGACGGATCTCTTCATCCCCTTCAACCAGATCCTGGCCAACCTGGACAAGCTGCCGGACAAGGACGCGCCCATCCTGGTCTACTGCCGCAGCGGCGCCATGAGCACTGTGGCCGCCCAGGCTCTGGTGCAGGCGGGCTACACCCAGGTCTACGAGCTGGACGGCGGTTTCAACGCCTGGAAGGCCGCAGGCTATGAGCTGATCGTCCGCTGAGGCGGTCCGCCCCCTTTCCCAAAGAGGGAAGGGGGCGGAGACGCTTCCGTTGCCATCCACCTCTTCACCCTCCTTGTGGTGTCCGGGCCCGGGCATTCCATGCCCGGGCCCGGAGCGCGCCCAGGCCCGGGCGCTTCACAGATCCTTCACATCTCCTTCAAACCCCCTTCACGCCGGGCGGATAGGCTGACCCCTGTACACAGGAGCCATCCCCTTTCCACCTGCCAAGGAGAAGTTCTATGGACAAGTATCTGAGCCGCCGCGGTTTCCTGCGCGTCGGCGGCCTGGGACTGGCCGCGGCCGCCCTGGCTGCCTGCGGGCCAACCCCCTTCCCCCGCGCACCCGTTTCCCAGGAGCCTGCCGCCGGCTCCAGGGGGGCGGCCGGGCCTGGCCCCTCTCCCACCCCCCGGGCCGGGGACGTGGACGTGGAGCTGGCCCTGACCGCCCGACCCGAGGAGGTGTCCATCCTGCCCGGCCGCCCCACCCAGGTCTGGCGCTTCCATGGGGAGGTCCTCCAGGGCGATCCCGCGGTCCTGGAGCCCATCCCGGACAGCTATCTGGGGCCCACCCTGCACCTCCAGCGGGGCCAGCGGGTACGGATCCACTTCACCAACCAGATCCCCCAGGAGAGCATCGTCCACTGGCACGGCCTCCACGTGCCCGCGGAGATGGACGGCCATCCCCGCTATGCGATAGGCCCTGGGGAGAGCTACGTCTACGAGTTCACGGTCCTGAACCGGGCCGGCACCTACTGGTACCATCCCCATCCCCACGGCCGCACCGGCCCCCAGGTCTACGCGGGGATGGCCGGCCTGCTCCTGGTCACCGACCCGGAGGAGCAGGCCCTGGACCTACCCCGAGGGGCATTCGACCTCCCTCTGGTCCTCCAGGACCGGCTCTTCGACGCCCAGAACCGGCTGGTCTACCTGCCCAACGGCCCCATGGACGCCATGTTGGGCTTCCTGGGCGATCGGATCCTGGTGAACGGCCGGCCTGAGGCCTCCCGTTCGGTGGCGCCCCGGCCCTATCGCCTGCGCCTGCTCAACGGCTCCAACGCCCGGATCTACAAGCTGGGCTGGAGCAACGGCATGCCCATGACCGTCATCGCCACCGACGGCGGCCTGCTGGAACAGCCGGTGCAGCTCCCCTACGTCACCCTGGGCCCTGCCGAGCGGGTGGAGCTCTGGGTGGACTTCCGCGGGGTGGGCCCGGGGGAGAGCGTGGTCCTGGAGAACCAACCCTTCGTGGATCCCGGCAGCGGAATGGGCATGATGGGAAGGATGGGCCAGAGCGCGTTCCGCCCCCTGCCCCAGGGGACGCGCTACCCCATTGTCACCTTCCAGATCGACCAGGAGGGCGAGGGCGGGGCGCCCCTTCCCAAGAGGCTGGCCCCGGTGGAGCGCATCGACCCGGCCCAGGCCACCGCCACCCGAAGGGTCTCCCTCACCATGCAGCCCCCCAACGGCTGGACCCTGAACGGCCGCACCTTCGAGATGACCGGTGTGGCCCAGGACGAACGGGTGCCCCTGGGCGCCACGGAGATCTGGGAGTTCGTGAACCAGGGCGGCATGGGCGGAGGCATGATGGGGGGCATGGGCATGTTGCCCCACCCCATGCACATGCACGGCGAGTCCTTCCAGGTGCTGGAACGCCGCCCGGTGAGCCCCCAGGGCGAGGCCCTGTGGCAGAGCCTGCGCGAAGGCGTTGTGGACGCCGGCTGGAAGGACACGGTGTTGGTCCTGCCCGGGCAGCGGGTACGGGTCATCCGACGGTTCATGGATTTCACCGGCCTTTTCCTGTATCATTGCCATAACCTGGAACACGAGGACATGGGCATGATGCGGAACTTCGAGGTGGTCGCATGACCGCGGCCCATCCCCCGGCCCTCGTCCATCCGTCCCCAGGCAACATCCAGGAGGAGAACCCCCCATGTCCACACGCAGGCATCGAGCCCATCGCCCCACCCCCCTTCCACACCGTGCGGCGCGAGGCCCATCCCGCCTGAGCCGACGCGCCTTTCTCCATCTGTCGGGTCTGGGCATCCTGGGAACCCTGACCGCCACCGCCCTCCGGGGGGCACCCGTGAGCCTGGCCCGGCCCCGGACACGTCCCGCCTTCGTCCCCGACGTGGAGATCGCGCTGGAGGCAGTGGAGGACCAGGCCGCCATCCTGTCCGGCGCTCCCACCCCCGTCTGGCGCTACCGGGCCACCCTGGTGGCAGGCCCCGACGACACCCTCCAACCCCTGCCGGACAGCTACCTGGGACCTATCCTGAACCTGCGCACCGGACAGAACGTCCGCATCACCTTCACCAACCGACTGCCCGGCACCGAGAAGAGCATCGTCCACTGGCACGGCCTCCACGTGCCCGAGGCCGCGGACGGACACCCCCGCTACGCCATCTCC
>JALSIX010000033.1 GCA_026989655.1 Caldilineaceae bacterium
GTCAAATCCAGGTCCGGGGGCGATGGGGGGCGGACCCTGGGGTGGCTGTTCCAGGGCGGGGCGGAGCCCGGCGAAGGAGCCGAGGCGCGGGACGATCCGCCCCGTGCGCGGAAAAGCGCGCGGGGCACATTCGCCGGGGGGGTCCGGCTGCGCCGGGCCTGCTCCCCGCCCTCAGCGGGCAGGCGTCCTCACCTTGCCGGTGATTCCAGGATGATGCTCCAAGCGCGAGGCAGGAATGGACCTTTTCCTGCCTCTCTGGTACACTGGTGAGCCGATCGTGCCCTCTTCGGGCCCGACCGGATTTTCATGAACATCAGGGGACCGGAACACCAGGGGACCAAGGATGTCTCGATTGCCGAGAAAGCTCCAGGGCCAGGTGGCCATCGTGACCGGTGCCAGCCGGGGGATCGGAGCGGCCGCCGCGGAGCTCCTGGCCCGGGCCGGGGCCGCGGTGGTGCTGATGGCCCGCACCCCCGACGCCATCGAGCAGGCGGCCCGCAGGATCCAGGAGGCCGGCGGCCGGGCCATCCCGGTCGCCGGGGATGTGGCCGACTACGGGCAGGTGGAGGAGGTGGTGGAGGCCGCCCTCACCCAGTTCGACCGCGTGGACATCCTGGTCAACAACGCGGGGGTCATCTGGCCCATCGAGGAGGCGGTTCACACGGACCCCGATGAGTGGGCCTACAACATCCACGTGAACCTGGTCGGGCCCTACAACATGGCCCGGAACGTGCTCCCGGTGATGCTGGACCAGGGGTATGGCCGGGTGGTGAACATCACCAGCGGCGCGGCCGAGCACGTGGTGCCGGGCTGGAGCGCGTACTGTGCGGCCAAGGCCGGCCTCAACATGCTCACCCAGGCCCTGGCCACGGAGCTGTCCGGCACGGGCATCACGGTCAATGCCCTGAGCCCAGGCATGGTGGACACGGAGATGCAGGCCGAGATCCGCAGCGTGGACGCCGAGGCCCTGGGCTTCGACTACCGACGATTCCACGAGGCCCATCGGCGGAGGCGCCTTCGGGGCCCTGAGGAGGTGGCCCGCTGGATCTACTGGCTGGTAGGACCCTGGAGCCGGGACCGCACCGGGGAGATCTTCCGCCACTCGGACGAGGCATGGCGGGCCCGGGTCGCGGAGGACCTCCGGGGGTGAGTCCATCGCCGTGCCCGGGGCCGGGGCGCTCCGGAGCACTCAACCTGTATCCGCGAGGAGGCATGTCGATGACCTTTCACAAGATCCGTGTCCCCCACGACGGCGAGAAGATCGCCATCCAGGACGGCGTCCTCCAGGTGCCCGACCGCCCCATTGTCTGCTTCATCGAGGGCGACGGCACAGGCCCGGACATCTGGCGGGCCGCGCAGCCGGTGTTGGACGCCGCGGTGGAGAAGGCCTACCGGGGCCAGCGTCGCATCGTCTGGATGGAGGTCTACGCCGGCGAGAAGGCCAACGAGGTCTACGGCGAGCCTGTGTGGCTGCCGGAGGAGACCCTAGCGGCCATCCGGGAGTACCTGGTGGCCATCAAAGGGCCCCTGACCACGCCGGTGGGGGGAGGCATCCGGAGCATCAACGTGGCCCTGCGCCAGCGGCTGGACCTCTACGCGTGTGTGCGGCCGGTGCGCTACTTCGACGGCGTCCCCAGCCCGGTGAAGCACCCCGAGTGGGTGGATATGGTCATCTTCCGGGAGAACACCGAGGACATCTACGCCGGGATCGAGTGGGAGGCCTACACCCCGGAGGTCCAGAAGGTGCTCCGTTTCCTCCAGGACGAGATGGGCGTCAGCCAGATCCGCTTCCCGGAGAGCAGTGGCCTGGGCGTGAAGCCTGTGAGCGAGGAGGGCACCCGGCGCCTGGTCCGGGCCGCCATCCAGTATGCCCTGGACAACCACCGGCGCAACGTCACCCTGGTGCACAAGGGCAACATCATGAAGTTCACCGAGGGGGCCTTCCGCAACTGGGGCTACAAGGAGGCCCGGGAGACCTTCGGCGCCGTGCCGTTGGACGGCGGTCCCTGGCATGTGCTCCCCAACGGCATGGTGGTCAAGGACGTCATCGCGGACGCGTTCCTGCAGCAGATCCTGACCCGACCCAAGGAGTACGATGTCATCGCCACCCTGAACCTGAACGGCGACTACATCAGCGATGCCCTGGCCGCCCAGGTGGGGGGCATCGGCATTGCCCCGGGGGCCAACATCAACTACACCACCGGCCACGCGGTCTTCGAGGCCACCCACGGCACCGCGCCCAAGTACGCGGGCCAGGACAAGGTGAATCCCTCGTCGGTGATCCTGAGCGGCGAGATGATGCTCCGCTACATGGGATGGCACGAGGCCGCGGACCGGATCATCCAGGCCATGACCCGGACCATCCAGCAGAAGATCGTGACCTACGATTTCGCACGCCTCATGGAGGGAGCTCGAGAGGTCCAGTGCAGTGAGTTCGGGCAGGCCCTGATCGCCCACATGGACTGAGAGACGGCTCGGGGCCTGGGGCCCCCCGGCGCGGAGGCCATGCCCCAGGCCCCACCTCCCCCTCCCTCCCCGTGTGCCACCGCTGAAAATCCACCATGTCCGGCCCCAGTCCCCGGCGCGGATCCGGCCCTACGATCCATCCCGGCCATCCGCTGCCGTACCCCATCTACGGTGGATACCATGTGGATCTCCTCGCGCCGGGGACGGTGACCTTTGTCCTCTACGCGCCCTTCAAGCCCTATGTGAGCCTGGTGGGGGATTTCAACGGCTGGAACAGCCGGGCCCACATCATGACCACGGACGGCCGCGGGCTGTGGTGGATCACCCTCCCCCATCCTGGCGCCACCCGCTATGGCTTCTACGTGGCTGTGGACGCCCAGAGCCACGTCTGGGTGGGCGATCCCTACGCCACCGAGGTCCGCTGGGACGAGACCGGCCCCTGGGCCTATCTTCCCGGGCCGGAACGGCTG
This sequence comes from Caldilineaceae bacterium, assembly GCA_026989655.1. Classification (GTDB taxonomy): domain Bacteria; phylum Chloroflexota; class Anaerolineae; order Caldilineales; family Caldilineaceae; genus JALSIX01. The sequence continues at coordinate 2,937 of JALSIX010000033.1, forward strand.
GCCCGACGGGCTCGGTTCCCGTGGACGGACCGGGAGTGGAGAACCCCGGCCCTTCGGGACCTGGTGATCTACGAGCTCTGTGTCCGGGACTTCACCGGACACTGGGCCCAGGACCGGCCCGTGTACGGCACCTTTCGAGGCGTGGAGGCGAAACTGGACTACCTGGTGGACCTGGGGGTCAACGCGGTGGAGCTCATGCCCCTGCACCAGTTTCCCGGCGAGTCCAGCTGGGGCTACAATCCCGTCTTCTACTGCGCCCCTGCCCACACCTACGGCACCCCGGAGGACCTCATGCGCCTGGTGGATGCCTGCCACCGCCGGGGGATCGCGGTCATCCTGGACGTGGTCTTCAACCATGCCTGGGGCGATCACCCCTACTACCAGTTCTACCCCCCCATGTACGGGCCCCGGGGCGAGTGGCTGGACGACTGGAACCCCTTCTTTCACCACACACCGCCCGAGGTCAACAGCTGGGGGGGAGTGGACTGGGACCACTTCGTGCCCGAGACCACCCGCTACTTCCAGGACGTGGTGCGTTTCCTGCTCCGGGAGTTCCACGTGGACGGCTTCCGCTTCGACTGGGTGTGTGGCATCGAGTACGACAGCCGGGATCCCAGGAACCCGGGCTTCAATCCCTTCCACGGCATCCAGCCCCTCTGTTGGGCGGCCCGCCAGGAGAAGCCCGACGTGATCCTGATCGGCGAGTACTGGCCGCTTTCGGTGCTCCACCCCCAGAAGACCCCAGCCCGCCTGGTGGCCGATACGGACATGCAGGCGGTGTGGGACGGGGATTTCCACCATGTCCTCTTCGACGTGTTGGCCCAACGTTGGGCCTGGGAGCGACGGGACATCTTCCGGGCCATCGGCGGCTTCCGCGAGCGGGGGTTCACCCGGGCCGACCAGGTGATCCACTACTCCTGCAGCCACGACGAGGTCCGACCGGAACATGAGATCCTCTTCTATGCCCGGCGCTACATCCAACGCCCCCCGGGCTGGACATGGCCGGAGGTGGCCCTGGCCAAGGGACTGTTGGGCCTGGTGACCCTCCTGGCCGCCCCCGGGGTGCCCATGCTGTGGATGGGCCAGGAGTTCGGCGAGGACACCCCCCGGACCATCGATTTCCTGCCCCTGCGCTGGGAAAAGCTCCAGGACCCACGACATCGGGCACACCGGGACCGGGTCCGGCGCCTGATCCGGGCCCGGCGGGAACATGCCTGCCTGCGCAGCGATGGGATCCAGTTCTACGGGGACGATTTCGTGGCCACCCAGGTGGTCCGTTTCCGGCGTTGGGACGGCCAGGGCAGCCACGCGGAGATCGCGCTGAACTTCGGCCACGAGCCCCGGCAGGTGGAGCTGGAGTTCCCCTGGGATGGCCCCTGGCTGGAGGTGGTCACCGGACACACCCACCGGATCCGCGGCCGGCGGCGTCGCTTCACCCTGGGGCCCTGGTCTGGACGGCTGTACGTGGGAAACGCCTCCTGAGCCGGAGCCCGAGACAGCCCTTTCCCGGGCGCGAGGGAGAGGGTTCGCGGTCTTCATCGGCTCCCCCTCTCGGCACCTGCCCTGGGCCACCGTTTGATCGGCGCTCCCCTGCTCCGGTATAATGGACGCTGGCGGGCGGTTTCGCCCGCGGAAGTCTCCCGTCGCATGGTAGGCGGCACCGAGCGGGTTCGAATCCCGCCCGGCAGAGCGCCTGTCCGCCCGGGCAGGGCCTGTCGGCAGATGAGAAGGAGAAGAGGCACCATGCTGAGAACCCCCAAGCAGATCACCCGCGCCCTGGATCGGGTGCTGCACCAGGTGGAGCAGCCCGCCCGCTACATCGGTGGCGAGCTGAACGCGGTGGTCAAGGACTGGGAGGACCCCCGCATCCGGGTCAAGGTCGCCCTGGCCTTCCCCGACATCTACGAGCTGGGCGGCTCCAACCTGGGGCTGATGATCCTCTACGATCTGCTCAACCGGCGAGAGGATCTGCTGGCAGAGCGGGTCTACTGCCCCTGGCCCGATTTCGAGTTCCAGATGCGACGGATGGGCATCCCCCTCTACGGGCTGGAGACCCGCCATCCTCTCCTGGACTTCGACATCGTGGGCTTCAGCCTGCCCTACGAACAGCTCTACACCAACGTCCTCACCATGTTGGACCTGGCCGGGATCCCCCTCCGCGCGGTCCAGCGGAGCGCGGCCCACCCCCTGATCATCGCGGGGGGCTCCGGCTGCTACAACCCCGAACCCATGAGCGCGTTCTTCGACGCCATGGTCATCGGCGAGGGCGAGGAGGTGATCTTCGAGATCGTGGAGGCCTACGAGGCGTGGCGAGAGGCCCACGGGCTGCCACGCCCCCCGGGACGGGGGGGACAGGGCGGAGCGCCGGAGTTCCAGGGCCAGGGGCCGGATCCGGCCCGCCACGAGCTCTGGACCCGGCTGGCCCGCATCCCGGGGGTCTACGTGCCCGGGCTGTACGACGTCCGCTACCATCCGGACGGCACCCTCGCGGCCATCACCCCGAACCACCCGGCCGCGCCGGATACGGTGATGAAGCGGGTGGTGACCGTCCTTCCGCCGCCGGTGACCCGTTTCATCGTGCCCTACATCAACGTGGTCCACAACCGCGCGGCCATCGAGATCATGCGGGGCTGTACCCGGGGTTGTCGCTTCTGCCAGGCCGGCATGATCTTCCGCCCGGTGCGCCAGCGGCCGGTGGAGGAGGTGCTCCAGGCTGTGGACGAGATGATCGAACACTGTGGCTTCGAGGAGGTGAGCTTCCTCAGCCTGAGCAGCAGCGACTACGACTATGTGGAGGAGCTGGTCCGGCGCACCGTGGAGCGCCACGGGGACAAACGGCTCAGCATCGGCCTCCCCAGCCTGCGGATCGAGAGCTTCAGCGTGGACCTCATGGAGCTGTTGGAGCGGGGCCGTCGTCGCTCGGGCTTCACCTTCGCGCCCGAGGCCGCCACGGATCGCCTGCGGGACGTGATCAACAAGCCCATCAGCTCCCAGGAGCTGTTGCGCACCGCGGAAGAGGTCTACGGCCGGGGGTGGACCACCATCAAGATGTACTTCATGATCGGCCATCCCACCCAGACCTTGGCCGATGTCCAGGCCATCGCGGACCTCTCCAAGGAGGTGTTGGCCGTGGGCAGGCGGGTGCTGGGCCGGAAGGCCAATGTCCGGGTGGGGGTGAGCACCCTGGTGCCCAAGCCCCACACCCCCTTCCAGTGGGTCCCCATGGAGGAAGAGGCGGTGATCCGGGCCCAGATCGACCTTCTGCAGCGGGAGCTGCGCGGCCCGGGCATCCACTTCACCTGGAACGAGCCCAAGGAAACCCTGGTGGAGGCCTTCCTCACCCGGGGCGACCGGCGGCTGTGCGACGTCATCGAGCGTGCCTGGCAACTGGGGGCCAAGCTGGACGCGTGGGGCGAACACTTCAACTTCCAGGCCTGGCAACAGGCCTTCCAAGAGCACGGGCTGGACATGGACTGGTACGCCCGCCGGGAACGTCCTCTGGACGAGATCCTGCCCTGGGACCACATCTCCGCGGGGGTGAAGAAGGAGTTCCTGGCCCAGGAGTACCGCCACGCGTACGAGGGCGCGGTCATCGACGACTGTCGGGAACACTGCTTCTCCTGCGGTATCCTGGGCTACTTCAAGGAGCAGCGCCGACAGGCCCCAGACCCGGCCTGGTGCTGCCCACCCCTGGGCCGGGACAAGGACCGCCAGCCCGTGGATATCCGCCCGGTGCCCCTCTACTTCAACCCGGAGATGACCCCCGATCGCCAGGGCCAGTTCGACCACCGGGTGCCCCAGCGTCGGCATGGAACGGTGCGCAGACGGATCCAGCCCGCCCCCGTGTCGGAGGCGGTGGTGGAGGAGCGGGTGCCATGACGGCCGGTGGACCGGAGCACCGTCCCGGCTCGGCCCTGGAGCTTTCCTCCTCGCCCCGCCAGCGGGTGCGCTTCGTCTACGAGAAGGGCGAGGCCATCAAGTTCATCGGCCCCAAGGACGAGGCCCGGGCCTGGGAACGGACCCTGCGCCGCGCGGGGTTGCCCCTCCTCTACAAGCAGGGTTTCAACCCCCAGCCCCACATCCAGTTCGCCGCGCCCCTGGGCCTGGGCATGACCGGCGTCCGGGAGATCGTGGACGTGATCTTCAGCCCTCCGGTGCCTGTGGCGGAGCTGGAGCGCCGGATCCGGGAGAAGCTGCCCCCAGGCATGCGCCTGATCGGGCTGGAGGAGATCCCCCTGAAGGCCCCCACCCTCCAGTCTCGGACCATCGGCGCGGACTATACCCTGGTCATCTACGCCACCCTGGAGGAGCTGTCCTCGACCCAGGTCCAGGCACATCTCCAGGGTTTCCTGGAGGCCAAGGCGATCTGGCGGACCCGGGTGCGCAAGGGGCGGCCCTACCAGTACAACCTGCGGCCTCTGGTCCTGGAGCTGGCCTATCGGGGATACGATCCGGAGGCCGAGGCACACCGGATCTTCCTGCGGGTCCAGATGCGCCCCGGGGCGGCCGGGCGGCCCGACGAGGTGGTGGACGCCATGGGGCTGGGCGACTTTGCCCGCACCCTGCGTCGGGAGCGGATCTACTTCGCGGGCGAACCCGCGGACGAGGCCGTGTTCCAGGCCTACCCCGTGGTCTCCCAGGAGGCCATCACCCGGCCCATGCCCGATGGCCCAGAGCCCGGGAGCCGCCGGCGCTCCCGGAAGCGGGCCGCGAGGCCCAAGGGGCTCAAGTCCTTCGCGGAGAAGGCCGCAGACGAGTTCGCCTGAAGACGGCGCGCCCGGAGGAGCTGGCCCATCCGCCCAAGGACGGCTGAGGAGCTGTAGTCCGCAGAGCCGTGCCCACAAGGCCAGGCCCCGACCTAGCCCAAAAGAGCCGTCTCCCCGCCGCGTTTCCCCCTTGACGTCCTTCCTTACGCCGGGTTATACTTGGCCCCGGTGTGGCTTTCTCTTTGTTCAGGCAGGCGCTGTGAGGAGGGACGGTGGCACTATCCTGCACGGTCTTTTCTTCGTCGGCCGAGTCCGTGATGGCCTCTCCGGGAGGGGCCACCACGGACTCGGCCCAGCCCCTGGGGGAACCCCACGTGCTGGAGCGTCCGGGGTGCCAGCTCCACTATTGGGTGAACGGCCCGGTCCACGGCCGTCCCCTGCTGCTCCTCCATGCCGGGGGACTGGACCATCACCAGTTCGATGGGCAGATGGAGCTGCTGGCCCGACGATTTCGAGTGTTCGCCCCGGATCTCCGGGGCCATGGCCGGTCCTCCGCGGACGCGGCCTTCACCCTGGAGCACGCCCTGGCCGATCTGCGGGCCCTGTTGGACGTCTGGGCCCTCCAGCGGATCCAGGTGGTAGGCGTTGCCCTGGGTGGGTTGTTGGCCCAGTTGCTCCACGCCCAGGAGCCTGAACGGGTCGACGGCCTGGTGTTGATGAGCTGTCTGCCCCTGCGTCGGGATCCCCCCTCGCGGTGGGCCCGCCTGGCCGGGAGGATGGCCCGAGGGGTGGTCCGCCTGTTGCCCTTCTGGATCATCCAGGCCCAGGCAGCGGTTCGCATGGGGAACCGGGGACGGGTCCAGCGTTACGCCAGCGTGGCCCTGGCTCGGTCCGGCAAGCACCATCTCCTGGCCACCTGGGCCCAGGTGGCCCAGACCTGGGCCCGGAGCACCCCATCTCTTCCGGTCCATACCCTGGTGCTGTACGGGGTCTACGACCGGATCCTCTCTGCCCAGGCCCTGGAGCGGGTCTGGGCCCAACACCATCCCCAGGTGGAGCGGATCCCGGTGCCGGGCGCCGGCCACAGCGTGGCCCAGGACAACCCCCTGTTCGTGAACGCGGTGTTGGCCGAACGCCTCTGGAGCGAGGGCCAGGGGGAGTGGGATGTCCCGGGGCACAGGGGCCCGCTCTAGGGCCAGTCCCAGGGCAGCCGGTTCTGGTAGATCCAGGCTCCGGTGTGGAGCGCCTGGAGCACCAGCCAGGGGAGCAGCCCGGCCCATCGGAGCCGGGAGTGCGGCAGGGCTCGGGACCCGGCCCAGACGAAGAGCAGGGTGGTGGGAATTCCGGCCAGACTGAAGAGGTCCCAGTCCCGTTGTCCCCCGTAGTCCGGGTTCCACACCCAGGTGAGGGCCAGGTGCGCGGCCGCGGCCCAGAGCAGGAAACGCCCCACCGGCTCCCGGAGGGTTCGGCCCAGGAGCCCCTCCCGCCACAATCCCCAGGCAACCACCAGGAGGCCTGGCAGCACCCCCGGGGCCACCAGCATCTGCTCGTTCAGGAAGTCCCGCAGGTGGGGCCAGCTGAACATGGTGTACCGCTCCCAGCGGGTGGTGGTCTCGAACAGGGGGACGAACCAGCGGGCATCCCCGCCTCCAGGCCGATCCGTGCTCAGCAGGGCGGCGATCCCGTGGCCGCCGGCCTCCATCATCCCGATCACCCCCCCGAGGACCAGGGCCATGGGCCACCCGGCCTGGAACAGGGCTCGGCCCAGACGGCTCGGAGACCGGGCCCAGCCGCCTGCGTGGTGCCAGGCCAGGTACAGGAGGCTCGGGACCAGCACCAGGGTGCTGGGGTGGAAGGCCATGGTGAGGCCCAGGAGCCCGGAGGCCCTCCACAGGGAGCCCCGTCCTTGCAGGAGCCCTATGCCCATCCCCAGGTAGATCGCCATCCCCGCGGCCGCGAAGCTGTAGTTCTCCACGTAGCCGAAGAAGAGCTGGAGCAGGCCCAGGCTGGCCATCGCCCCGAAGGTCAGCCAGTTGGGGGCCAGGGAAGGCTCGCGGCTCAACCCCAGGACACCCGCCAGGTAGAGGACCCCCGCGAGGGGGCTGAGCAGCCGGTAGACCGGCATCGCGTTGTCCCAGTTCAGCGGCTCGTGGAGCCAGAGCCAGACCCGGCTGTGGAGCCACACATCCAGGGGAGCCTGCCAGGAGTGGGTCAGGCGCTGGGCCGGATCCGGCCAGGCCAGGCCGTGGACCAGGATGTAGGCATCGCCCCAGCGGGTGTGGACAATGGGGTAGCGGAAGAAGGCCCCCACCAGGAGGACGGCCACCCCGAGCAGGATCCAGGGGGACACGGCGGGACCGGGCACAGGAAGCCATCGGTGCCTTCGGGCCCACATCTGCCCCCCAAGCAGCGCGGCCAGGACCGCGCCTGCGCCCATCAGGAGCCACGGCCCTGGCACGTAGGTCACCGGCCAGAGGCCCCACCAGAGGCTCTCCGGATCTTCGGGGCCCGGCAACGGTGTGGGCGTGGGCGGCAGGGTGGCCACATACAGGTGGAGCCCCAGAAGCGCCCCGATGACCCCGTGGAGTCCGTGTACGATCCAGCGCTGGGTCTGCAAAGAAGGAGACGCCCCGGAGGGCGTCTCCTGGTCGGTCCGGTCGACCGCGAGATGGTGGCCCTGCATGGAGGCGGTCATGGATCCGGTTGGGCGGGCGGCCCCAGGATCACGTACTCTGTGGAGACCCAGGTGGGCCCGGGGATGTCGGTGCCCAGAAGCAGGACCCACCGGCTGTCCGGGCTCATGGCCACCGTCGCGTAGCGCTCTCCGGGGTAGACGTAGCCCACGATGGGGGCGTCCAGGGAAGGAGCGCTGCGTACCCGCAGCCGGGGCCCCCCGGTGTTCACCGTCGCGGTGCCCAGGTGGACCACGGCCTCGGTCTCCTGGAGGCGGAGGTACTCGCTGCGCACCCACCCTACCTGGTCGAAGCCCGGCAGGTAGAGGGCCGTCCAGTTTCCGTCGTCGGTCTGCTCTGCCACCGGGTAGGTCTCGCCCTCCTGGGCGCCGGCCAGGACCCGACGTTCCGTGGAGGGAGCCACCCGTACCCGCAGCGAGCGCACGGCCACCACGGCCAACCGGTCCACGGGGGTGCCATTGAACCGGGCCCCTGGACCGGGCTCGGGAGCGGGTGTGGCCCCGGCCATGGCCGCCTCGGGGGTCGGCGTGGCCTCTGGGGTGGGGACCTGGGTCGCGGTGGGGGTGGCCACCACAGGGGCTTCGGTCGGCGCGGGGGTGGCCTGGGCCACGGCCACCTGGCCGGTCACGTCCACCACCGGCACCTGCTCCAGGTCGCCCGAGAGGGCCACGAACTCGCTGGCCACGAAGCCCGTGGTCTCGATCTCCGGTATCTGGACCATGTACCAGGCGCCGTCCGCGGTTCGCCCCATCACCGCCACCTCCTGTCCCTCCCTCAGGCCCGCGATGACCGGTGCCTGGGGGCTGGCCTCCTTCCGGACCCGCAGGGAGGGCACGGTCACCACGGCCGTCACGCCGGTCTCCTGGGCCATGGCAGGGGCTGGCTGGCCCAGGATGGTCTGGATGGCCTGTTGCACCTTCTCTGGCGGCAGGGGAGTGGTCGGCACCGGTGTCAGCAGCTGGAGGGGGGTGCCCTGGAAGGGATAACACGCGCCGAACATGGCCATGATGAACACCAGCACGCCGACCACGGAGATGTATCGGCCTCGCATGCTTCCTCTCCTCTGATGGTTGATGAGGGCGGCCTCCTGCTGGGGGATGGGCAGGGCCCGCGATTCGCCGGTTGGGTTTCCGGCCCAGACAAAGTACAATTATTATCGCACGACCTGGGTCAGTTGCCAAATGCCTGTTGGGGGCCCTTGCCCCGCCAGCCGATCCCAGCCGCCGAGCGGAGGAGCCCGACCCATGGAACCCCAGACGCCTTCGGTCCCACCGGGGACCCAGGGCCCCGATGCCCTGGAGGCCTTCATCCAGGCCCACGGCATCCAGGCCCGGCTCATCCGGGACGTGGGGGATACGCCTACGGTGCCGGCCGCGGCCCAGGCCCTGGGTGTCCCCACCGAGCGCATCGTCAAGACGCTGCTCTTCCTGGTCCGGGGGCCGGGTTCAGCCCATGCATCCTCCCGACCGGTGGTGGTGATCAGCCACGGGGAGCGTCGGGTGGACCGGCGCGCCCTGGCCGCCCACTTCCAGGTGGGGCGAAAGCGGATCCAGCTCGCTCCACCCCCCTTGGTGGTGGCGTGGCTGGGATACCCGGCCGGCGGCGTGCCTCCCTTTGGCCATCGAACCGGGTGCCCGGTGGTGATGGACGCCTCTCTGGCCCGCCTGGAGGGCACGGTCTACGCTGGGGGTGGCGACGACCGGACCATGATGGCCGTGGACGTGGCCGAGCTGATCCGGGTCCTCGCTCCCACCATCTTGGAGCTGAGTACACCTTCCACCGTGTAGAGGAGACAGGAGATGGCCCCGCAGGAACGCTTCTTCGTCACCGGTGCCCTGGGCTGCATCGGGGCCTGGGTGGTGCGCCACCTGGTCCGGGAAGGGGCAGAGGTCACCGTCTTCGACCGGGGCCGGGATCGCCGTCGCCTGGCGCTGGTGATGGAGCCGGAGGAGTTGGCCCGGGTCCGGTTCGTCCACGGCGACATCACCGCGACGGAGGCGGTGTGCCGGGCCCTGGAGGAAGCCCAGGCCACCCACGTGATCCACCTGGCGGCCCTGCAGGTGCCTTTCTGCAAGGCCCGCCCGCCCCTGGGCGCGGCGGTGAACGTGGTGGGGACGGTGAACGTGTTCGAGGCGGCCAAGGCCCTGGGGCTGGGCCAGGTGGTCTACGCGAGCAGCTTCGCGGTCTACGGACGTCGATCCGAGTACGCCCATCGGATCCTCCCCCCGGACGCGGAGCCACGTCCCTTCACCCACTACGGGGTCTACAAGCTGGCCAACGAGGGCAATGCCCGGGTCTACTGGCAGGACGACGGCATCGCCAGCATCGGCCTGCGGCCCTACACGGTCTACGGCCCCGGCCGGGACCAGGGCATGACCTCGGCCCCGACCCAGGCCATGTTGGCCGCGGTGGAGGGCAGGCCTTTCCACATCCCCTTCGGTGGAGTGTGCGCCCTCCAGTACGTGGACGACGTGGCCCGGATCTTCGTCCAGGCAGCCCGGACTCCGGTCCAGGGGGCTCTGGTCTTCAACCTTCGGGGCTCCATCGTCCACATGCAGGAGGTGGTCTCCGCCATCGAGGCCGTGGAACCCCAGGCCCAGGGGCTCATCACCTGCGGCACGGCTCCTCTTCCCTTCCCAGACGGCGCCGAGGACGGAGCCCTCCGGTCCCTTTTGGGGGAAGTGCCCCACACACCTCTCCAGGAGGGGGTGGCTCGGACCATGGAGCATTTCCGCCACGCCCTGGCCCGGGGGATCCTGTCCCCGAGCTCGGGGACCCCAGACTAGCCACCGGATGCGGCGGTCCTCGCCGCGTCGATCCACCGTCCGCACTGTCCATCCCCCAACCCACCCGCGAGGAGGCCCTATGCGCTGGTTGAAGCTCGAGTTCCAAGGCCAAGAGGTGTACGGTGTGCCGGACGGCGACGAGATCCAGGTCACCGACCTGACCTGGCCCGAGGTCTTGGCCGGCCAGGAACCTCGGCCCGTGGCCCGGATACCCCGCCAGGGGGCCCGTCTCCGGAACCCGGTGGGCCGTCCGGCCAAGATCGTGGCCATCGGCCTCAACTACCGAGACCACTGCCAGGAGACGGGCACACCGCCACCGGACCACCCGGTGGTCTTCACCAAGTTCCCCACCAGCATCAACGATCCCTATGGGGAGATCGTCTGGTCCACCGAGCTCACCCAGGAGGTGGACTTCGAGGCCGAGCTGGCGGTGGTCATCGGCCGCCGGGCCCGGAACGTCCCGGCCTCCCAGGCCCTCGGCTATGTGGCCGGCTACACCGGGGCCAACGACGTCAGCGCCCGGGATCTCCAGTTCGCGGACGGGCAGTGGGTGCGGGGCAAGAGCCTGGACACCTTCTGTCCCCTGGGGCCGGCCTTTGTCACCGCGGACGAGATCCCCGATCCCCAGGCCCTGGCCATCCGCTGCCTGGTCAACGGCCAGGTGATGCAGGACAGCCACACCTCCCTCATGATCTTCCCGGTGGCCGAGCTGATCGCGTTCTGCTCCCGGGCCTTCACCCTGGAGCCCGGGGACGTGATCCTCACCGGCACGCCCCACGGGGTGGGCTTCGCCCGGGAGCCCCAGGTCTTCCTCCAGGACGGGGACACAGTGGCCGTGGAGATCGAGCGGATCGGCCGCCTGGTGAACCGTTGTCGCACCGGGGCCTGACGGCCCTACCACCAGTCCTTCCGGGACCGAGGATCCATGAAGGTGCCTCGGTCCCGGATGGCCACCAGCACCTCTGTGCCCAGGGCTGTGCCCAGGATCTCGCCGTTCCGGAGGGCCGGCAGCCACCCCCGTCCCTGGCGGTTGGCCTCCCGGTAGAGGGCCAGGAGGGCGGGATCCACGCAGAGGTCCTCCAGATGCACCGCGTAGCCCGGCGCGACGCTGTCCCGGCGGGTGTAGCCCAGGGTGATGCGGTTCTCCTCCGCGTAGAGGACCAGGACGATGAATCCCCCACCGTAGATCTCGGGGCCCCGGGCCGGAAAGGAGAGCCCCTCCCCGGGCGTGGTGGCCATGCCCAACAGGGTGACGTCGCGCGGGGTCAGGCGTTGGTCCCGACAGCCGTGTTCGCCACAGGACCAATCCCACTCGTAGACCCGATGGGCCGAGGTGAAGCGGGGGAATCGGCCATCCGGGAAGAGGCCAACCATCTTGGGCGCATGGGGATCCGCGTCCCCGTTGATGTCCACCAGGCCCAGGTAGGCCTCCACGGCCACATAGCTCCGCAGCGCCAGGTTCAGGTCTCCATGGAGGACGTCCGGATGGTCTGCGGGGGGACCTTCCACAGGGATCCGGGTGTAGTTCCGGCTGGAGCTCTGGGGGCAGCGGGGAGGCGGAGGGGGGCTCTCCTCCTGGCGGACCAAGAGGGGGAGGTAGATCATCGGAGTTGAGGAAACGGTGTCCCCATCGGGGGCCTTTCCAGGCGCTCCGTGGCCGGGCACGGCCAGGGAGGTCCAGGCCAACAGCCCGGCCAGCACCCCCAGGAGCCACCCACCCGAGCGGCCCCAGCTCCTGAGGAAGCCTCCTTCCTGTCTGTGGGGTCTGGGCCAGGCAGGGGCCTGGCCCGGTGTGCTCAGGCGGGCTTCAGGGCCATGGCCGCTCAGGTGATGAACCGGGGCGGTGGTCCCGGACGGGTGTCCATCGCCCCTCCCAGTTCCAACAGCGCAACGCCGATCTCTCGCAGACATCCCTCCAGATCCTCCTGTAACCGGGCCTGGGGAAGCTCCAGGACAAGCCAGGGCTCTCCACGGTAGCGGACCATTCGTTCCCGGGTGCCGGTCTCCTCCGGGGAGAGGCGGATGCCCAGGTATCCGCCCTGGGCCCGCAGGGCGATGTCCACCGGCCATTCCCCCACCAGCCGATGGGCCAACGGACGCAGGCGATGGGCCTGCAGGGCCTGCCACAGGGCCTGTAACGGATCCGGGTCCAGGAAAAGTTCCGTCACATCCTGGGCCCTCAGGAGATGGCCCAGGGTGGTGGGGATGAAGGTCACCCGGCGGAGCTTGGCTGCCGGCACAGGACGATCCAAGCGGATCAGGGGGCCGATGTCAATGCGAAAATAGAACTCATCGGCTCGGGGATGGAGGGGCTCCTGGGGCAGGAGTTCCCGGCGGGTGAGGAGACGATAGCCCCGAACCGGTGCGTAGAAGGTGACCGTGTGGGCCTCGGGGTGCCCTCGGAAGGCGCCGGTCTGGTAGAAGGCCAGGTAGTCCGCGCCGAGCTGTCGCGGTGCCCGGCGCTGGGGGATCCGATACCATCCCTCGGAGGCGGCCCGGCGCAGGTCCCGCGGGTTGTTCATCACCGCGACCAGCACGCGCCTCTGGAGTTCCCGGGCATGGGGGTGGTAGGGAGGGTGAGCACTCATCATGGGGCGTCGGAGGTTTCCGGGCGGCCCAGCCCTTGGACCCAGCCGGCCAGATCGGGGGCGTAGCGCCGGATCTGGGCCCGGAGACGGAGGACGGCCACGTCCTTGGCCTTGGCCTCCACCATCACGTCCATCGGGGCCAGGGCCAGGTCTCGGATCCGGCGCAACACCTGGATCCCCTCGAAGGGGTGGATGAAGTCGCTGTGTTGGTTGGGCAGCGGCCACTGGAGCCGGACCTTTCCGTTCCGCACCAGGGGGCGGACCTCTGTCCGGGGGCTGCTCAGGTGGATCTTCCCGGGGAGTGCGGGGGGCCAGGTGGCCCGGGCCAGCTTCAACGCCTGGCCCAGGGAGAGGTCCAGGGGGTTCAGGCAGTGGTGGTGCAACACGTCCAGGACCACAGGGATCCCTGTGCGTCGGTGGATCCACAGGACGTCCGGGAGGCCGAAGTGGCGGTCGTCGTTCTCCAGGGCCATCCGGCTGCGCACCCGCTCGGGCAGGGTCTCCACCACACGCACGAAACGCGTCCGGCTCTGGGCCCGTTCCCCGCCCGGCCCTCCCACGTGGACCACCATCACGGCCTCGGGCCCCAGTCCCATCGCGTCCAGCAGGTCCGCAGCGGCCGTCAGCTCGGCCATCGAGCGGGCCACCAGATCCGGGTCTGGGCTGCCCAGGCGGACGTAGAAGCCGGGGTGAAGGGTCAGGCGGAGCCGGAGCTCTCGGGCCAGGTCGCCCAGGGCGGCCAGCTCGGTGGCGCATTCCTCCAGTTGGCGGTGGAACTCGGGTCGTTCTGGATGGGTGAGGTAGGGGGCGAGCTGGCCGGACATGCGGTACAGGCGGATGTCCACCCGGTCCAGGTAGAGGAGGAGATCCCGCAGGTAGGCCAGGCTGACGCTGAGGTGGGGGCGGTTCTGCCAGCGTCGGCTGTCGTGGGAGCGCAGCCCGGGGCGGCCCAGGACCTTCACGGGGAATCCCAGGCGGATCGGGGGAACGCCAGGGGGTGGCCTGGACGGGGAGGGCTGGGGTACCGGGTCCATGGTTCTCCGGGTAGGTCCACCGGTCAGAGGATGACCGGTTCCTCGTACTCTCCCCACACCTCCCGCAGGACGTCCATCATCTCCTGCAGGGTCGCGTACTCCGACACCGCGTCCAGGATGGGGTACATGAGGTTGGCGTCTGGACGCCGGGCAGCCTGTTCCAGGGCCCGGAGGTGTTGGACCACGGCCCGGTTGTCCCGGCTGCGGCGTACCTGGTTCAGCCGGTGCACCTGACGCCGATAGCCGTCCACGTCCATCTCCAGGAGGGGGATCTCCACGTCGTCGCCCATGACGTACTCGTTCACCCCCACGATGACCCGGCGGCCGGAATCCACCTCCTGCTGGTACCGGACCGCGGACTCCACGATCTCCTGCTGGAAGAAGCCGTTCTCGATGCCGGCCAGGACGCCGCCCATGGCCTCGATGCGCCGGAAGTAGTCGTAGGCCTGCCGTTCCAGCTCGTCGGTCAGGGACTCCACGAAGAAGGAGCCGCCCAGGGGGTCCAGGGTGTTGGCCACCCCGCTCTCGTGGGCGAGGATCTGCTGGGTGCGCAGGGCTACGGTCACCGCTTCCTGGCTGGGCAGGGCCAGGGCCTCGTCCAGGGAGTTGGTGTGCAGGCTCTGGGCCCCTCCCAGCACCGCGGCCAAGGCCTGGATGGCCACCCGCACCACGTTGTTCAGGGGCTGCTGGGCCGTGAGGCTGACCCCGGCCGTCTGGGCGTGGAAGCGCAGGTGCCAGGAGCGGGGGTTCTGGGCCCCGAAGGTCTCCCGCATCTCCCGGGCCCAGATGCGTCGGGCGGCCCGGTACTTGGCGATCTCCTCGAAGAAGTCGTTGTGGGCGTTGAAGAAGAAGGAGATCCGGGGGGCGAAGGTGTCGATGGCCAGCCCCCGGTCCAGGGCCCAACGGACGTACTCGAAGCCGTCGGCCAGGGTGAAGGCCAGCTCCTGGGCTGCGGTGGCGCCTGCCTCGCGGATGTGGTATCCGCTCACGGAGATGGGATTCCACAGGGGCATCTCCTGGGCCGCGAACTCGATGGTGTCCGTCACCAGGCGCATGGAGGGGGCCGGGGGGAAGATGAACTCCTTCTGGGCGATGTATTCCTTCAGGATATCGTTCTGGATGGTGCCCCCCAGGCGGTGCCGGGGGATCCCCCGGCGCTCCGCGGCCACGATGTACATGGCCCAGAGGATGGCCGCGGGGGCGTTGATGGTCATGGAGGTGGTGATCCGGTCCAGGGGCAACCCCTCCACCAGGATCTCCATGTCCCGGAGGCTGGAGACGGCCACACCGCACTTGCCGAACTCGCCTTCGGCCTGGGGGGCGTCTGTGTCGTAGCCGTAGAGGGTGGGCATGTCGAAGGCGATGGAGAGCCCGGTCTGTCCCTGCTCCAGCAGGTAGTGGAAGCGGGCGTTGGTCTCCTCGGCCGTGCCGAAGCCCGCGAACATGCGCATGGTCCAGAGTCGGGCCCGATAGCCCGTGGCGTGGATGCCCCGGGTGAAGGGGTACTCGCCGGGGAGCTCCAGCTCCGCGGGGTGGTCTGCGTTCTTCCGGTCCAGGGGGGTGTAGAGCCGCTGGACCGGCACCCCGGAGATGGTGCTGAAGTCGTCGTACCGTTCGGGGAAGCGGGCCAGCGCGCGGCGGACCGCGCTCTCCTCCCACGTCTGGCGGCGACGGTGCAGTGCGTCCAGGGCCTCGGGGCTGTACAGGGACATGGGGCTCTCTCCTCCGGGGATCCGTCCGCGGAGCCACCGCTCCGACTCAGATCTTCTCGAAGTGCTCCACGTCGATGACGAAGATCACCGCGCCGCCCATCCGTTTCTCCACCGGGGTGGGGATGTGCATCTCCCCCGGCTCCATGACCGGGGGCAGGGGGGTGATGTAGCGGATCCGGCTCTCGCAGGTCTCCCGGATGATGGCCAGGACTGTCTCCACCTGGTCGTCGGCCACGCCGCACAGGATGGTCGCGTTGCTCACCCGCAACACCCCCCCGGCCGACGAGGTGACGGTGGCCGAGAAGCCCTGGTCAGCCAGCCGATCCAGCAGGGTGCGGCTGTCCTCGGTGTTGACGATCGCCATGACCAGTTTCACGGTGCACGTCCTCCTGGGGATGGGGCGGAAGCGGCGGCAGCCAGCCGCGCACGTGGCGCCAGATCTCCTCCTGGACGGCCTCCAGGGGGCGGGTGGCGTCCACCACGAGCCAGCGTTCCGGTTCCTGGGCCGCCAGGGCCAGGTAGCCCTGGCGCACCCGACGGTGGAAGGCCAGGACCTGGGCGTCCAGCCGGTTCCACTCCAGCCCCTGCCGGTTGCGCCGTCGACCCAGGCCCACCTCCGGGGGCAGGTCCAGGTAGATGGTGTGGTGGGGAGCCAGCCCCCCTGTTGCGTAGTGGATCAGCCGCTGGAGTTCCTCCAGAGGTTGGCCGTGGCCGTAGCCCTGGTAGGCCAGGGTGCTGTCCGCGTAGCGGTCGCAGAGGACGATCCGGCCCTGCTCCAGGGCCGGCCGGATCTCCTGGTCCACCAGTTGTGCCCGGGCCGCGTTGAAGAGCAGGGTCTCGGCGCGGGGGCTCATCTCGGTGTGGGCCGGATCCAGGAGGATGGCCCGCACCGCGTCGCCGATCCGGGTGCCTCCGGGCTCTCGGGTGGTCAGGACCGGCCAGCCCTGGGCCTGGAGCCGGGCGCTCAGCCAGTGGATGTGGGTGGTCTTCCCGCTGCCTTCCGGTCCTTCGAAGGAGATGAACAGGCCGGCCATGGCGTCCCTGGTGGCGGTGAAGAGGGGGCCACGGGTCCCAGGTGGCTTCCCCTGGACGGTGCCGATCCCGGCCCCCGCCGGGGGCCGGGACCCGGAACGGCTATTGGGCGAAGATGCGCACCCGGCGGTAGGGTTCTCGGCCGTAGCTGTGGCTGATGAGGTTGGCTGCCCGGGCCATCTGGTGCTGGTAGCTGCGGATCTCCGCGGACTGGGGGCTCAGCTCCACCATCTTCTCGCCCCGCTGGAGCCGCTGGATGGCCTCCTGGGTCTCCCGCATGGCGGCCTCGAACGCATCCTCGGGGGATGAAGGGCTCAGGTGGAACACGTCCACCAGGCACTGCTCCATCTGGGTCACGGTGTTGCTGCGCAGGACGTAGACCGGGATGTTGCGCCGCTCCGCGTCCACCAAGGGCTGGGGCTGGCGGCGGAAGTAGTTCTTGAGGGTCATCACCATGTCCGCGTTCCGCAGGTCCTGCACGATCTCCACCGAGACGTTCAGGTTCCGGGCCGCGGAGCGCAGGCGGTTCTGGCCGATCCCGTAGGGGAAGACCCGGATGTGGCTGGGGCGGGCCGCCTCTTCCTGGATCGGCTCGGCCTCCCGCTGGGCCATGAGCTCGTCCCACTCGGCCGGTGGCCCCGCGGGGGCCCGGCCGCGGCCGTTTCGGCGCCCCCGGGCCGAACCGGTCTGGATGGTGTTCAGGCGGTGGCTCTCGCCCGGTCGGCTTGTCTCCACGTGGATATGGCCCTCGTTGTCCACGTAGCGCAGCTCCGTGGTCATGGGCCACCCTCGCAGCAGCGCGTCCACCGCGGAGGCCACATCGTGGTGGACCGTCATCCGCTGTCGGTCATGGATCTCGATGAGCACGTCGAAGGTGGGGGGGGCCTTCCGTTCCAGCACGGTCTTCTGGGTGCCCCGGCGGCGGGCCTCCTCGTCGGACAGGGTGACCGTGTCGATCCCGCCCACCAGGTCCGACAGGGTGGGGTTCATGAGGAGATTCTCCAGGGTGTTGCCGTGGGCTGTGCCGATGAGCTGGACACCTCGCTCCGCGATGGTCCGGGCGGCCACGGCCTCCAGCTCCCGGCCGATCTCGTCGATGACCACCGCCTCGGGCATGTGGTTCTCCACCGCCTCGATCATCACCTCGTGCTGGAGCTCCGGCGTGGGCACCTGCATCCGGCGGGCCCGGCCGATGGCCGGATGGGGGATGTCGCCATCGCCCGCGATCTCGTTGCTGGTGTCCACGATGACCACCCGCTTCCGCTCGCCCAGGACCCGGGCCGCCTCCCGCAGCAAGGTGGTCTTCCCCACGCCTGGCCGGCCCAGCAACAGGATGCTCTTGCCGCTGAGCACGATGTCCTCGATGATGTCGATGACCCCGTACACGGCTCGACCGACCCGGCAGGTGAGGCCGATGATCTCGCCTTTGCGGTTGCGGATGGCGGAGATCCGGTGCAGGGTCCGCTCGATGCCGGCCCGGTTGTCCGCGCCGAAGTCCCCGATGCGTTGGATGACGCTCTGCAGGTCGGCCCGGGTCACCTCGTCCTGGCTCAGGATGGCCTCCCGATCCACGAAGCGGGCCTCCGGGAGCCGCCCCAGGTCCATCACGATCTCGATCAGCTCGCTGTCCCGGTCCAGTTCCCGAAGCCGGTGTCGGATCCGTTCCGGCAGCACGTCCAGCAACAGCTCCAGGTCGTCGGTGATCCGGAGGGAGCGCTTCTTCGGCTGGATGGACACCGATCGTCCGGTGTCCGGGTGGCTCTCGTAGGTTGTGGTGGTCGACATGGCGTTTCGGTGTCTTTTTGTCCTGATTTTCCGGGAATGTAGCGGATGGCTACGGACCCCGCTACCTATTACGTCCCGGTTCGCACAGATGTTCCGTGGGGTCGCCTCCCATCTAGGCCAGGGGCTCCACCGTGGCCTGGGCGGACTCCCAGGTTTCCTGCCAATGCAGGCGGCGACTCTGGGGAATGGCCAAGGTTCCGGGCAGGGCTTCGGCCACCAGGTCGGCCAGGGGGCGACGAGCCCGGCGTTCCACCCGCTGAACCAGGGGGCGTACCATGCAGGCCCGATCCGTGAAGGGCACGAAACCATAGCCGTGGAGGAGCGAACGCAGGCCCTGTTGGTCCTCGCGCAGGCCGATGTAGACCGGCCTCCCAGGCCGGCTGGAACGGGCCTGGACCAGGCCGTAGCCCAGGACCAGGTGGGCGTCGCTGGGGTCCCGGTCCAGCGGATCCACCCAGAGGTGGAGCCACACCCCACGGGGGCCTCGGTCCACCCGGAGCGCGGCCCGGATCTCGGCCTGGCGGGCCAGGACGTGGATCTCGCTGTGGACCCGATGGAAGGGCGAGCCCAGCCGTTCCAGGCCGAAGGCCTGGGCGGAACCTTCCAGGGCCTCCACGGCCTGTTCGGCCTCCCACACGGCCGGCGGCGTGATACGCCGGAGGAGCCGGGCCAGGGCCCAGGTGTCCTCGGGGGCGGCGGGGCGCAGGGCGTCCGGGGGGACTGGGCGAGGAGGGGCCGAGTGGACCCGTCGCCATACGGTCTGGTGGGTGTAGAGCTGAAAGCCCACCTGCTTGAAAGTCTGGACGGGCAGGGGCTGGTCGGGCACCTGGGCCAGCAGTCGGGTGATGCCCCGCTGGGCCAGCTCCTGGGCACCGTGGGCGATGAGCTTCTGCCACGCCGCGGGATGGCCTGCCGGGGCGTCCAGCGCGGGCATCAGGGTCAACACCCGGGCCCGGCTGTCGGAGCTGGGCACGAAGAGCTCCAGGAAGCCGGAGTGGGCCAGGCCGTTCCGCTGTTGGACCAGGGTGTAGGTGGTCACCCCGGGAAGGAGCCAGGGAAGCAGGATGGCCAGGGCGGCTCGGAAGGGGGTGTGGGACAACAGGAGATGGTACTCGGGGTCCAGGCGCGTGGCATAGCGGGCCAGACGTTGATGGCGAAGGATGTCGCTGAGCGAGTACGAGCGAACGCTCAAATGCGCACTCCCAAGGGCTCCACAGACACAGAAGCCGCGGGCGAGCGGCTGACACAGGCAGCAGAATTGTCTGTATTGTACTGCAAAACCCCCCGCTTGACAAGTGTTCCACAAAGGTTCAGGGGTTCCAGACCGCTCCGCCTGCCCCCGGTTCCTGGGGCGGGGTGGGTCCCGGGGCAGCCGGTTCACCCGGGATCGCCCAGGCGGGCGCCCATGAAATCCGGCGCGCCGTTGAGGAGATCCCGGAGGGCCATGGCCCGCTTGCCCGCGGGTTGGACCTCCTCCAGCACCAGCAAGCCCTCTCCGGTGCCCACCGCAGCTCCTCCGGACACCGGAACCACCCGGCCGGGCTCGGCCTGGCCGGGGGCAGCCCAGGCCCGCAGGATCTTGAGGGGCCGGCCCTTCCAGGTGGTGTGCGCGCTGGGCCAGGGCGTGTAGGCCCGGACCATCCGTTGGAGGATCTCCGCGGGTTGGGTCCAGTCGATGCGGCCGGCCTCCTTGCGCAGGGGCCGACAGATGCTTGGCTCGCCGGGGAGTTCCTCCTGGGGAACAGGGGGCACCTCCCCTCGGAGCCAGCCGGCCAGGGTCTCCACCAACAGGTGGGCCCCCCGCCGGGCCAGCCGCTCGGCCAGGGTGGCCGCGGTGTCGTCGGGGTGGATGGGTTCTGGGGCCTGGGCCAACACCGGTCCCGTGTCCATGTCCTCGTCCATGAGCATGATGGAGACCCCTGTCTCCGGGTCGCCGGCCAGGATGGCCGCCGGGATGGGCGACGCGCCCCGGTGGGCCGGCAGGAGGCTGGCGTGGACGTTGACGCTGCCGAAGCGAGGGATGGCCAGGACCTCTGGGGACAGGATCTGGCCGAAGGCCGCCACCACGAACAGGTCGGGGGCCAGGGCCCGAAGGGCCTCCACCGAGTCGGGTTCCCGGCGCAGGCGGCCCGGCTGCAGGATGGGCACCCGGTACTCCAGGGCCCGGGCCTTCACCGGGCTCATGGTGAGCCGCCGTCCCCGCCCCGCGGGGCGGTCGGGCTGGGTGACCACGCCCACCAGCTCCCAGCCCTGGGTGGCCTGGGCCTTCCACAGGGCCTCCAGGCTGGGCACCGCGAAGGCAGGCGTGCCCATGAAGACCACGCGGGGTGGGGCGCTCGAACGGGACACGGCCATGGCTCCTCCTCTCGTGTCGGGGGTCGGGCATCTGCGTGCTCCCTGACTCTACCTGGCCCCTTCCGGGAAGGCAACTTTTCCAGGGCCGCCCTCGTAGTGGATGCAAGGAGAGGGCAGGGCGACCGCCCAGCCCTCGTCCATCCCCCGACGGGGCTTCCTCGCCCCCCAAGCCCGGGGGCGAGGAAGCCTGGGCGGGGCGAGCGGTCCCTGGGGATCGGTTTTCCCATCTTCTGGCACCGAGATCGTTCGAGCAAAGGAGGCCCGACGTCCATGCACGATGAACAGGAACGCGTTCCCACTTCCTCGGATCCCCGTCCGGCCGGCAGTGAGGAGGGCCAGTCGACCCGGTCCGGGAGCTCTGGGGTAGGCTCCGAGGACGGGCCCACCTCCGCGGAGCGGTTGGCCGGTGCGGCCCGGGAACAGGCGGAGGAGGCTGCCCACGCGCTGCGCCGAGGGGAGTTCATGCGGGATGTCTCGGTGGATCCGACCGCGGACAGCGACGATCGGCTCATTGCGCTGCTGTGCTACGTCTCCCAGATCCTGGTTCCCCTGATCCTGCCGGTCCTGGTGCTGCTCAGCGAGAGCAGTCGGAAGCGCCCTTTCCAGCGCTTCCATGCGGTGCAGAGCTTGGCCCTGATGCTGGTCTTCGTGGTCCTGGGCGTCCTGATCGCGGTGGCCACCACCATTCTGGCCATGATCCCTCTGGTAGGGTGGCTGGTGGCCCTGATCATCGCCTGTCTCAGCCCGGTGGCCCTGCTCATGGTCTACCTGGCTCTGGTATACTATGGCTACCAGGCCTACCAGGGCAAGCGGTTCGCCATTCCTGGGCTGACCCGATTCCTGCAGGACCAGGGGTGGCTGCCTGCCTCGGACGGACGCTCCTGAGGCGTGGGCGGCCCCCGCGGGCCCAGGGCGCTGTACAGGAGAAGACCCCATGTCCGATGCCGAGCTGGCCTCCCTGCTCATCTGGCTGTGGATCCTCATGGCCGTGGCCTTCTTCGTGGCCGAGATCTTCACCGCCGGCTTCGTGCTCATGTGTTTCGGCGTCGGCGCGCTGATGGCTGCGGCCGCGGGGTTCCTGGGCTTCGGGCTGGCCTGGCAGCTCCTGGCCTTCATCCTGGGCTCCACCGCGGCGGTACTCCTCTCCCGTCCCTTTGCCCACCAGGTCTCCGGCGAGGGCGAACAGCCCGTGGCCATTGGTCGGGTGGTGGGCCGGCGGGCCATCGTGCTTCAGGAGATCAACCCGGTGACGGGCACGGGCCTGGTTCGGTTGGATGCAGAGGAATGGCGCGCGGAATCGGTCCAGGGCCAGGTCATTCCTCCGGGCACGGTGGTGGAGGTCCTGGGGGTGGACGGGGTCCGTCTCCAGGTGCGGCCTGCATCCGAGGCATCCTCTTGACATCCGGTTCCGATGAACCGGAAGCGGGCCGTGTCGAAATCGGCCCGAATATCACGGCAGCGCTGTCGAGGCGAACAGAGCGGCGTCGAGATCCGGGACATGGATGTCCCCTTCTGCGGGCTTCGGTTTCTGTACAAGCAAGGGGGTTGCAGTGGAGTGCAGCATGGCCGATTGCGTTCGAACGCCCTGCTGGCGGTGGTTTGGACAGCGAAAGGGGTGTAGAGGAAGCGCCACAGGCAGCCCAATTCTCGCTTCGGCCGGCCCGCGGGCGAGCAGATGTACCGTCCCTTGGGCAAAAGAATGATGGGGGATGCTGATGGAGATCCTGGTGCTTTCCACATTACATCAGCTACATGGCGAAGTGGGCTATTACACCTACGATCATCTTGCTCGGATCATTGAAAACTTTGCACCGGACATACTGGCTGTGGAGTTGACACCTACAGATCTGCAGGAGCGGAAACCGCAGAGTGTCAAACAGGAATACCAGCACAGTGTCTACCCGTTGCTCGACAAGCTGCGGTCCAAAGTAGTGCCACTGGAGCCACCTGAACCGACGTTCTCCGAATTGGTGCAAATGGGAAAACGGGCCCGAGAAGATCTACAGAAAAGGGACCCTGCGGCGATGGAGCAATTTGCGATGTATGTGCATGCACTCTATGATGTGCTTTTGAGCTGGTGGCACTCACCCCGGGATGTGAATTCCGCCGAGACAGATCGTCACTTCGAGATCAAGCACAGATATCAGGGTGCTTTATTTGGGGAGAACGAGACGAGGGGGTGGGAACTCTGGAATCAATATTTCCTGGAACAGATACTTGTTGAGGCGACGAAAAATACAAGAGGCAGGATGTTGGTGTTGGTTGGGGTCGAGCATAGTTATTGGTTGCGGGGGCGGTTGCGGGAGCAAGTCGGCGTGCAACACTTAGAGGCGGATGCAGTGCTGATCTGACGGAGTGACAGCCCGTTGGGCGGCGGCGCGCTGGATGGATCGGCCATCGTTCCCAAGATCCACGGGCAAGCGGATGAGCCGGGTGGGCCCGATCCCGAGGCCCAAGGAGTGGGGCTGTGGGTCCCTGGGTCCGGGATCCGCCATAGGTCTGGTATAATGGGGGTCTATCGGACCTCTTCCCATACCAAGGACCTGTCTGCCATGAACGGTCGCGTCTTCCCTCCCTCCCGTGTGTTTCTCGTCCTTCTGCTGCTGGCCCTGGCCCTGGGCGGCTGTCGGGCCGTGTCCACGCCCGCCGAGAGGCCGGCGGACACCGGGCCCGGGGTAGCCGCTGCCACGCCCATCCCCTCCCCCACCGCCACCCCTACCCCGTCGCCCACGCCCACCGCCACGCCCACGCCCACCGCCACGCCTACGGCCACACCCAC
>JALSIX010000034.1 GCA_026989655.1 Caldilineaceae bacterium
CCAGCTCCTGGGCTACGTCCGAGAGGAGGACGAGCCCTGACCCCCACCCCAGGCGCAGACGGCTCCCCCCACCCACCGCCCCGAGGGACAGAGGACACCCCCCTTCTCCCACAGACACACCCCCCCGGAGGGACCCAGTGCCGGCCATGGACCTGATCGGCGGCGGCCTGTTGGCCCTGTGGGCTGCCCTCCTGTTCGGCGGCTTTCTCCTCGGCTCCGATCCGGGACGTCGCCGTCGCATGCCCCGTTGGACCCGGCTGGGCTCCTCCGCGGTGTTGGTGGCCCTGGCCTGGTACGGCTACGGCCTGGCCGCCCTCCCCCCGGTCCGTGGTTTCGCCCTCTTCATCGCGCTGGGGATGACCGGAGGCTTCCTGGGCGACCTGTACATGGCCCGGGTGCTGCCCTCGACCAGCCGGGTGCTCTCCGGCATGACCGCCTTCGGCCTGGGCCACGGGGCCTACATCCTGGCCGCGTGGCTCCGTCTGGGACGGCTTCCCTGGGCCTTCTTGGTGCTGGCGTGGCTGCTGGCCGGTGGGTTGGTCCGCCGCGTGGTCTTCCGCCACGCACCGCCGGGGATCCTACGGTGGGCTGCCCTGGGCTACGGCCTGTTGCTGGCCACCACCGCCGGCATGGCCGCAGCCCTGGCCTGGGACGCGCCGCCCTTCTGGATCTTCGCGGTGGGCAGTGGGCTCTTCCTGGTGAGCGACCTGATCCTGGCCGGCCAGCTCTTCGGAGAGCTGGATTTCCCCTACGTGGACGACCTGGTGTGGCTGCTCTACGGACCGGGCCAGGCAGGCATGGTCCTGTCCATCTGGGCGGCCATGGCCCCCGGATGAGTCTCTCCGAGCAGGGGCCGGCGAACCCTCCTCAGGAGATCCCTTCCGCGCCCGGACAAGGGGCTCAGGACGCCTCCGAGCCCGGGAATCCCTCCAGCGCGCGTTCCAGGAAGGGATAGGCCAGCCACACCGAGCCCAGGGCGAAGAGGGCCCCGGTGACCGTCCGCAGGAGCCAGGTGCTCTCCCGCAGGCCGATCAACTGGGTGAGGCCGTCCAAGGCCATGGGGAACACCAGGAGAAGGTATAGCCCCAGGGGAAGATGGGGGATCCGGGGACGAAGCCGGGCGTAGAGCAGCCCGGCCAGGAGGAACGCACCGTAGATGGCCACATCGCGCTGGCAGAGGGCCACCTTGTAGCCCACCTGGGGATTGCCCACGAAGGCCCGGCGCTGGAAGAGATCCAGCCCCGGGACCAACCCCCGGGCCTCCAGCTCGGACAGGCTGTACACCGTCTGTTCGCCGAAGAGGAAGTAGCTGTGGTCAGGAAGCTGGTGGCAGAAGAGGGCGTAGAGGGCATAGAGCACCCGGGCCGGGATCTCCAGGTGCAGGTGGGCCAGCAAGGGCGCGGCCAGGGCCAGTCCCACGTAGGCGGCCGCGGCCAGGTTGAACAGGGCCAGCCAGTGGCGGGCGAACCAGGCCACTGCCCTTCGGCCCTGCTCCTCGGAAGAACGGGGGCGCCGTCCGCGATGGTCCATGGAGGGGGCCGTCCATCTCACCCGGTCCGCGGGGCGGTCGAGGAGATGCCCCGCTGCCGGGCAACCTGGGCCAGGGCCCGCTCCAGATCCCCGGGATGGATGGGGGCCTCCAGGGTGGCTCCCCCCTCCACCTGGATCACCGGGATCCGGTCCCAATAGCGCTCGAACCACTCCGGGTTTTCCCGGATATCCCGCACCTGGATGGCCAGGGGATAGCGTTCCTCCCAGCGGCGCAGGAGGGCCCAGGCCTCGTCGCAGAGACCGCAGTCGGGCTTGGTGTAGAAGAGCACCCGGATCACGGCGCGCGCACCTCCGCTACAAGCTCTCGGAGCACCGAGCCGGACAACATCCCGTTCCATCGGGCCCCCACCCGGCCGTCGCTCCCCACGAAGACCGTCACCGGCAGTCCTCGGACGCCGTAGGCTCGCCGAACCATCCCGGAAGGATCCAGGACCACCGGAAAGGGCAGCCCGAATTCCTGGGCAAAGGGCCGGACGACCTCCAGGGGTTCCTCCACGTTCACGGCCAGGACCACCACCTCTGGGTCCTCCTGGCTCAGGGCCACGAACTCCGGCATCTCGCGCCGGCAGGGCGCACACCAGGTGGCCCAGAAGTTGATCACCACCGTCCGCCCCTGCAGGGCCGCCAGGGTCGTGCCCTGGCCCTCAGACAGGGCGAAGGCAAAGTTCGGGGCCGGTTGCCCCACCGCTGCCTCCGCGGTCGTCTCCACCCAGACGGCCTGGGGAAAACCCCGGCCTGCCTCCTGGGGAAACGCGCGCAGCGGGATGATCTCCAGGCGGGGCCGGTCCGGCTTCTGACCGCAGCCGGCCCACACCGCGGCCATCAGGAGGACCGCCCCGAGGAGTCCGTGGCCTTTTCGCGTCTGCAGGGCGGCCATTGGGATCCCCTCTTCAGCGGCTGCTGGCCAGAGAGGCCCCACTGAGATAGCCGATGTAGGCAGGGATCAGGGGCAGGACACAGGGGCTGATGAAGCTGATGATCCCGGCCAACAGGGCCAGAGGCGCCATGGCCAACAGGCCGGTGTCGAAGCCCACCTCCATGCCGAAGAGACCGTAGACCCATTCGTCCAACAGGAAGACCCACTCGTTGAGAAAGGCGAACCGGGCCGTCAGGGTGATGAGCTGGTCCGACCACAGAAGCCAGGCCACGTAGAGGAGGAAGAAGCCGCTCACCAGGCTGACGATGTGGGCCCGACGATTCAGGCGCCGCAGGAGGCGGGTGGTGGATCCGAAGGCCAGCCCCGTGAGGAGAAAGGGGATCCCCAGCCCCAGGCTGTAGATCAGCAGCAGGATCGCGCCGTCCCCCACCGTGGCCCGGTTCTGGGCCAGAAAGAGGATGCTGGCCAGGATCGGCCCGATGCAGGGAACCCAGCCCGCGCTGAAGCTCATGCCCATCAGGGCGCTGCTGAGATAGCCCCACCCCCGCCCCACCCGGCGCATGTCCGTCACCCGTCGCTCGGTGTAGAGCAGCGTGTTCAGGAAGTCCAGGCCACCCACCAACGCGGCCAGGGCCGGATTGTTCGCCAGATCGGCCCGGCCGCGAATGCGGGCCGCCAGCCACTGGAAGGCCCCCAGGGTCACCAGGGCGAAGACGGTCAACAGGATGGCCCCCCCGCGCTGGATCATTGCCTGGTAGCGGTTCAGCTCCTGGCCCACAAAGGCCGCGGCCGAGCCCAGGGCGGTGAAGACCAGGGTGAAGCCCAGGACAAAGGCCAAGGCATGGAGAAACGTGGTCGAACGGGGAGGTGCCGCGACCAGGCTCTGAGGCCCTGGGGAGGTACGCACCGCTTGGGTCATGGTCTGTCCATCCTTCCGCTCCGTCCCTGTACCCGGGAGATCCCGGTCCCTTCCTGGGGCCGGGAGCCACCGAACGCCCACCGTCCCCGCGGATCGGGGGATCGGTCAAGGCCCACACCTCGCCATGGATCCATCCGGCTGCACCCCACCCTAGCACGTCCTGGGGGAGGTGGGAAGTAAGAGGACTTACCGTCCATCCTCAATCCGCGGGCCGACGCTCCTGGAGCTCCTCCTCCAGCAGAGCCAGTTCCCGCTCCAGTGCACGCTGGCGCAGGGCCATGGACAGCACGAGCCCCGTCACCAGAAGCCACAGGACGATCAGGGCAGCGGCCAGGTAGATCATCGATAGAGCTCCTCACGCAGTTCGTAGATGCGGTCCTGGAGGCCGAGCTGGCGGACCCGGTGGATCCACAGGGCCAGGAAGAGCACCGCGAAGCTGGCCATGCTGATGGACAGGGCCACCTCCATGCTGGGGCCCAGGCCGAAGCCGCCCTGGGCGTCCGGGTTCTCCCCGGTGAGCACCACCGGATGGATGGAGCGGAACCAACGGGCGCTGTAGTAGGTGAGGGGGACGCTCAGGAACGCGATGAGCGCGTAGATGCTGGAGAACCGGGCCCGGGTGTGGCGGTTGTCGATGCCGTTGCGGAAAAGCAGATAGGCCAGGTAGATGAGCACCGTGATGGTGGCCGTGGTCAGCCGGGGATCCCAGGTCCAGTAGGTGTTCCAGGTAGGACGAGCCCAGAGGCTGCCGGTGACAATGACCCCGACACCGAAGACGGTGCCCACCTCCACCCCGGCCTGGGCCAGCCGGTCCCAGAAAAGGCTCCGGGTGACCAGGTAGCCCAGGCTGCCGATGACGGAGGCCAGAAATCCCAGGAGGGCCCCGATGTTGGCCCCCATGTGGAAGTAGAAGATCCGCTGGGCGGTCTGTTCCGCGCCGGCCAGGTTGGCCGCGGGCGCGGCGTAGATCAGGCTGGCCCACACCGTGACCACCAGGGCCACCGCGGCCAGCACGTCCAGGGCCAGGACCGGCACGAACCCCCAGGAGGGGGAGGATGCCCGGC
Organism: Caldilineaceae bacterium; assembly: GCA_026989655.1. Classification (GTDB taxonomy): domain Bacteria; phylum Chloroflexota; class Anaerolineae; order Caldilineales; family Caldilineaceae; genus JALSIX01. The sequence continues at coordinate 4,412 of JALSIX010000034.1, forward strand.
GAGCTTGGGTTGCCATCTCATGCCTCCCAGATCAGGTCGAAGAGCAGATACGCAGCCACCACGAAGAGCAGATCGTACAGCACCAACATGGAGAGCCAACGCCCCACCCCGCTGCCCGGGGCCCCGTCCAGGACTCCCGCGGTGAGGCTGGCCCCGGCGATGAAGACCGGTACCATCACCGGCAACAGGAGCACGGGCAGCAGAGCCTCCCGGGCCCGGCTGTGGGCCGTCAGCGCGGCGAAGAGGGTTCCCACCTCGGCGTAGCCCAGGGAGCCCAGAAAAAGCCCCACCAGGATGGTGGGCTGGAACAGGTTGGTGTCGAACAGGATGAGCAAAGCGGGGAGGAGCAAGGCCTCGGCCATCAACAGGTAGAGCAGGTTGGCCAGAAGCTTCCCGAAGTAGATGGCGCTCCGGTCCATGGGAGCCAGGAGCAGCCCGGCCAGGGTATCCCGGTCCACCTCCGCGGCAAAGGAGCGGTGGAGGCCCACCACGCCGGTGAAGAGCACGATCACCCACAGGATGCCCGGCACCACCATCTGTGGGGAGGGCACCCGGAGGTCGAAGGCCATGCCGAAGACGATGGCCGCCAGGAGGCCGAAGACCACCATGGTGGTGCTCACCTCCCGGGCCCTCCACTCCACCCGGAGCTCCTTGAGGGCAATGGCCTGGACCTTGCCCAGGTAGGCCCGCAGACCCTGGCCCGGGGCCATCTGGACCCCAGAGCGACCTGCCTTGGGCAGGTCCACCTCTGGGGGCGCGCTCTCCGGCGCGGGGAAACGGACCAACGGCTCACCCATGGCCGACCACGGCTTCCGGAGGGGTGGTGCGGATGGTGCCGTCCACCAGGTAGAGGAGCCGGTCGGCCCACCGCTCGGCCCGTTCCCAGTTGTGGGTGGTGAGCAGCACCCCGCGGCCCGCGGCCCGAAGCTGCCGGATCAGCGCTTCCAGGGTGCGGACGCTGGCCGGGTCGAGACCGGTGTCCGGCTCGTCCAACAGGAGGACCGGCGGATCGTGGAGGATGGCCCGGGCAATGGCCAGGCGCTGGACCATGCCTCGGCTGTAGGTCCGGACCGGGTCGTGGCGCCGCAGCCAGAGGTCCGCGGCCCGGAGCACCGTGGCCACCCGCGGGTCGGGAGCCACCAGGTCGTACAGCCGGGCGAAGAACTGGAGGTTCTCCCAGCCGCTCAGGCTCTCGTAGAGGAGGGGCTGGTGGCTCACCAGCCCCACGTAGCGCCGGATGCCGTGGCGGGCCCGGGACAGAGGCACCCGCCCCAGGTGCACATCCCCGTGATCGGGCCGGTCCAGCCCCGCCACGATCCGCATGAGGGTGGTCTTGCCCGCGCCGTTCGCCCCCAGGAGCGCGACCACCTGGCCGGCGTGGACCTCCAGGGAGACTCCCCGCAGAACGCGCTTGCGGCCGAAGCGCTTCACCACCCCATCCACCCGGATGAGGGGGGAGCGCTCGGCCGCAACCGGTGGGGACCCGGAAGGAGCATCCACAGCGCTGGAGGTGCCGGACGCGACAGCCATGGACATGCTAGCGGGTGGCCTTGACGAAGATCTCCTCCGGCTCCTCCTCGTACCGGCTCGGGCACTTCAGGAGCAGGGTGTCCGCCTGGAAGGTGCCGTCTGGCAGGAACTGCCCCTCCACGATGGCCGAGGCCGCTCGTTGGAAGTTGTCCGGTCGGGGACCGTAGAAGACGATCTGCATCGTCTGCCCCGGGTTCTCCTCGTCCGCGATGGCGAAGTAGAGGGTGACCTCCTCGGGGCGCCAGTCCTCGCTGTCCGCCACCACCAAGCCGTTGACCCGGATGCGTTTGGCGGCCAACGCGTTCTCCGGATCCGGGGCCGCCAGGGCCTGGGCGTAGAAATCCTTGGCCTCCTGCACGGTCATGAAATAGGCGCTGGCGGTCAGCAGGCCGTTCACCATCAGCCCGGCCACCAGCAGGATGACCGCCACCCCGGCGATGAGGAACTTCCGGTTGATGCCCTCCCCCTCGCGGGCCAGCTCAGCGGGGATGGGCTCCTCGGCCAACCGGGGGGCAAGGGGGTCCTGTTCGACAGAGCGCCAGCCCAGGCTCAGATCGTGGCTCATGGTAGACAACTCCTTGGGAGATATGTCCTTGGGAGATATGTCCTTGGGAGATGCGCGTGCATCCGAACCGTTGTGCCGTACGGCAACCCATTATAGCATATCCGCCCGGAGCTCCCATGTGATCCGGCATACGATGGGGAAGAGACCTGGCCATCCAGCGGGGTTCTCTGTCGGATTTGGTGGAAGCGACGCGGGAATGGCACGGCCAATTCGGCCGGCTAAGAGGCCTCCATCTCCTCCCCGGGCTCCTCGGGGTCCGGCTCCTCCAACGAGCGCAGCAGATCCTGGGCCCGTTCCGCCAGAGGGCCGGGCACCAACAGGTCCACCTCGGCCAGCCCGCCGGTGGTCAGGCCGTAGAGAGGGCCCAGGGCCTCGCCCCGCAGAAGCACCGGGATCCCCTCGCTCTCCAGCCGACCCTTGACGATCTGGGCCTCCAGCCAGTTGGCCGCCCGCCACACCACCACAGGATCTGTGGACACCGATCCCCCGGTGGTGGCAGTCATGCTCGAGGCACGCGCGCCCGCACGCCGAGCCCGATGAAACCATGTGGACAACGCCCCTACCCAGGCACCCATCTCCCCTCCTCCGCTCCCGGAACCTCGACACTCAATACACACGGATGGTGGCATGACGCCCCACAAAGGGGTTGTTCTCCAGCTCGTAGCCGATGGTGGTCTCCGGACCATGGCCCGGATAGACCACGTAGTCCTCCGGCAGGGTGAACAACTGCTCCTTGATGCTGCGCAACAGGGTGGGGCCGTCGGCCAGAGGCAGGTCGAAACGGCCGATGCTGTCCCGAAACAGGGTGTCCCCCCCGAAGACCTGACGCCCTTTGTGGTCCACGAAGACCACGTGGCCCGGCGAGTGCCCCGGGGTGAACCGGACCTCCAGGGCCTCCTGGCCGAAGCGGATGACCTGGCCGTGTTCCAGGAACGCGTCCGGGGGATCCACCGGCTCGGCCTGGAGCCCCAGCCACATCATGGCCCGGGTGGGGGCATCCTCCAACACCGGCAGCTCCGCCGCGTGGAGGTGGAAGGGAGCCCCGGTCGCGGCCCGCACCGCGTTCACGGCCAATACGTGGTCGAAGTGGGCGTGGGTGTTGAGGATCCGCTCCACGGTGATGCCCATCTTCGCCACAGCCTCCAGGATCTCCTGGGCCTGGTCCCCGGGGTCGATGATGACCCCCTTGCCTGTGGCCGGACACCCCAGGACATAGCAGTTCTCCTGCAAGATCCCCACGGTCAACAGGGCCTTCTGCATGGCCAAGCTCCTTCGTCCAGATTCCTTGTTCAGGTCAGGGCTGTCCGGCACGACACAGCCACCGGTTGCCCCAACGGGCGATCTCCCGGATCACCGGGGCCAGCTCGTGGCCCATCTCGGTGAGACGGTACTCCACATGGGGCGGGATGGTGCTGATCTCCTCCCGATGGACCAATCCGGCCTCCTCCAGCATCTTCAGCCGGCTGCTCAAGGTGCTGGGATTCACACCGCCCAGGGCATCCTGGAGCTCACAGAAACGCATGCTCCCACCCCGAAGCAGGTGGTGGACGATCTGGATGGTCCACTTGAGGCCGATGATCCGGGCCGCCGCCTGCACCGGGCAGGGATAGAGCGGCGGGAGCGGCTCGGCCAGCGGGTAGGAGGTTCTCGGGCTCGCCATCGTCGTCCTTCCTTCTGCGTCCACCGCGCGGGGGCCACACTGCTCTGTTTTGTATAGTACTATTTTGTATAGTACTACGGGGAAATATGAGGTGTCAACCGACCGTGCCTCCCAGTTCCAGGGCCCTTTCACAGTGACCGTGGAAACATACCCGAGCAGCTTTCCGGGGCTTGTCATTCCCGGTGGCTGTTGCTATACTCACTCCCAGTGGCCCTTGCCCGCTACCCCCCATCCACCGTCGGAGGCCTCTCATGGCTGAGCTCAGACGCACCCGCCTGCACCGAGCCCACGTGGAGCTGGGTGGGCGCATGGTGCCCTTCGCAGGCTGGGAACTGCCCGTCCAGTACCCCTCTGGCCCCCTGGCCGAACACCACGCCGTGCGGAACGCGGCCGGCATCTTCGACATCGACCACATGGGCCAGATCCGGGTCACCGGCCCGGATGCCCTTCCCTTCCTCCAGCGGATCCAGGTCTTCGACGCCTCCACCCTGGAGGTCTGGGACGCCCACTACAGCCTGATGACCTACGATGACGGCACCATCGTGGACGACATCTTCATCTACCGCCTGGACGATGGGTGGATGATCGCGGTCAACGCCGCGAACCGGGAGAAGGACCTGGCCTGGATGCAGGCCCACACCCAGGGCCTGGATGTCCAGGTCCAGGACATCTCGGAACCCACCTACATGTTGGCGGTCCAGGGCCCTCGGGCCGAGGCGGTGCTCCAGAAGCTGACCCAGGCGAACCTGGCCCCGGTCCCCGCGCGGACGGCCCTGCGAGCCCAGGTGGCCGGGGTGGAGATGGTGCTGGGACGCACCGGCTACACCGGGGAGGACGGCTTCGAGCTCTTCTTCGACGCGGACCAGGCCGAGACGGTGTGGTGGCGGATCCTGGAGGCCGGCCAGGAGGAGGGCCTGCTCCCCTGTGGCCTGGCGGCCCGAGACAGCCTCCGCTTCGAGGCCTGCCTGCCCCTGTACGGCCACGAGATCAGCGCGGAGACCACCCCCCACGAGGCCCGGCTCGGATGGGTGGTCTCCCTGGACAAGGAGGACTTCATCGGGCGGGAAGCCCTCTGGAAAACCCGGCTAGAGGGACCTCCACGGCTCCTGGTGGGGCTGGAGATGATCGATCGGGCCGTCCCCCGGGAGGGATACCCCATCGCAGTGGAGGGCCGGGTTGTGGGCCACGTGACCACGGGGATGAAGAGCCCCACCTTGGGCACGTTCCTGGCCCTGGGCTACGTTCCCCGAGGGCACCATCGGCTGGGCACCCAGGTGGAGATCCAGGTGCGGGGCAAGCCCCGACGCGCCCAGGTAGTCCGCCGTCCGTTCTACAAGCCCCGCTACAGGCCGGGGCGTGTGTCCCGTTGAGCGCCGGGCCAGCTTGGCAACGGGGCGCATGTTTCCCCTGCCTTGCCCGATCCCCATCGGTTCACCATCCACGCTCCAGGAGGAGGAGAGACATTCCATGGCGACATACCGGTTCGACCCCAACGCCAAGTACGCCAAGACCCACGAGTGGGTCCGCATGGAGGATGGCCTGGCCGTGGTGGGCATCAGCGACGCGGCCCAGGACATGCTCAGCGATGTGGTCTTTGTGGATCTGCCGGAGGTCGGTGAGGAGGTCACTGCCGGGGATGCCGTGGCCGTGGTGGAGTCGGTGAAGGCCGCGGAGGATGTCTACGCGCCGGTCAGCGGCGTGGTGGTGGAGGTCAACGAGGAGCTGGTGGAGTCCCCCGAGCTGGTCAACGACGATCCCTACGGCGCCTGGTTCTTCAAGATCCGGCCGGGCAGCACCCTGGAGGAGGAGCTGGCGGCCCTGATGGGCCCCGAGGAATACGCGAAGCACCTCGAGGAGACCGCACACTGAGGAGACCGCTCCGCTCGGAAACCGGAAGGCCCCTGCCTCCAGCAGTTCCCCAGCGGGTGGGCCTGGGTGCAGGCGGGCTCGGTCGGATACCGGTCGGGGTTCATGGGATCTCGGTCCGGGCCCGGCGCTCCAGGGCCTCCAGGAACGGACACTCCCCCTGCAGCGCCTCCTGGTCACAGGCCAGGGCGAGATCCGCCAGAGCGGCCCGCATGGCCTGAAGCCGGCGGATCCGGGCATCGAGCTGTTGGATCTTGGCCTGGGTCCGCCGCTGGACCTCCCCGCAGGAGGTGGTCGCGTCCACCCGCAGGGCCAGCAGGCCCCGGATCTCCTCCAAGGAGAAGCCCAGCTCCTGGGCCTGTTTGATGAAACGCAGCCGGATCACGGTCTCGGGGGGATACAGCCGATAGCCCGCGGAGGTGCGGGGAGGCTCGGGAAGCAGCCCCCGTCGTTCGTAGTAGCGGACGGTCTGGGGGTTCACCCCCGCGGCCCGGGCCACCTGGCCCACCGTGAGAGCAGAGGTCCGCTCAGCGTCCATCACCCCTCCCTGCATGGCCTGCCCCGCGGTGGAACCAGTCTCCGGAGGGGATCCGCCGGCCCCGGGAACGCCAACCCTCCGGCGCCCAGTAGATCCAGGCCTCCTGAGCACCTCCCTCCGTGTGGACGGTCACCCGGCGACGCCGGTACTCGTGGCCCTCCTCCTCGATCCGGTCCATGATGCCCAGAGCCTGGGGCTCCACAGCCAGAAGATCCCCGTGGACGCGTCCCCGCCCGGGATAGGCTCCGGGATAGTCGCCGAAGTCATACAGCTCCGCGCCGTCCAGCCAGGCCGGGACGGATCCCAGCACCCGGTGGGCCACCGCGGCATGGTACATGCTGTCCCTGGGATCCTGGCCTTCCCGGGGTGGGCGCAGGGTCCCGTAGACGAAGACGTACTCCACCGTCGGGGCCTCCGGTCCACCAGCCCGATCCGGCTTCGGGGTCCGTCCCTCCACACGCACCCTCCCCTTCCCCGGCTAGGGAGCTCCCTCCCAAGCCGCCACGCCCGCGGCCCAGCGCCGGACGTGGGCGACAGGCTCTCCAGGAGTGAGCACCACCACATTGCCGGATGGATCCGACAGGCCGATGGCCTCATGGCCCAGGTCCACGGCCCCGCCTGCCGCGTGCAGCCGGGGGGCCATCTCCTGGAAGGCCTCCCGGTCCTCCAGGCACACGGTGAAGTAGCGCAGGCCCACTGCGTTGTCCGGCGGTGGCGGTGCACCGACCCCGGCCCAGATGTTCGTGCCGATGTGGTGGTGGTAGCCGCCGGCCGCGAAGAACCGGGCCCCCGGATAGTCCCGTTGGGTCACGCGAAAACCCAACCTCCCGTGGTAGAAAGCCTCTGCCTGGTCCAGATCGGCCACGTGGAGGTGCACATGGCCGATGTCCGTGTCCGGGTGCAGGCCCTGCCATGGGCGGGGATCGGCCCGGGCCTCGGCCAGCAGGGCCTCCATGTCCAGCGGATCCGTGCGCATGGCCAGGTGGCCGTCGCGCCACGGCCACCGTTCCCGGGGATGGTCCCGGTACAGCTCCAGGCCGATGCCGTCCGGATCCGCCAGATAGAGGGCCTGGCTCACCTTATGGTCCACAAAGCCCTGGAAAGGCCACCCGTGCTCGATGAGCTGTTGGCACACCCGGGCCAGCTCCAGACGATCGGGCAGGCGGAAGGCCACGTGGTAGAGCCCGGTGGTGTGGCGGGGCTTCGGCCGGGCCTGGGGCCACTGGGTCAACACCAGCAGGACCGGTCCATGGGCCCGGGCGGCCAGGAAGACCGTGGAGCCGTCCCGATCCACCTCCTGGAGCCCCAGAAGATCGCGGTAGAAGGCCAGGGAGCGGCCCAGATCGCGGATCTTCAAGTGGACGTGGCCGATGTGGGTGGTGTCCGGCAGCCCCATGGCGCACCTCGTCCGGGATGGTGGTTCGATGATGGCTCGCGGAGGCGGTGCCTCCTGAGCGAGCCCAGGCGTGACATGGCACGAACGGCGCAACACGACACGAATGGCAACGACACGAATGGTACAAAAAGTATAGTGCCCTTGGACGCCCCGGTCAAGTCCATGGGCGAAACGGCATCCCCCCACGATCCTGGGCGCTGTCCGGCGAAGACCCCGAGAATGGGAACGGGGCCTTCCTGCCCTGGGCCAGCCGACTGGAGAAGGCGAGGAGGCGCCGATCGCGGGTTGATCTCCGACCCCGATCCCCGTTATAATCCGCACGCAGACCGCTGTTGCCCCCGAAAAAAGATGGCCTGTGAACCCGGGCTCTCGTGCCGGGCGAACCGGACAGCCGGTGCCCGAGATCTGCGGAGCGTGCCATGGCCGACACCGACGAAGCCGGGCAGAGCCGGGCCGAACGGGCGGCTCGTCGAGCCCGCCGGCGCAGGGATCGAGCCCAGACCCCCTTCCTCCACCTGCCCCGGGAGCAGCCCCACACCATCCTTCCTCCCCTGGAGATCCTGGACCCGGAACAGGTGGAGCAGATCCACCAGGCCTCCATGACCATCCTGGAGGAGGTGGGGCTGGACTTCCTGGACGACGAGGCCCTGGACATCCTGGCCCGGGCCGGGGCCAAGGTGGACCGGGAGGCTCAACACGCCTGGCTGGACCGGGAGCTGGTCCTGGAGGCGGTGAGCCAGGCTCCCAGCACCTTCACCTGGCATGCCCGCAACCCGGCTCGCAATCTGGTCATAGGTGGGGACGCCCTGGTCTTTGCCCCCAACGGCGGCACGGTCTTCGTCCAGGACCTGGACCGGGGGCGACGGCCCGGCACCCTGGCCGACTACGCGGCCCTGGTGAAGCTGACCCAGATGTGCAACCTCCTCCACACCGTGGGAGAGCAGTTGGTCGTCCCCCACGATGTGCCCGTGCCCCTGCGCCACCTGGAGCGGCTGCGCCTCGCCGTCACCCTGAGCGACAAGGTCCTCATGGAGGCGGCCCATGGCCGGGTCATCCCCCAGGACGCGCTGGCCGTGGCCCGACTGGTCTTCGGCGGGGAGCTGCCCCCGGATGGACCGGTCATCGGCGGGGTGATCAACGTGAACAGCCCCCTGCGCTACGATGGCCGCATGCTGGGCGGGCTCATCAGCTACGCCCGGGCCGGCCAGGTGACCATCGTCACCCCCTTCATCCTGGCCGGGGTCATGGGACCGGTGACCCTGGCCGGGGCCCTGGCCCAGCAGAACGCGGAGGCCCTGGCCGGCATCGCCCTGGCCCAACTGGTGCGCCCCGGCGCACCGGTGATCTACGGAGGCTTCACCACCAACGCAGACCTCCGCTCCGGTGCACCGGCCTTCGGCACGCCGGAAGGGGCCTGGGCCGCCATCGTGGGCGGCCAGATGGCCCGACGCTACGGCCTGCCCTACCGGGGCAGTGGCACCCTGAACACCTCCAAGCTGCCGGACGCCCAGGCCGCCTCCGAGACCCTGTGGGCCCTCTGGCCCACCGTCCTGGCCCACACCCACTTCGTCCTCCACGCGGTGGGCTGGCTGGAGGCCGGATTGACCGTCTCCTTCGAGAAGTTCCTCCTGGACGCGGAGAACCTGGCCCTGTTCCACCGCTTCCTCCAGGGTTTCCCGGTGGACGAGGAGAGCTTGGCCTTGGCCTCCATCCGGGCCGTGGGCCCCGGAGGACACCACCTGGACACCGCCCACACCCGAGCCCGTTACACCACCGCCTTCTACCAGCCCTTCCTCAGCGACCGGCAGCCCTTCGAGAGCTGGCAGGAGGCCGGGGCGCTGGACGCGCCGGCCCGGGCCAATCGGCTCTGGAAGGCGCTCCTGGCCCAGTACGAACCCCCTGCCCTGGACCCCGGCCTGGCGGAGGCGCTGGAGGCCTTCATCGCCCGACGCAAGGAGGAGCTGAGCGGCGCGGATCTCTACGGGTGAGCGAGGAGGCGATACCCGAGAAAGGGACAGGCAGCCGGCGCATCTGAGGATGCGCACTCCCCAACTGATGCGCACTCCCCAACTGAAAGAGATGTGACCGAAACAAAGAGACGTGACCAGAAAGAAACCGAACCGAAAAGCCGACCGCTTTGGACGCAGCCCCCGCCTCCAGAGCCCATTTTCTGTGCCCCACTTCCGTATCGGAAAGGACAGAGCCATGCGAACCGAATTCGACACCATCGTGCTGGGCTGCGGCGGCATCGGCAGCGGGGCCCTCTACTGGCTCTCCCGTCGCCTGGGCCAGGACGTCCTGGGCCTGGAGCAGTTCCGCCTGGACCACGACCGGGGCGGCTCCCAGGACCATTCCCGGATCATCCGGCTCATGTACCACGACGCGAAGTACACCCGGCTGGCGCCCCACAGCTACACCGCCTGGGCCGCGGTGGAGGAGGAGTCGGACGTGCCCCTGGTGCTGCGCTGCGGCGGCCTGGAGATCGCCCACGCCCAGGGGCCCTTCCGGGAGGACGTGGAGCGGTACGCCCGGGCCATGGACGCGGCCGGCGTGGCCTACGAGCGGCTGGATCACGACGAGCTGACCCGTCGTTTCCCCCAGTTCCAGTCGGACCAGGAGATGATGGCCCTCTTCGAGCCCCAGGCCGGCCTGGTGGACGCGGCCAAGGGCATGGCCGTCCACCAAGCCCTGGCCCGAGCCCGGGGTGCCACCATCCTGGAGGAGTGCCCGGTGCAGGCCATCCATCCAACCCCCGACGGAGTGCAGGTGCAGACGAGCCGGGGCACCTTCACGGCTCGGCGGCTGGTGGTCACCGCGGGGGCGTGGACCCGGCAGCTCTTGGAATCCGTGGGGCGCTCCCTGCCCCTCACCGTCACCCAGGAGCAGGTCACCTACTACGCCACGCCCCATCTGAAGGAGTTCTCGCCCCGGCGCTTCCCCATCTTCATCTGGAAGGAGGAGAGGGACATCTACGGCTTCCCGGTCTACGGCCAGGTGGCCACCAAGGCGGGCATCGACGCGGCCGGCCCCCAGGTGACGCCAGAGACCCGCACCTTCCAGCCGGATCCGGTCCGGGAACGTTTCCTGGACGAGTGGCTGGCGAAACACATCCCCCGCTTCCTGGGGCCGAAGCTGGCCACCAAGACCTGCCTCTACACCCTGCCCCCGGACCGGGACTTCGTGCTGGGGCCCCTGCCGGAGCACCCGGCCATCCTGGTGGCGGTGGGCGCAGGACACGCCTACAAGTTCGCCAGCCTCCTGGGACAGATCCTGAGCCAGCTAGCCCTGGACGGGACCACCGAACACGACATCTCGGCCTTTCGGGTGGATCGTCCGGCCTTGACAGACCCGGAATACGTGCCGGCCCATCGGATCTAGCCCGACACGGGAGGCCTTTCCGGGAGGGGAAGGGTTGAGAAAAGGAGCGACGCGACGTGTGCTCCACGATTCGGGAAGGAGTGGAACGATCCTGTCCGGCCCTTGACACCGGGATGGCCCAGGGCCACAGCGAACGAAGCCCTGGGCCGTCCCAGAGCGGGTCGTTTTTCCACTCCGGGTGGCCTGGAGTATACTGCGAACAACGGCGAGATCGAGAATCCGGGAGGCATATCCCATGCAGCGTACCTGGACAGCCGTTCCCCCCGGCCAGGCCCGCTCCTCCACTGCCTGGGCGTTGGGCGACCTGACCTTCGACTGGGCGATGGCCGCCCTGTCCCTGGTCTTTGCCGGAGGCCTCTATCTGGACGGATGGGCCCACAACCACGGCCGGGTGGACGACTCCTTCTTCACCCCCTGGCACGCCTTCTTCTACGGGGGCTTCGCCCTGGTGGTCCTGGTGCTCTTGGCCCGGATGGAGCGCAACCGACGGCAGGGTCGTCCCGCGATCCCCAGGGGCTATGGCCTGACCCTGGTGGGCAGTCTGGTCTTTGCTGCGGGCGGGCTGGGCGATCTCCTCTGGCACAGCCTCTTCGGCATCGAGGAGGAGCTGGAGGCTCTGTTCAGCCCCACCCACTTGGCCCTGGGTGTGGGCCTGGCCCTGGTGGTGAGCGGGCCCCTGCGTGCAGCCTGGGCCCGGCCAGGCCGCCAGGGGAACCTGCGGACCCTGGGACCGGCCCTGCTCTCCACGGCTCTGCTCCTCAGTGTGTTCACCTTCTTCCTCATGTTCTCCCATCCGGTGGCGGTGATGATCGGCGGCCGCAGCCACCTCTACTTCGCCACCGAGGTGGGGCAGATGGCCGGCCTGCTGGGCCTGATGACAACGGCCGGCCTGTTGGTGGGCCACGCATACCTGCTTTTCCTCCGCTGGGAGGTGCCCCCAGGCGGGCTGACGCTGGTCTGGGGGCTGAACACCCTGGCCATGACCGGGCTCCTCTACGAGGATCCGGCCCAGCTCTGGCTGGGTGGGGCCTGGATCGGGGCCGCGGCCCTTGCAGAGGGGCTGGCCCGCCTCCTGAGACCGTCGCCCGGCCGGCCCCTCGCGTTCCGGGTCTGGGGCTTCGCGGCTCCGGTGCTCCTCTACGCCGCGTACTGGGCCGCGCTCCTGGCCACCGACGGCACCCGGTGGGCGGTCCACCTGTGGGCCGGCTCCGTGGTCCTGGGCGGGTTGACGGGCTGGGCCCTCTCGTTCCTGGTGGCGCCCCCCACGCCTCCCGCCGATCCCTCGGCCCCTGCAGGCGAGGTAGCCCCATGAGGATCCCCCTCCCTGCCCTCACGGTGGAACAGATGCGGGAGGTGGACCTCCGGCTCCTCCAGGACTACGCCTTCGATCGGCTCCAGCTCATGGAGAACGCAGGCCGCAACCTGGCCATCCTGGCCGCCCGGATGTTGGACCACGACCTGGATGGCCGGCCGGTGGTGGTGCTGGCCGGCCGGGGCCACAACGGCGGCGGAGGCCTGGTGGCCGCGCGCCACCTGATGAACTGGGGGGCCTGGGTCCAAGTGCTCCTGACCCATGAGCCGGATCGATTTGCCGGAGCCCCAGGCCATCAACTGGCCATCCTGGAGGCCATGGGGGTGGCCCTGGCCTGGGCCGAGGAGGGCTGGGAGCTGCCCCCCGGGGACCTGGTCATCGACGCCATCGTGGGCTATGGACTGAGTGGCCCTCCCCGGGGGGCCCCCGGGGAGATGATCCGTCTGGCCAACAGCAGCCCGGCTCCCGTGCTCAGCCTGGATGCGCCCAGCGGCCTGGACCTGGGCACCGGCTCCTGTCTGGAGCCCTGCATCCAGGCCGCCGCTACCCTGGCCCTGGCCCTGCCCAAGGTCGGGCTGGTCCGCGGGCCGGCCCAGAGAGCCGTGGGCCGGCTCTACCTGGCCGACATCGGCGTGCCACCGGACCTCTACACCTTCCTAGGGCTGGACGTGCCGCCCCTGTTCGCTCGGGACACCGTGGTGCCCCTGACGGTGGAGGCCAACCAGGCCTGGCTGGTGGTGGAGGCGCCCACGTGAGGGCCGCGGTGCTGGTCAACGGCCGGGTGGAGGACTACACCTGGCTGGAACGCTGGATAGGCCGGGCCGACTATATCGTGGCCGCGAACGGAGGGCTGCGCCACTGCCAGGCCCTGGGCTGCACCCCCCACGTGATCGTGGGAGACCTGGACAGCGCTCCCCCTGAACTGGTGGCCCACTACCAGGGGCTGGGGAGCCAGGTGGAGCGCCATCCCCCGGCCAAGGACAAGACAGACCTGGAACTGGCCGTGGAGCGGGCCATCCGGGATGGGGCCACAGAGGTCACCCTGCTGGGGGCTCTGGGCGGTCGGCTGGACCAGGCGGTGGCCAACCTGATGCTGTTGGCCCGTTCCGACTGGCCGGTGCCCGTATCCCTGGCCGAGGCAGACCAGGTGGCCCAGGTCGTCCGAGACGACACCACCCTGGTGCTGGACCTTCCCCCAGGTGCCCTGGTGAGTGCCCTTCCTCTCAGCCAGGAGGTCACGGGGATCACCTACCGGGGACTGGCATATCCTCTGGAGGACGGCACCCTGGTGCGGGGGAGCACCCGGGGCGTGAGCAACGCGGTGGTGGAGCCCCCGATCACGGTCCGGGTCGGCCGGGGCGTGTTGATGGTGGTCTACCAGGTGGAGATCGACGACGTTCTGGGAGAGCCCAGTCGGGACAACCGAGACAACAGGTAGAGGACTAGAGGACGGAGAGGACCATGCGACTGGAGAACAAGGTGGCCCTGATCACCGGCGCAGGGAGCGGCATCGGCCGGGAGTCCGCACGGCTCTTCGCGCAGGAGGGCGCGGCCGTGGTGGTGGCGGATGTGGACGAGGCCGGAGGCCAGGAGACCGTGGCCCAGATCCAGGAGGCCGGAGGCCGGGCCCTGTTCGTGCGCGCGGACGTGTCCAGGGCCGCAGACTGTCGGCAGATGGTGGCCGCGGCCGAGGAGACCTTCGGTGGGCTCCACATCCTCTTCAACAACGCGGGCATCATGCTGGCCGAGGACAGCGACGCGGTGGACACGGACGAGACCATCTGGGACCGGACCATGGCGGTGAACCTGAAGGGGGTCTTCCTGGGCTGCAAGTACGGCATCCCCGCGCTGCGGCGCAGTGGGGGCGGTTCCATCATCAACGTGGCCTCCTTTGTGGCCTTGATGGGCGCGGCCACCCCCCAGATCGCGTACACGGCCAGCAAGGGCGGGGTCCTCTCCCTGACCCGAGAGATCGCGGTGATCCATGCCCGGGAGAAGATCCGGGCCAACGCGCTCTGCCCTGGCCCCCTGCGCACCGAGCTGCTGATGAAGGTGTTGGACACCGAGGCCAAGCGCCATCGCCGGCTGGTCCACATCCCCATGGGTCGGTTCGGCGAGGCCGCGGAGATCGCCCGGGCAGCCCTCTTCCTGGCCTCGGACGAGTCCTCCTACATGACCGGAGCCACGGTGGTGGTGGACGGAGGCATCACCGCCGCGTACGTCACCCCGGAATAGCCCGCCTCGTCCTCTCCCGGGCGCGTGGCTCGTCGCCTATTTCCCGCGCTTCCTCCGCTTCACCGTGGTGACCTGGGCGAGCTTGTCGGCCCGTCGGCTCTTGCCCTTGTTGCCCGCCCCCGGGGGACGGGAAGGGGCCGTGGGTCTCCGGGCCGCCTTCGGCGACCGGGAAGCCCGAGCGCTGGCGGAGCCCGGCACGGCCCTGTTCCCTGCCGCCCGGGAGACGGCCTTGCCGTCGCCGGCCTCCTGCACATTGCGGGCAACGCCGGCCGACGTTCGGCCGGGGGCCCGGCTCGGGGGCGTGTCCGTCGGGCGCGAGGACGGCTCCTGGATGCTGTCCGACGGAACGCCCGGCTCCCAGGGGGCCACAGGATGGACGGTGGCCACCTGGTCCCCCTGGGCCAGGGGCACCACCAGCCCTCCTTGGGTGCTGCGTCCGCTGACCGGCACCACCGCCAGCTCGGTGGGCCGGGCGATCCCCTTGGCCGTCACGAACAGGATCCACGGGTGGCGACGGGGCTCCACCACCGCGGCGTGGACCACCGGCCCGGTTCGGTCTGCGACCCGGTGGGCAATGATGCCGCTGCCATGGCGCCCCTGGACCGAATACTCGGCCAGGGGGGTGCGTTTGGCAAACCCCCGGCAGGTGACGCTCAGAAGCTGGCCCTCGGGGATCACCCGACAGGCCGCCACCACCCGGTCCCCTCTCCGGAGCTTGATGCCCCCCACCCCACCGGCCGCCAATCCCATGGTGCGCACCTCCGTCTCCGCGAAGCGGATGGACTGGCCCTCCCGGGTGACCAGGACAACCTGGTCCTGGCCCGAGGTGGTGAAGGCCCACCCCAGGGCATCGCCGGCCTCCACCCGCATCACCTCTGGTTGGCCCGGCGCGGCCTGGAGGAAATCGGCCAGCGCGATCCGCTTCACCGCGCCCTTCTCGGTGGCCAGGAAGAGCGCACCCCGGGCCTCCTGGGGCTCGCCCCGGGGAAGGGCCAGGACGGCCCGCACGGTGTCCCGGCGGCTGAAGTCGGTGAGCTCGGCCAGGTGTCTGGCCGTCCCCTCGGGGATCCGATGGATGCCCACCCGGCAGCAGCGCCCTCGGGTGTTGAACAGGTAGAGGTAGTGTCGGGTGTTGGCCAGCAACACGGCCACCGCGCCGTTCCGGCCGACCTTGCGCAGACCACTGCCCGAGAGGCCGGTGTAGGGGTGGCGGCAGACCTCACCGTTGGCCCCCACGGTGACCCAGACCGGCTGATCCGGCAGCAGGTCTGTGGCCGTGAGGGTGCCCTTGGTCCGGGCCACGATCTGGGTACGTCGCCCATCCGCGAAGCGGTCCTTGACCTCCAGGAGCTCCTCCTGGATGAGGGCCAGCATCTTCCGGGGGCTGGCCAGGAGCTCTTCCAGATGGCGGATCCGCCCCTGGAGCTCCTTGAACTCCTCCTGGAGCCGACGTCGTTCCAGGGCGGCCAGCCGTTTCAGGGGCATGTCCAGGATGGCCTGGGCCTGGACCTGGGTGAAGCCGAACTGGCGCATGAGGTTGGTGCGGGCCGTCTCCACCCGCCGGCTCCGTCGGATGGTGGCGATGACCGGGTCCAGGATGTCCAGGGCCTTGAGCAGGCCCTCCACGATATGGCTCCGCTCCCGGGCCCGGGCCAGGTCGAACTCCGACCGCCGACGCACCACCTCCTGGCGGTGTTCCACGAAGAGCTGGAGGATCCGCTTCAGGTTCAGAACCCGGGGCTCCCCGTCCACCAGGGCCAGCATGGACATGCCGAAGGTCTGCTGGAGGGGAGTATGCTTGAAGAGCTCCGCCAGGACCGCTTTGGGATCCACGTTGCGGGTGAGCTCGATGACGATGCGCATGCCCGTCCGATCGCTCTCGTCCCGCAGATCGGTGATGCCCTCGATCTTGTCGTCTCGGACCAGGGTGGCGATGCGTTCCAACAGGTTGGTCTTGTTGGTCTGATAGGGCAGTTCGGTGATCACGATGCGGCTGCGCCCCCGGCTCATCTCCTCGAAGTGGGCCTTGGCCTGGACTACCAGCCGGGCCCGGCCGGTGGCATAGCCCTGGGCGATGGCGTCGATCCGTTCCTCTCCCTTGGGCCCCAGCCGATAGCGGTAGACAATGCCCCCGGTGGGGAAATCCGGCCCCTGGATGAAACGCATCAGCTCGTCCACCCCCACCCGGTCCAGACGATCCCACCGTTCGATGACGTAGACCAGGGCGTCGATGACCTCGCCCAGGTTGTGGGGAGGGATGTTGGTGGCCATGCCCACCGCGATGCCGTTGGCGCCGTTGACCAGCAGGTTGGGAAGAACGGCCGGTAGGATGGCCGGTTCCTTCAGGGTATTATCGAAATTGGGGCGCCAGTCCACGGTCTCCTTGTGCAGATCGGCCCACATCAACTGGCTGATCTCGGCCAGGCGGGCCTCGGTGTAGCGCATGGCCGCGGCGTTGTCGCCGTCGATGGAGCCGAAGTTGCCCTGGCCGTCCACCAGGGGATAGCGGAGGCTGAAATCCTGGGCCATCCGCACCATGGCGTCGTAGACGGCCGCGTCGCCGTGGGGGTGGTATTTGCCCAACACCTCGCCCACGATGCGGGCGCTCTTCTTGTAGGGCCGATCGTGGAGCAGGCCCATCTCGGCCATGGCGTAGAGGATACGCCGGTGCACGGGCTTCAGACCATCCCGGACGTCCGGAAGGGCCCGGGCCACGATGACGCTCATGGCGTAGTCCAGGTAGGCCTCCTGCATCTCCTGGACAATGTCCACTTCCTGGATAAGGCCGATGGCAGGGGAGTTCTCCGTCATTGTAGGATCTCGTTGGCGCGGATCGCGCGTCGGAGCGCGTCGGATGGATGGCGGCAGGTGGCCGCCCCATTGGAGCCAGTCCCACCGGACAGCAGGAGCCGACCACAAGGTGCCCCCGTGGGCCGCGGACCGGTTCCCGCTCCCCCGGTCCCGTCCAGGCATCGTCGTCGCGCTCGGGTTGCACCCCAGGCCTGCCCGGCCCTGAGGCCCGACAGGCCTGGGCCGAAACAGCCGGCCGGCCAGGGTTCGTGGCCCTGCCTCGGGCCCTGGCCGGCTCCCACAGGACAGGTGTGTGTATGCATCGAGTCTATGAGCCCCCGACCCTGGAACGACATCTCCGGGCACATCGAGCCCTGCTTCGACTGGCCACGCTGGAGGGCCCCATCGATCCGGAGATGTTGCTCCGCCAGGCGGCCCAACTGGCCGCCGAACTGGCCGCCGCGGATGTCTGCTGGCTCCATCCCCGGCGGACTGTCCACACCGACGAGGCCCCCGAGTGCCGGTGCCTCCTGGCCGAGGCCCTGCCCATCGTCGGCGAGGCCCCCGAGGCCGAGAACGGCCACCCCGCTCGCCCCCTGACCCCCGCGGAACTGGCCCAGGCCATGGACCCCTACACGGTCACCCCCTATCCGGAGGACCCCCGCTATCTGGTGGTGCCCCTCACCCGGATGGACCGGGTGCTGGCGGTGTCGGTCCTGTTCCGCCGGGGGAGCGAGTTCACCCCGGAAGAGATGGACCTGGTGGGGGAGCTGAGCCTGCACCTGAGCTCGGTGCTCCAGAGCCAACATCTCTTCGCGGCCCGCTCCACCCTGATCGAGCTGGCCCAACACCTGACCTCCGAGCTCCACCTGACCCCCCTGCTGGAGACCATTGTCCGGGCCGCGGCCACCATGGTGGACGCCCAGGCCAGCTCCATCCTCCTCATCCAGCCGGACGGGACCACCATGCGCTTCGCCGCGGTCCACGGGTTGAACGAGATGGACCGAGAACGGCTGCGTTCCCTGGTGGTGCCCCTGCACGGCAGCATGGCCGGCTCGGTCGCCCTCACCGGCAAGGCCCTGGTGAGCAACGACGTGGCCCGGGATCCCCGCTTCTACGCCGGGGTCAGCGACAGCCTGGAACTGAAGACCCGTTCCCTCCTGGCCGTCCCCCTGGTGGCCCAGGACCGCCCCATCGGTGCCCTGGAGGTCATCAACCACAAATACGGGGACGGTTTCCGCCCGGACGACGTGGATGTGCTCACCCTGTTCGCCACCCAGGCCGCCATCGCCATCCAGAACGCCCGCCTGCTGGCCGAACGGGAGGAACGGCTGAACCAGATCCGCCAGCTGGAACAGCGCAAGTCCCAGTTCATCGCGCTGGCCAGCCACGAGCTACGCACTCCCCTGAACCTGGTCAGCGGCTACGCGGCCCTCATGCGCTCCTACCTGGAGGAGATGGCCCTGCCCTCGGAGCACCCGGTGATGGACAGCCTGGGCTACCTGGAGCACGCCACGGCCCGGCTCATCGAGATGGTGGGCAACATCACCAGCCTGCACAACCTGGAGACCGGGGCCACCCAACTGCTCATCGACCGCAACGACCTGGTGCCCATCATGCGCTCCGCCGCGGCCGACTACCGGGGTTGGTGCCGGCGCAAGGGCCTGGAACTGCAGCTCCAGGTCCCCGACCATCCGGTCCACGCCATGTGCGACTCCCTGGAGACGAACCGGATCCTCCACTGCCTGCTGAGCAACGCGGTGAAGTTCACCCCAGAGGGCGGACGGATCGTCCTCGCGGCCACCCCGCTGCCGGACCCTGCCGAGGGGGATGGGGCACCGCCCCAGGAGGTGCTGGTCTCCGTGGCCGACACCGGCCCTGGCATCCCGCCAGACCGGCTGGACGCCATCTTCGAACGCTTCGCCCAACTGGACGACCACCTGCGCAGGGCCCAGGGCGGCATCGGTCTGGGCCTGCCCTTGGCCAAGGGGCTGGTGGAGAAACACGGCGGTCGCCTGTGGGTGGAGAGCACCGTGGGGGTCGGCAGCACCTTCTACTTCACCTTGCCCGCCGGCTGATGAGGGCTCTGCCCCCGCAGGGCGAGGATCCGATCCCGCAGCTCGGCCGCCCGCTCGAACTCCAACGCCTGGGCCGCGGCCCGCATCTCCTCCTCCAGGGCTGCCACCAGTTGCTCCCGCTCCTCCGGGGACAGAGGGGCCTCCTGGGGCTCCAAGGCGGTCGCCGGCTCCCGGGCCGTGGCAGGAGCGCGAGCCACGTACTCGGCCGGCTCCTCGGCCAGGGCATGGAGCCGATCCGTCAGATCCCGAATGGGCTTGACGATGCTCTGGGGCCGGATGCCGTGGCTTCGGTTGTAGGCCTCCTGGATCTGCCGACGCCGGTGGGTCTCCTCCAGGGCCCGACGCATGGAGTCGGTGACCCGGTCCGCGTAGAGGATGGCCTTGCCCTCCGCGTGGCGGGCAGCCCGGCCGATGGTCTGGATGAGCGCGGACTCGCTGCGCAGGAAGCCCTCCTTGTCCGCGTCCAGGATGGCCACCAGGGTCACCTCGGGCAGGTCCAGCCCCTCCCGGAGCAGGTTGATGCCCACCACCACGTCGTAGACCCCGGTGCGCAGGTCTCGGAGGATCTCCACCCGTTCGATGGTGTCGATCTCGCTGTGCAGGTAGTGGACCCGGATGCCCAGCTCGGCCAGATACTCGGCCAGGTCCTCGGCCATCCGCTTGGTGAGGGTGGTGACCAGGGCCCGCTGCCCTCGGGCCACCCGGTCCTGGATCTCGCCCACCAGGTTGTCGATCTGCCCCTCCGTGGGGCGGACCTCCACCACAGGGTCCAACAGGCCCGTGGGCCGGATGATCTGCTCCACCGTCTGCTCGGCCCGCTCCCGCTCGTAGGGGCCGGGGGTGGCGCTGACATAGATCACCTGGTGGACGCTCTCCTCGAACTCCTGAAAGGTCAGGGGACGGTTGTCCAGGGCGCTGGGCAGGCGGAAGCCGTGCTCCACCAACACCTGTTTGCGGGAGCGATCCCCCGCGTACATGCCCCGGATCTGGGGCACGGTCATGTGGCTCTCGTCGATGATGGTCAGGAAATCCGGCGGGAAGTAATCCAGCAACGTCCAAGGCCGGCTTCCCGGCGGACGACGGGCCAGGTGGCGGCTGTAGTTCTCCACCCCGTTGCAGTAGCCCACCTCCCGCAGCATCTCCAGGTCGTATCGGGTACGTTGCTCCAGCCGCTGGGCCTCCAGGAGCTTGCCCTGGGCCCGAAACCGGGCAAGCTGGTCCTCCAGCTCGGCCTCGATGTCCCGGAGGGCCTCCGCCAGCTTCTCCTGGGGGGTGATGAAGTGCTTGGCCGGATAGATCTCCAGGCTCGAGTGTTCGGCCAGGATCTCCCCGGTCAGGGTGTCGATCTCGGTGATGCGCTCCACCTCGTCGCCCCAGAAGCTGATGCGATAGGCGGTCTCCCCGTAGGCCGGCTGGACCTCCAGCACATCCCCCCGGACCCGGAAACGGCCGCGCTGGAGGGTGCTGTCGTTCCGTTCGTAGTAGATGTCCACCAGATGGCGCAGGACCTGGTTGCGCCGCACCATCTCCCCCACCCGAAGCTGGAGCACCACCCGGCCGTAATCCTGGGGGCTGCCCAGGCCATAGATGCACGAGACCGAGGCCACGATGACCACATCCCGCCGACTGAGGAGGGCACTGGTCGCGGCCAGGCGCAGGCGATCGATCTCCTCGTTGATCTTGGCGTCCTTCTCGATGTAGGTGTCGGTCCGGGGGATGTAGGCCTCGGGCTGGTAGTAGTCGTAGTAGGAGACAAAGTACTCCACCGCGTTCTCAGGGAAGAACTCCCGAAACTCGCTGTAGAGCTGGGCGGCCAGGGTCTTGTTGTGCGCGATGACCAGGGTGGGACGCTGGACCCGCTCGATGACCTTGGCCATGGTGTAGGTCTTGCCCGAACCGGTGACGCCCAGGAGGACCTGATGCCGGAGCCCCTGCTGGACACCCCGGGCCAGCTTCTCGATGGCCTGGGGCTGATCCCCGGTCGGTTCGTAGTGGCTGACAACCCGAAAAGGAGGCATGGCTGCGGACAGAAGACCCGGACAGACGGCTCCCGGAGCCGACAGAGCCCCGGACACGACGAACAAACGTTCGTGCATCTCGAGTATAGTATACCGCCATGTGGGCCAGATGTCCACTTGCCCGCGGAGGGGAAAATTCCCGACGTCCAGAGAAGGCCCGGGGAACCCGGTCGGGTCCAGGCGGTGGGGTTCTCGGACGCCCGGGGCCCTTCCCCCGCCCCATTGGAGGGCCGGCCGCGACCTCCGGTTGAGCCGCGACGTAAATGCTGCTAGAATGGAACCACGAACCCCGACCCCAGGGCGGTTGTCCATGTCCCGGGGCACCCGCAAACGCACAGACCGCCCACCTGCCCACCAGGAGCCGAGACACCGATGATCGCCCCCATCCGTCGGTACACTCTCCCCTTGTTGCTGGCTGGGCTGATCCTGGTCCTGGGCGCAGGCCTGGCCCACGGCCAGGGAAAGGCCTTCCTCTGGGAGCGCTTCGACGTCGACATCTCGGTGGGCCAAGACGGCACCTTCCAGGTGGTGGAACGGCAGCAGATCCGCTTCACCCGCGGAACGTTCACCTTCGGCTACCGGGAGATCTCCAAACGCTACCTGGTGGCCATCGATGGGTGGACCCTCCAGGACGACGAGGGCAACCGCTACCGACAGGCCCCCCTGGGGACAGAGCAGCCCTACACCTTCACCGTGGAGGACACCCCAGACAGCTACGTGGTCCGCTGGTACTTCCCGCCCACCGGCGAGAGCATCCACACCTACCATCTGGGCTACCGGGTCCACGGCGGCCTCCGCTTCTACGATGAAGGGGACCAGCTCTGGTGGAAGGCCATCTACCCCGAGCGGAGCTTCGACGTGCTCCAGGGCCGGGTCACGGTCACCGCGCCCGGACCCATCCAACGATACGCGGCCTACATCGCAGGCGAGGAGGCCGGTCCACGGGTCACGGCCACCCAGGTGGACCAGAACGTCCTGGTGTTCGACCTGAACCGGACCTTGGGCCCCGGAGAGGACCTGGAGGTCCGGGTCCAGTGGCCCCACGGCCTCGTCCAGGGAAGCCCGGCCCCCTGGCAGGAGGCCGCGGACGCGGAGGCCGCACGCCTGGAGGCCCAGCGCCGGTTCATCGAACGCTGGCGCCCCGTGGCCACCCTGGGTTTCGGCCTGCTGGGCGTGCTCTTCGTCCTGGGGGGGCCGCTTCTCCTCTACGTCCTGTGGTACAATCTGGGCCGGGACACCCCTGTGGAGGTGGTGGCCGAGTATCTCCCGGAACCTCCGGACGACCTGCCCCCGGGCCTGGCCGGCGCGCTGGTGGACGAGACGGTGGACATGGAGGACATCCTGGCCACCATGGTGGACCTGGCCCGACGCAAGGTCATCAGCATCACCGAGATCAAGGAAGAGGGCCTGATGGGCCTCATCCAGAACACCGACTTCCTCTATCGCTGGGAGCAACCGGACGCGCCCCTGGCCGACTTCGAGCGGGAGCTGCTGGTCGGGATGTTCGGCCGGAAGAAGGAGGTGAAGCTGTCCAGCCTGAAGAACCGCTTCTACCGGAAGCTGCCCAAGGTACGCAAGGCCATGTACCAGGAGCTGGTCCAGCGCCACCTCTTCGTGAAGAACCCGGAAACCGTGCGCAACCAGTGGGGGTGCCTGGGCGTGTCGGCCCTCCTGGTCTCCCTGCTGGTAGGGTTCGTCCTGGTGAGCCTCTTCCGCGACCTGACCCCCGCGGCCATCCTTCCGGGCATCGGCATGGGGATCACGGCCCTGGGGCTGCTGATCCTCTCCCGGTTCATGCCCCGGAAGACCCAGGAAGGGGCCGAGGCCGCGGCCCGATGGCAGGCCTTCAAACGCTACCTGACCCACATCGACCGCTACGAGGATCTGGAGGCCAAGAAGGAGATCTGGGACCAGTACCTGCCCTACGCGATCGCCTTTGGCATCGAGCGGGACTACATCCGGAAGTTCGAGCAGGTGAACGCGCCCGCACCCGGATGGTACATCCCCGACCCCACCCTCTACGGCCCCTATCGCCGTTGGTACTACGAGGGCGGTGCGCCTCCGTCCCCGGGCACATCCGGCCGCATCGGCCGGATGTCCGAGGCAGGAGGAGCCGAGGGCGGTCTGGGCCGAGGTCTCAGCGAAGCCAGCCGCGGGCTCGGCACCAGCCTGTCCACCATGAGCCGGGGGCTCGGCGCCATGCTCACCGGCGCCAGTGCCACGTTGGCCAGCCGCCCGTCCAGTTCCTCCAGCGGCGGCGGATGGAGCGGCGGCGGTGGAGGCGGCGGGGGGGGCGGAGGCGGAGGCGGCGGCGGCTTCGGCTGAACCCGGCCCGGCGCCCCCGATATCGCCCGCAGGACCATGTTGAGCCGGGTCCCCGCCTGGAGACCCGAACTCGTTTCCAGCCCTAGCCCCATGGATGGAGCGTGCTATGCGAGGAGGCGGCCGGATCGTCGGCCTGGCAGTCATGGTCATCTCGGTGGTCCTCTTCATCGGCTGGACCGGGGTGGTGATCACCGCGGTCCAGGCCGCGGAGGGGAGCCTGGGCGGCACCCTGCTGGGGATCTTCCTGGCCCTGGTGGTGTGCGCCCCCCTGTTCGCCGTCGGCTTCTACCTCTTTCGGCGAGGTACCCGGGAGGAGGCGGAGTTCGCCCGGGCCGCCCGGCAGCGGACCATCCTCAACATGGTGTTGACCCAGGGCCAGGTGACCCTGGAGGAGCTCATCGCGGAACTGCAGATGCCCCGTGCCGAGATCGAGGACCTGATCCGGGACCTGGTGGGCAAACGGCTCTTCAGCGGCGCCATCAACTGGGACCGGGGCATCCTCTACAGCGTGGAGAGCCAGGCCCTGGTGGAGAACCGCAAATGCCCCAACTGCGGCGGCGAGCTGGAGTTCGCGGGGAAGGGGCTCATCGAATGCCCCTGGTGCGGCAGCCAGGTCTTCCTCACCGAACGGGCGGCCGCGCAGACCACTGCCCAGAGAGCGTGAGCCGGGCCGGCGACACGGCAGACGGCCCAGGACGTGCCCTGGCCCCCGGCCCGGGCGGCCACCACGGAGACCACAAAGGAGATCCAGACCGATGACCAGCGAACCCGACCGAGACCCGTCGACCCCCTCCATGTACCCGAGCAGCGACGAGGCCGTGGAACAGGCCCAGGAGGCAATGGGCCCGGTGGAGCGCATCCTGAAAGGCCTGCCCGTCCTCCGGGACTACGTGGACCGGGAGCTGCGTCGAGAGGCCGACCGACGCCTGCGGGAGACCATCGCCCAGGGATTGGAGGGCCAACGCCAGCGGCTCTACGACCTCCAACAGCGGCTGCTCCGACAGGGGGGCCTGCGTTACCTGGACGACGTGGACAATGCGGTCCAGCGGCTTCAGATCCTGATCGACCGGGTGAAACACGCCGGCAGCGGCTACACAGGCCTCTTCGACCGAGTCCGGGTGAGGGAAGAACAACTGCGTGCCCTGTATCGCTTCGACCGGGCCCTGGCCCAGCGGGTGGACGAGATCCGCCAGGCCATCGATCGCCTGCGGAGAGCCGTCCAGGAGGATCGGGAGATCCACCGGGCCATCGACCAGCTCAGCGAGAAGGTGGCCGAGCTGAACCGGCTGTTGGATCGACGCAGCGCGGCCCTCGAGGACCCGGAGCTGCTCCAGCCGGAGAACGCGCCCGAGGTGGGCCCGGAATGGCTGGCCCAGCCCCCCGAGGAGATCCCCGATGCCGAGCCCTCCTCCGAGGAGGACCGTTCCCCCCCGAACCCCGGCCCTTGAACGTGTTGCCTGCCCACCGGAACCATCCCCGGCCACTACGGTAAAGGAGGTCACCCATGCCGCGTATCATTGACGTCATCGAAGCCCCTGATCAGCGAGCAGACGAGCTGGTTGTCCGGGTCCCGGAGGTGGGGGCCGGGGATTTCCGCCTGGGCAGCCAGCTCATCGTCCGGGAGAGCCAACGGGCCGTCTTCTACCGGGACGGCAAATCGCTGGACGTGTTCGGCCCTGGACGGCACACCCTGACCACCGCCAACCTGCCGCTCCTGTCCGACCTGTTGCGGCTGGCCACCGAGGGGAAGGACATCTTCACGGCCGAGGTCTACTTCGTCAACATGCGGGAGCTCACCGATCTGAAGTGGGGCACCCCCGAGCCCATCACCCTCCGGGACTCGGACCTGGGCCTGGTGCGCCTGCGCTCCTTTGGCCAGTACTCCATGCAGGTGGCCGACCCCAAACGGTTCGTGGACCAGTTCGTGGGCACCCAGGGCCTCTACCGCACGGCCCAGATCGCGGACTTCCTGCGGGGGGTCATCATCAGCCGCCTGACCGACGTGCTGGGCGAGAACATGACCAGCATCCTGGACCTGCCCCGTCTCTTCGACGAGCTCAGCGCGGCCCTCCGGGCCAGGCTCCAGGACGATTTCACGGCCATGGGGCTCGGCCTGAAGCAGTTCCGCATCATCTCCATCAGCCCCACAGAGGAGACCGCCCAGGCCATCGACGAACGGGCCAGCATGGGCGCCATCGGCGACATGAACGCGTACATGCAGTTCAAGGCCGCCCGGGCCATCGGCGACGCCGCGCAACAGCCCGGCGGCGGCTCCAGCGAAGGGCTGGGCATGGGCGCCGGGCTGGGCATGGGCATGGGGATGGCCAGCATGATCGCCCAGGCCATGGGACAGGGGCAGTCGTCCAGCGGCGCCCCCACAGGCCAGGGCCCTGCCGAGGGCGGAACCACCGTCCCCGAGGTGATGACCCTGGACCAGGCCGCGGCCTACCTCCAGGTGAGCCCTGCAGACGTCCAGGCCCTCATCGATTCCGGGGAACTCAAGGCCCGGAAGATCGGCAACCAGGTGCGGATCAGCAAGAAGGCCATCGACCAGTTCCTACAGGGATAGCCCAGGGCCGGACCGCACTCCATCCTCCCCCGGACAGTTGCACCCATCCTCTCCATCCGGTATCATGGTCGGGGGCACGGCGGCAGCAGACCGTGCCCCCGGCCGTTGAGACGGAACCGTGTCCCCCTAGCCCCCAGGCCCGGTCGGCATGGACGCTCCTCCAGGCACCGGGGGAAGCGGCCTGTGCCGATGGAGCTCGGGGCTCGGTGGTGGCCACAATCCGGGGGAAAAGCCGCCATGAAGATCCTGCGCACGCCCGACCACGCCTTCTCCCATCTCCCCGACTTCCCCTACGAACCCCGCTACGTGGACGTGCCCGGCCCCCACGGCATCCCCCTGAGAATGGCCTACGTGGAGGTCGGCCCCCCCGACGGCCCGGTGGTGCTCCTCCTCCACGGCGAGCCCACCTGGAGCTTCCTGTATCGGAAGGTGATCCCGCCCCTGGCCGCGGCCGGCTACCGGGTCATCGCACCGGATCTGATCGGGTTCGGGCGCTCCGACAAGCCCGGAGCCGTGGCCGACCACACCTACGCCCGCCATGTGGACTGGATGGACGCGTTCCTCCGCCGCCTGGGCCTGGAGGAGCTGACCCTCTTCGGCCACGACTGGGGCGGCCTGATCGGTCTCCGGTTGGTGGCCCGCCATCCCCACCGCTTTGCCCGGGTGGCGGTGGCCAACACCGGGCTGCCCACGGGCGACCTCCCGATGAACCAGGCCTTTCAGCGCTGGCAACAGTACGTGGCCTCCGCGCCGCGCCTCCCCATCGGTCGTATCGTCCAGAGCGGCTGTCTCACCCGCCTGCCCGCCCCGGTGTTGGCCGCCTACGAAGCCCCCTTCCCCGACCCGGCCTTCCAGGCCGGCCCCCGGGCCATGCCGGCCCTGGTCCCCACCCGCCCCGACCACCCGGAAAGCCAGGCCAATCGCCGGGCATGGCAGATCCTGGAAGGCTGGGACCGACCCTTCCTCACCCTCTTCAGCGACGGCGACCCCATCACCCGCGGGGGTGAGCGCCCCTTCCAGGAACGGGTGCCCGGGGCCCGGGGACAGCCCCACGCGCGGGTGGAGGGCGCCGGACACTTCCTCCAGGAAGACCGGGGCGAGGAGGTGGCAGAACGTCTCCTCGCGTGGCTGGGACCGGCCCAGGATGGCCCCTTCCACCTGGGCAGCCCGGAAGCGGGTGCCGGGTCCGGCGAGGGGCCTCCAGGGCCCGAAACCTCCCGCCACTGGGCCGTGGAGGCCACGGTGGAACGCATCCGCCGGGAAGGCCGGAACCTGGGGCGGGGCATCCTGAAAGTGGACGGGTTCGTCAACCATCAGCTGGACCCCAGCCTGGCCCAAGGATGGGGCCAGGCCTTTGCCCAGGCCTTCGCGGCCCTGGGAGTGACCCCGGTGACCAAGGTGGTCACCGCGGAAGTCAGCGGCATCGCACCCGCCCTGGCCACGGGCATGGCCCTGGGGGTGCCCGTGGTCTACGCGCGCAAGAAGCGCCCCATCACCATGCCGGACGGCTTCTACGTGGCCGAGGCCCCCAGCCACACCAAGGGCGGTGTGGTGCGCCTCATGATCTCCCCAGAGTACCTGACTCCCGAGGATCGGGTGTTGCTCATCGACGACTTCCTGGCCTCGGGCCTGACCATCGACGCCCTGGCCCGGCTGATCCTCCAGTGTGGGGCCACCCTGCTGGGCATCGGCTGCGTCATCGAGAAGGCCTTCGAGGAGGGACGACGCCAACTGGCCCATCTCCACGTGCCCATCGTCAGCCTGGCCGTGGTAGAACGGATGGAGGGGGATGCCATCCACGTGCGTCCCGGCCTCTGAACCCCCTGTTGGATGCCCCCGGGCCGGTCGAGCTAGCTGCCCTCAGCACGCCGAAGCCCCCGTGAGCGCCGGCCCTGCCGGCACCCCGCCGGGGGCCCACACCGTCCACCGCAGCCACCTTCCCCTCCACCCCACCACACCTCGACGACCACCCGAGGCGCCCGGCCATCCCGCATCCCCTGGCACTGCCCGGAGACCGAAACAGACCTGAAGTAGGACAGAAGGGAACTTCTGCCGGCGAAGCCCGTTTGGTATCATGGTGGCTACTCCACCGCGCCCATCCGTCGCCCCAATGCAGGGGACGAGCCCTCCCCCGCGGCCGTTCCAGGAAGGAGGACCCCATGAGAGACCGTGCCTTGCCCGAACGCCGTCGAACCGCCCTCCACGCCGCGTCCCGGCGGGAGATCTTCCGGGCCGCGGGTCTGGCCCTGGCTGGCGCGGCCGCAGGGATCCAGGCCTCTCCCAGCCGGGCCGCGGATCCACCTCCGGAGCCGCCGCCGGCCATGCGCTCCCCCCGCCATCGCCGAACGGCCTCCCAAGGAGGTGGCCCCCCCGCCCGGCCCGAGCTGGGCGTCATCGTCCTCAACCGCCTGGCCTTTGGCCCCCGCCCCGGGGACCTGGACGCGTTTCGAGCCCTGGGCGCGGACGACCTCACCCGGCTGGGCAACTGGGTGGACGCCCAGCTGGCTCCGGAGACCATCGACGACAGCTCGTTCGAGGCCCGGCTGGCCGGATACGGCCTCACCACCCTGTCCAAATCCCTGGCCCAGCTCTGGGCCGATCACACCCAGAGCCAGGAGGCCCAGAGCTGGAAGTACCGGACGCTCCCCTTCCAGGAGACCGAGAAGGCCACGTTCCTCCGGGCCATCTACAGCGAACGCCAGCTGGTGGAGGTCCTGGCGGACTTCTGGCACAACCACTTCAACGTCTACGGCTACGAGTACTGGACCGCGCCGGTCTTCGTCCACTACGACCGGGACGTGATCCGAGGGCACATGCTGGGCAACTTCCGGGAGATGTTGGGCGCGGTGGCCCGGAGCCCGGCCATGCTCTACTACCTGGACAACCAGTCCAACTCCGGCGGCAACCCCAACGAGAACTACGCCCGCGAGCTGTTCGAGCTCCACACCATGGGCGCGGAGAACTACCTGGGCGTCCGGGCCGCGGACAGCGTGCCCACGGACGATCAGGGACGGCCGGTGGGCTACGTGGACGCAGACGTCTACGGCGCCACCACCTGCTTCACCGGTTGGCGGGTGGACCGAGACACGGGCCTCTTCCAGTTCAGCGCGGAGGACCACTTCCCCTATCAGAAGGTCGTCCTCCGGCGGATCATCGAGCCCTTCCTGGGCGAACGGGACGGCGAGATCGTGTTGGATCTCCTGGCAGAACACCCGGGCACCGCCCGCCACATCGCCCGGAAACTCTGCACCCGCCTGGTCGCGGACAGCCCCCCCGAGGCCCTGGTCCAGGAGGCCGCGGAGGTCTTCCACCGCCAGCGCAACGCGCCGGATCAGCTCAAACAGGTGGTCCGCACCATTGTGCTCTCCGAGGCCTTTCGGACCACCTGGGGCCAGAAGGTCAAACGCCCCTTCGAGTTCACCGTCTCGGTGCTCCGGGCCACCCAGACCGATTTCGACCCCATGGACGAGCACTTCTTCTGGGTGTACGATGTGATGGGCCAGCCCCTCTTCCAGTGGCCCCCACCCAACGGCTATCCCGACACCCGCGAGGCCTGGACCAGCACCATGCCCATGCTCCAGCGCTGGCGCATGGTGAACTGGCTCATGGAATGGGAGGTGGAAGGGGACGAGGGCCGAAGACGGCTTCCCATCCAGGGCATCATGCCCGGCAACGTGCGCACCCCTGAACAGATCGTGGACTGGTGGAGCCATCGTCTCCTGGGGTACACCCTGCCCCCCAACGAACGCGGCCCCATCGTGGACTTCATGGCCTACGGGCGGGCTCCCGATGCGGACCTGCCCCCCGATCAGGTGGACGAACGGCTGCGCTACGCGGTGGCGCTGATCCTCATGGCGCCCTCGTTCCAGTGGCGCTGAACCCAGGAGGGAACCTCACGATGAACGGAGTGCGCATGACCCGACGGAGCTTCATGGTGGGCTGTTCCGCGGCCATCGCGGCCATGGCCGGCGCCCGGATCAGCCACCTGGCCTTCGGCTCCCCAGAAGGCGAACCCAACCAGGAGGTGCTGGTGGTGGTCTTCCTGCGGGGAGGGATCGACGGCCTCTCGGTGGTCGCGCCCATGGAGGGAGAGGACCGGGGCTACTACGAGGCCGCCCGAGAGTCCATCGCGCTGCCCACCCAGGGCGACTACGCGGCCCTGCGCCTGGACGACTTCTTCGGCCTTCACCCCGCGGCCGCGCCCCTCTACGACCTCTACCAGGCCGGCCAGGCGGCCATCGTCCACGCGGCCGGCCTCACCGCAGACACCCGCAGCCACTTCGATGCCATGGCCTACATGGAACTGGGCACCCCCGGCCAGAAGTCCAGCACCTCCGGATGGCTCACCCGCCACCTCCTCACCTCCGGCGAGATCCCCGACGAGGTGATCATGCCCGTGGTCGCGGCCGGCGGCTCCACCCCCACTTCCCTCCGCGGCAGCACGGAGACCATCGCCATGGCCCGCCCCCAGGACTTCACCTACAACGGCCACTGGCGCTACCGGAACTGGCACCGCCACGCCCTGCGCTCCATGTACACCGGCTCCACCTGGCTGCACCAGGCCGGCATCCAGACCCTGAACGCGGTGGACGTGGTGGAGTACGCGAACCCCGGCCAGTACACCCCGGAGAACGGCGCAGACTACCCCAGCAACGCCTTCGGCCGGAGCCTGATGACCGTGGCCCAGGTGATCAAGATGCAGATCGGCATGCGGGTCGCCACCATCGACCTGGGCGGCTGGGATACCCACGAGTACCAGGGGGACCGGGGTCAGGGCTACTTCGCCAGCCGGCTCGATACCCTGACCCGAGGCCTCCACGCGCTGATGACCGACCTGAGCAACAGCAACGGCACAGACCACACCCGCCGCCTGACCGTGGTGGTGATGAGCGAGTTCGGACGCAGTTTCCGGGAGAACGCCAGCCGGGGCACAGACCACGGCCACGGCAACGTGATGTTCGTGGTGGGCGGCAACGTGGTGGGCGGCCAGGTCCACGGCCGCTGGCCCGGCCTCCACCCAGACCAGCTCTACGACCGCCGAGACCTGGAGGTCACCACGGACTACCGACAGGTGCTCAGCGAGATCCTCATCCGCAGGCTGGGCAACCCGAACCTGGGGGTGATCTTCCCCGGCTACGCGGACTACAGCCCCCTGGGGGTGGTCCAAGGCCCAGACCTGGACCCGGTCTACGGACCCACCGCAAACCCCACGGCCACCCCCACCCCCCCGGACCCCACCCCGCCTTCGAACGCCCAGATCTTCCTGCCTGCCGTGTCCCGTTGAGGCCCCAGCCCCCTGCATCCGCCGTGCCCTGCCCCCATGTCCGATCCGCTCTCTGGCATGGGGCAGGGCCGCCGACGGAGACGCGGGGCCCGGATCGGTCTTCCGCGCACCCCGTCCTCCCCGGCCCCGGCGAGAGATGGCCACAGGGGGATGCCTCCACCGGGGAGCCCCGTTGCGTCCGGGCCACGCCCTGCTTGCCAAAGCCGTCCGGAGATGGAACAATGGACATGTCCGTGCTCCTGCCGTCTATGAGGAGGTGCCATGTCCACGATCCTCGTCGATCTCGCGTTCATCGTCGGCCTGATCGTCCTCAACGGCTTCTTCGCCCTGGCCGAGATGGCCCTGGTCTCCGCGCGGACTGTGCGGCTCCAGCAATGGGCAGAGGGCGGAAACAGCCGGGCTTCCCTGGCCCTTGCCCTGGTCCAGGAACCCGGGGATTTCCTGGCCACCATCCAGGTGGGGATCACCCTGATCAGCATCCTGGCCGGCGCGTCCAGCGGAGTCACCGTGGCCGAACCCCTGGCGCTCTTCCTGGCCCGGTGGCCGCTCCTGGCTCCCTACGCAGAGGCCGTGGCCGTGACCCTGGTGGTCATAGGGGTCACCTACCTGACCCTGGTGGTCGGCGAGCTGGTGCCCAAACGGATCGCCCTGGCCCACGCCGAGACCCTGGCCATGCTCGTGGCCAAGCCCGTGTGGCTCCTGTCTCGGCTGGTCACCCCCCTGGTCCGGCTGCTGAGCGCCTCCACCGACCTGGTGGTGAAGGTCATGGGGGTCCGGGCCGAGCCCCGCCCCCCCGTCACAGAGGAGGAGATCCGCCTGCTGGTGCGCCAGGGGGCCCAGTGGGGCGTGCTGGCGCCCACAGAACAGGAGATCATCGAGAGCGTGCTGCGCCTGGGCGACCGCCGGGTGGCCGGCGTCATGACCCCGCGCCCCCAGATCGTCTGGCTGGACCTGGACGATCCCCGGGAGAAGCGAGTGGCCCGGATCCTGGACCGCCCCCATACCCGTTTCCCCGTGGCCCGAGGCGAGCTGGACAACCTGGAGGGCATCGTCCACACCAAGGAGATGCTGGCCCGGTGCATCCAGGGCCAGGATCCCCTGGACGACCTGACGCCCTTTCTCACCCAGCCCCTCTTCGTCCTGGAAACGGCCCGGGCCCTGGAGGTGTTGGAGCTCTTTCGCGAGCACGGCTCGGATCTGGCCATGGTGGTCAACGAGTACGGCGCCATCGCGGGCATGATCACCTCCAACGACATCCTGGAGGACCTGGTGGGGCACATCTCCTTCTCCCGAGAGGCCTATGGGCCCAAGGTGGTCCGTCGGGCCGACGGCTCCTACCTGGTGGATGGCCTGCTGCCTGTGGACGAGCTGGCAGCGCTCCTGGGGGTGGAGCTGCCCCAGGCAGAGAGCACGGACTACGATACCGTGGGCGGGCTGATCGTGACCCGGCTGGGCCGCATCCCCCAGGTGGGCGACACCGTGGACCTGCCTCCCTATCAGGTGGAGGTGGTGGACATGGACGGCCTCCGGGTGGACAAGGTCCTGGTCCGACGGGTGGAGCAGGACGCCAAGCCCCGGGCCACATGAGGCCCCAGCCTCGGCAGGAGACCTGGAGCGAGGCAGGCCTTGTCTCTCGGCCTTCCCCGGGCGTATAATGGGACCGTGGACCGCCGAACTCTCCACCCTCCACACTGCAACGGAGCAGAGCCATGACCACCAAACCCAAGTGGGCCTTCTTCGAGGGCCAGATCGTCCCCTTCGACCAGGCCAAGGTCTCCATCATGACCCACACCCTGAACTACGGCACGGGGGCCTTTGCCGGTATCCGGGCATACTGGAACCCGGACGAGGAGCGGATGTACATCTTCCGCATCCTGGACCACTTCCGTCGTTTCCTGTCCAGCGCCCGGTTCCTCTACGCCCAGGTGGACTACACCCCGGAGCAGTTGGCCGAGATCACCGTGGAGCTGGTGGCCCGGGAGGACTGGCGGCAGGACTGCTACATCCGCCCCCTCCTCTACAAGGCCGAGGAGGCCATCGGCGTCCGGCTGCACAACCTTCGCGATGCGGTGGCCATCTTCACCATCCCCTTCGGCAAGTACATCCAGGACGAGGAGGGAGCCAAGGTGTGCGTGAGCAGCTGGCGTCGGGTGAACGACAACGCCATCCCGGCCCGGGGCAAGCTCATCGGCTCCTACATGAACAGCGCGGCCATCAAGACCGAGGCCATGCTCAACGGCTTTGACGAGGCCATCGTCCTCAACGAGGACGGCCATGTGGCCGAGGGCAGCGCGGAGAACCTCTTCATCGTGCGGGACGGAGCCCTCATCACGCCGCCGGTCTACAGCAATATCCTGGAGGGGATCACCCGGCGGACCCTGATCCAGCTCGCCCGGGAGGAGTTCGAGATCCCCGTGGTGGAGCGGCAGATCGACCGGAGCGAGCTCTACGTCGCGGACGAAGCCTTCTTCTGCGGTACCGGCGTCCAGATCGTGGCCATCGCCTCCATCGACCACCGCCCCATCGGCGGGGGACGCATCGGGCCCCTCACCCAGAAGCTGCGCGATCTCTACTTCCGCATCGTCCGGGGCTACGAACCCCGGTACAGCCACTGGCTCACCCCGGTGCCTGCCGGGGCCCGGGCCGGCGCGAGGCCCCAATGAGCGACCTGAAACAGACGGTTCGAGCCCAGTTCGAGCAGGCCGCCGCCCACTACACCACCAGCCCGCCCCATGCCCGGGGCGAGGACCTGGCCGTGCTGGTGGAGGCCGCGGAGCTGCGGGGAGATGAGCAGGTGCTGGACGTCGGCTGCGGTGCCGGCCACGCAGCCCTGGCCTTTGCCCCCCATGTGGCCCAGGTGGTGGCCCTGGACCTCAGCCCGGCCATGTTGGCCCAGGTGGCCGCCCTGGCCCAGGAACGGGGCGTGGACAACGTGATCGCCCGGGAGGGGGACGTGGAGCGGCTCCCCTTTCCCGACGGCAGTTTCCATCGGGTGATCTCCCGCTACAGCGCCCACCACTGGCCCCACCCCCAACAGGCGCTGGCCGAGATCGCCCGGGTCCTGAGGCCGGGAGGACAGTTCCTCCTCTCCGACACCGTGGGCTTCCCGGAGCCCGCCCAGGACACCTTCCTGGGCGCGGTGGAGCTGCTGCGGGACATCTCCCACGTGCGGGACCACCAGTGGACCAATGGCTGGCCCTGTTCCAGGCCGCAGGGCTGCAGGGCCAGGTGGTCCATCGCTGGGACGTGTGGCTGGAGTTCGAGCCCTGGGTACAGCGCATCGGCACGCCAGATCCCGGAATAGCAGCCCTGCGCTGGC
Organism: Caldilineaceae bacterium; assembly: GCA_026989655.1. GTDB lineage: Bacteria > Chloroflexota > Anaerolineae > Caldilineales > Caldilineaceae > JALSIX01. The sequence continues at coordinate 39,275 of JALSIX010000034.1, forward strand.
TCCTGCGCCACGGCCCCGAGGCGTGTCGCCGCGCGCTCCAGGTCCAGGAAGATCTGCGCTTCGCCCTCCCGGCCGCGGTGATCCGGGGTCGCCGACCCTCCTGAAGCGACAGCCAGCCCGAACGGGCCCGACCCTGCAGCAGCGCCCCGCCCCCATGGAGCTCCGGGGACCCCGCGGGGCGAGGATTGTCCGTGCAGTTTGCCACGCATGGTGAAAGGAGGCCAACCATGGCGTCTGCGGTCGCCACAGCGGATGTTGCCCAGGCCTGGGCCCGGGTGAAGGGGGCCCTGGGGCTGGAGGAGGTCAACGCCGGGGTCTTCGACGGGACCTGGGCATCCATCTCAGGACGGGAGATCCTGCCGGTCCACACGCCCATCGACGGCAGCCACCTGGCCAGTGTGGCCCTGGCCACCCAGGACGACTTCGAGCGCACGGTGCGGGCAGCCCGGAACGCCTTCGCACGCTGGCAGGACGTCCCGGCACCGGTCCGGGGTGAGATCGTGCGGGAGATCGGCGAACTCCTCCGGGAGCACAAGGAGACCCTGGGACTGCTCGTCTCCCTGGAGGTGGGCAAGATCGTCACCGAGGGCCAGGGGGAGATCCAGGAGATGATCGACATCGCCAACTTCGCGGTGGGCCTCTCCCGGCAGCTCTACGGCCTGACCATCGCCAGCGAGCGCCCCCACCACCGGCTTGCGGAGCAGTGGCATCCCCTGGGCCTGGTGGGGGTGATCACCGCGTTCAACTTCCCCGCGGCCGTGTGGTCGTGGAACGCGCTCATTGCCGCAGTGGTGGGCGATGTGGTCCTCTGGAAACCCTCGCCCCGAGCCCCGCTGACCGCGGTGGCCATCACCCGCATCGTGAACCGGGTCCTGGAACGCCATGGCCTTCCGCCCATCTTCTACCTCCTGGTGGACGAGGGCCGAAGCATCGGCGAGCGCATGAGCAAGGACCGGCAGATCGATCTCCTCTCCTTCACCGGCTCCATCCCCACGGGGCGCAAGGTGGCGGAGAACGTGGGACGACGGCTGGGGAAGATGTTGTTGGAGCTGGGCGGCAACAACGCGGCCATCGTCACCGACAAGGCGGACATGGAGGTGGCCCTCAAGGGCGTGGCCTTCGGCGCCCTGGCCACCGCAGGCCAGCGCTGCACCACCACCCGTCGCCTGATCCTCCACGAGGCCATCTACGACCGGTTCCTGGAGCGGCTGACCACCGCGTACCGCTCGGTGAAGATCGGGAATCCCCTGGAGGAAGGCGTGTTGGTCGGCCCCCTGATCAGCGCCCAGGCCGTGGAGAACTACCGAGCCGCCGTCGAAAGGGCCCAGCGGGAGGGGGGACAGCTCCTCTACGGGGGCCAGGTGCTCGCCCTACCAGGGCTGGAGAACGGCCACTACGTGCAGCCCACGCTCATCGAGGGCGCGCCGGAGATGAGCATCCTCTGCGAGGAGACCTTCGCGCCCATCCTCTATGTGCTCAAGTTCCGAACCCTGGAAGAGGCCATCGCCATCCACAACAGTGTCCCCCAGGGGCTCTCCTCGGCCATCTTCACCGCGGATCTGCGGGAGGCCGAGACCTTCCTCTCCCATCGGGGATCGGACTGCGGCCTGGCCAACGTGAACACCAGCACCGCGGGCGCAGAGATCGGTGGGGCCTTCGGCGGCGAGAAGGACACCGGAGGCGGCCGGGAGAGCGGCTCCGATGCGTGGAAGGCCTATGCCCGCCGTCAGACGGTGACGGTGAACTACGGCCCCGACCTGCCCCTGGCCCAAGGGGTCCGGTTCGACATCGGCTGAGCGGGGCCCCAAGGACGATCCCGGCCCCGCTGGCATGGGGCCCTCCTCTCTCGGGCGGTCCACGGCCGAACCTGGGGGGGCTCTGCAGAGCCCCCCCCAGCCAATGCGCCATCCAGGGGAGCTGAGGCGTCCCTCCGTCCCCATCCCGGGCTGTGGTATACTGGATACGGGAGCACTGCCAGCTGGGTGGGCCCTCCCCCCAGGGCGGTCCAGGGGTTGGAGGCCGTCCTCACGGTCTGGCGTGTTGCCCACTCCGGGTCAGCGCTGTGCAGACCCAGGCCAGCGCCCGAGGCGCGGTCACCAGGGCCCTGTGATGGGGCAGAAGCAGGGACACGTCGCGGCCCACGGGCACGCTTGCGTTCCGGGCCGGGACAACCATGAGATCCAGCGGCGTCCAGATGTTGGTGAAATGCACCGCCTCCAGGGAGCGCCGACCCTGCTCCAGTGCCCGGAGAAAGGCGCTGCCCGGCCGCATCTGGACCACCCCCGGCCGACGGCTGCCGTAGGCCCACCAGGTGCCGCGATGTGGGGTGCCCAGGGTGACGAAATGGACGACCCGATGCAGCCCGCCCAGTTGCTGCAGGTAGTAGCGGCTCACCAGCCCGCCCATGCTGAACGCCACCAGGTCCAGGGGCGCCTCGGGGCCCAGGGCCTGTTCCAGCCGACAGCGCAGTTGCTGGGCCAGCGTCTCCAACGGCGCCCGTCCATCGCTGGGGCGGAGGGTGATGGGGTAAGGGCGGAGCCCGGCTCGACGCAGATATCCGACCATGGGACGAAAGACCGTGGCGTCGTCCCGATAGCCGTGGACCAACACCACAGGACGGAACCCTCCCCGACGACCGGACCGTGTTTCCATCCCCATCTGGATGTCGCTCCTGGCGCTCTGTGCCTGACCGTTGCCGGCCTCCATCCCTGCTTCCAGGATACCCCATGGAGAGCTCTCGGCAAAGGGGGCTTTCCTCTCCCTCGGCCCAACACCGTCCACCACCCAAGGAGCGTGAACCGATGGACACCTACACCGTGCTGATCCCCCTGGATGGCTCGGACTTCAGCCAGCGCATCCTGACACCGATCCGCCGCTTCCTCCCGCCGGACCGAGCCCGACTCATCCTCTACCACGTGGAACGGGAGTCCCAAGGGCTGCTGCCGGAGCCCCCCCGTCCTGCAACGCCGGACGCGGACATCCCCATGTACGAGACCCACCGAGACGCGGACCGGGCCCGACACCCCATCTACGCTACCCAGGAGGACGAGAGCCGTCGCGCTCAGGCAGTGGCCAGCCTGGAAGGGCTGCGCCGCTCCCTGGAAACGGAGGGCTATCAGGTCCAGATCGAAGTGGGTTTCGGCGACGACCCAGGGGCCGAGATCGTCAACTACGTCACCTACAAGGACATCGACCTGGTGGCCATGACCACCCACGGCCGCAGTGGGCTGAGCAAACTCCTGTTCGGCAGCGTGGCCGAGGAGGTGTTCCGCCAGGTCCGGGTACCCGTGCTGTTGCTCCGGCCCTTCTAGGCCCCTGGCCCTCCTGCCCATCCCAATTCCGGAGTGGTCCCCTCCGATGGCCGCGCACGGCAACCACGTACGACGCA
>JALSIX010000035.1 GCA_026989655.1 Caldilineaceae bacterium
GCAACCACGTACGACGCAGCGGGATCCTGCTCCATCCCACCTCCTTGCCTGGGCCCTACGGCATCGGCTCGTTCGACCGAACCGCCTACGAGTGGGTGGACTTCCTGGCCACCACCCGCCAGAGCCTGTGGCAGGTGCTGCCTCTGGGGCCCACCGGCTACGCGGACAGCCCCTACCAGTCCTTCAGCACCTTCGCCGGCAATCCCTACCTGATCGGCCTGGAGAAGCTGGTGGAGGAGGGCCTGTTGGCCCCCGAGGTGCTGGAGCAAGCGCCGAACTTCCCCCCAGAGCGGGTGGACTACGGCGCGATCTATCGGTGGAAAGTGCCGGTCCTGCGCCAGGCCGCCCGCCAATTTCAGAGCCGCGCGGGCGCGGACCAGAGGGCCGACTTCGAGCGCTTCTGCGCGCAGAACGCGGACTGGTTGGAGGACTACGCGCTCTTCATGGCCCTCAAGGACACCCACCAGGGCCAGCCGTGGACCGAGTGGGAGATGCCCCTGCGCAGCCGGCGCCCCCAGGCCCTGGCCCGGGCCCAACGAGAGCACGCCGCCGGCATCCACTTCCACAAGTTCTGCCAGTGGCTCTTCTACCGCCAGTGGGAGGCTCTGCGGGCCTATGCCAACGCCCGAGGGATCCAGATCATCGGCGACCTGCCCATCTACGTGGCCCTGGACAGCGCGGACGTGTGGAGCCACCCCGAGCTCTTCCACCTGGACGCCCGCTTCCGGCCCACGGTGGTGGCAGGAGTGCCGCCGGACTACTTCAGCGAGACAGGGCAGCTCTGGGGCAATCCCATCTACCGCTGGGACCGGCTCGAGAGCCAGGGCTACCGGTGGTGGATCGAGCGCATCCGCGCCGCGCTGCGGCTGTACGACCTGGTGCGCATCGACCACTTCCGGGGCTTCGCGGGCTACTGGGAGGTGCCGGCCGGGGAGACGACCGCGGTGAACGGCCGCTGGGTCCAAGGCCCTGGGGCCGCCCTCTTCGAGAGGGTGCTGGCAGCCCTGGGAGAGCTGCCCATCATCGCGGAAGATCTGGGGGAGATCACGCCGGACGTGGTGGAGCTGCGCAACCGCTTCGGCCTGCCGGGCATGAAGGTCCTGCAGTTTGCCTTCTCCACAGACGCCAGCGACAAGTTCCTCCCCCACAACTACACCCGGAACTTCGTGGTCTACACCGGCACCCACGACAATGACACCACCCTGGGCTGGTACCGGAACTCCAGCACGCCCCAGGAACGGGACTACTTCCGCCGCTACTTCCGAACGGACGGCCACGAGGCCAACTGGACCCTGATCGAGGCGGCCTTCCGCAGCGTCGCGGTGATGGCCGTGGTGCCGCTCCAGGACCTGCTGGGGCTGGGCAGCGAGGCCCGGATGAACCTGCCAGGAACCGCGGAGGGGAACTGGCAGTGGCGCATGTTGCCCGGCCAGATCACGGACTACGTGCAGGAGCGGCTGGCGGAGATCACCCAGCTCTACGGCCGGGATCCGGCCATCTACCAGGGAAAACCCGAGGAGGCCGGCGGTCGCTGAGGCCCCCGCAGCGGCCTGCCGCCACCACCGCCCCATCCAACCGCGTCGCCGCCCCCAGCCGGCCCCCTCCTCTGCAGCCAGGCCCCAAGCAGCCCCCCGGATCCCCGCCGGGGCCGGGTGCCCAGAAAGCCGGGCATGGTCCAATCTTGCCCCGATCAGATCTCGCCCACGACGAGAGGAAAGATCGCGGCGATCCGGTCCCGCACAGCCTGGGCACGTCGGGGACGCCCTTCCAGGGTGCTCACAGCCACCACCACATCGCCTGCCCGGTGTACAGCCGGAAAGCGCACGGTTCCCTCGGTAGGGCAGTCGACCACGTTGACCCAGATGCCCCGCTCCCGGGCCTCGGCGGCCACTGCCCGGTTCACGGCCCGCGCGTCGGTGGCCGCACAGGCCAGCCAGGCCTGGGCCAGGTCCCCCGGCGTGTAGGACCGGGCCAGCCATCTCACCCGACCGGCGGCGACCCGAGCCTGCAGTCCGGGGGTGATCGCCGGGGCCACGACCCACACCTGCAGGCCGCCGGCCAACAGGGCCCGAACCTTGCGCTCGGCCACCGAACCGCCGCCCACCACCACGGCCGTGCTCCCCTCAGGCGGGGTCAGGGTCAAGGGCAGCAGGGACATGGGCAACCTCCACGGAGGTGTGCAATCCCGGGGCATGGCCTGCGGGTCCGAACCAGCCCAGAAGCTCGTGGAGCCCGACCACCGGGCCGACCACGATGACCGCAGGCGAACGCAGGTCCGCCGCACGCATGGCCAGGGGCAGCTCGGCCAATGGGGCCCGCACCACCCGCTGGGCCTCGGTGGTGCCCTCCTGGATGGCGATGGCGGGCGTGTCCGGTGCACGGCCGGCAGCCAGAAGGCGCTCCACGATGGCCGGAATGCGGCGCACGCCCATGAGGATCACCAGGGTGGGAATGCGGGCCAATGCCTCCCAGTCGGTTCCGCTGCTGGTGACACATTCGTGCCCGGTGACCACCGCGAACCCGGTGGCCAGCCCTCGATGGGTGAGGGGAACGCCCGCGTAGGCCGGCACGGCCAGAGCCGAGCTGACACCGGGCACGATCTCGTAGGGCAGGCCGGCCAGGCGAAGGGCCAGGGCCTCCTCGCCACCCCGTCCCAGGACCATGGGATCACCGCCCTTCAGCCGCACCACCTGTTTCCCAGCTCGCACGTGGTGGATCAGGAGCCGGTGGATGGTGGCCTGGTCCACCGGATGGTGGCCGGGCTGCTTGCCCACCGGAATGCGTTCCGCGTCGAGACGTACCTCGTCCAGGAGTTCTGGAGCCACCAGCCGGTCGTAGAGGACCACATCGGCCCGTCGCAACAGCTCCAGGCCCCGCACGGTGATCAGATCCTTGCGGCCCGGTCCTGCACCGACGATGTAGGCCTTGCCCGGTGGGGCCCCGGGAGCGGGTTTCAGGGACATCCACTTCCCAGACATCCGTTGCTCCTCTGCGCTGTCTTGCGGCTGTTGGGGATCCATTCCCGGGCCATCCGTCTCTGGATCTGCCGGGCCACCACATCCTCCAGAAGGGGATGGTATCCCAGCGGGGGCACAGCACGGATGGTGAGCCGTGGATAGCGGGCCCGAGCCCGGTCCAGCAGCCGGGGAATGTCCTCCCGCACGTGGCGGCCATCCTGCAGGAAGTAGGGCAGGGCCATCACATGGCGCAAGCCGCTGTGGGCCAGCAGATCCACGGCCTGGAGCACGTCCGGCGTGTTGCAGGTCAGATAGGCTGTGGCCCAAGTGCTCGCGACGGCCACCTGGGCCAGCCGGCCAGCCGCCCAGATGATGGGGCCGTTGGCCTCTGGATAGGGTGTGCCGTGGGCCACCAGCAACAGAGCCCAGGGTTCCGATGGCCGGGGGCCGCTCCCCTGCAGCCGCTCTCGGGCAATGGCCACCAGCTCCCCATGGGCGCCCAGAGGGTGCCCCAGGTAGAGGCGAAGGGCCGGATGACGCCGGGCCAGGGCAGCCACCTGGGCCGGCAGATCCTCCTGCACGTACTTGCCCGCGACCAGGAAGTAGGGCTGGACCAGCACGGTGTCCACTCCCTGGGACGCCAGATCCCCCACGGCCTGGGCCAAGGTGGGCCGGCTGTAGTTGAGGAAGGCCGGCGCGATCCGGTCTGCGATGCATCGGCCCTGCAGCCCGGCCGCGACCCGGACCATGGCCGCTCCACTCCCGCTGCGCAGGCTGCCGTGGCCCACCAGGATGACGCCTCTCATGGAACCGATTCCTCCGGGCCCCGGTGCAGGCCACACTCGGTCTTGGCCCGGCCGGGCCAGCGGCCGGCGCGCAGATCCTCGCCGGGCTGCACGGCCCGGGTGCAGGGCCAGCAGCCAACACTGGGATAGCCCCGATCGTGTAGCTCGTTGTAGGGCAGGCCGTGCGTACGGATGTATCGCCACACGTCTGCCTCTGTCCAGCGGGCCAACGGCGCGATCTTGACCAGGTTGTGCCTGGGGTCCCAGCGCAGCACGGGGGTATGGGCTCGGGTCGGGGCCTGGTCCCGACGCAGGGCGGCCATCCACCCGGTGCGGCCGGCCAGAGCCCGCCCCAGGGGGACCACCTTGCGCAGATGACAGCACAGGTCCGGGTCCCGTTGGTGGAGGTCGGGGCCGTAGTGGCGAGCCTGATCCTCCACGCTGAGGGGTGGAGAAACCCGACGGAAATTGCGCCCGAAGAACGCCTGGGCCCGGTGGATCAGGGCCTGGGTCTCGGGGAAGAAGTAGCCGGTATCGATGTAGAAGATATCCACGTAGGGATCCAGGGACAGGGCCATGTGGATGAGGGCCATACCGCTGGCCCCGAAGGCCGTGCTGATGGACAGCCCATCGCCCAGGGTTTCCAGGGCCCAGGCCACGATCTCCTGGGCCGAGGTTTCCTCGAAGCGGCGGTTGAGGCCGTCCAGCAGGGCGGTATGCCAGGCCTGTAGGGGATGGTGGATGGCGGGCATACGGGCTGTCTCCCGAGGGTGGGCGGGCTGTGGACCGACGTTCACCGGACGTCCCCTCCGAACAGGATGTGGAAGGCCAAGGCCTCTCGGGGATCGTTGTCCACCCGGCGGACCTGGGCCGGGGCATCGAAGACGGCCTGGGCGGCCTGGACGACCGACGGCGCGACGGTGTCCGCGGCCGCCGAGGTGTTGGGATAGCGCAGCCGATCCACCAGGGCCAGTTCCAGCTCCTGGGGCCGAAAGACCAGGTCCAGGTCCTGGGACAGGCGCTGCTCGGCCTGGGCCAGGTGCCGGAAGGCCTGCTGCAGGGATTCCAACAGGGTGGGCGGGAAATCCCGCTTGCGGCGATAGAGGAGGCCTGGCCGTCCCTCGGTCTGCTCCAGCCCGTAATCCGCCTGATAGCCCACCAGGATCACGCCCGGGCCGTTGGCTATGTGTCGGTAGTCGGCCACGTCGATGAGGAGCTCGGGGGTGGCCTGTTCCTGGATCCAGCGGTGGAACACCGGGACGACCGCAACCCGTTCCAGGGTCTTCGGCCGCTCCAGGAACCGTTTGACGGTCAAGCGCTGTGGGATGGGTGGATAGGTCATGACAACGCTCCTTGCACGGTTGGGTTCGAGGGCTCCGTCTCCGGGATTCCCGGGCGCGCCCTCTGGGGACGGGGCTCTGCGCGGCCGGTGCCTCCTGGGGTGGTCCCCGTCTTTCCTCAGTCGAAGCTGGGGCCCACCCCCATGGGAGCCTCTGGTTCGGCCCGGCGCCCAGCCTGGGACCGGCGATGCCCGTCCCAGACCGCATGGAGGTACGCGCCCAGGAACATGCCGGCGATGGCCAGCAGGATGGGATAGTTGCCCACACCCAGGCTGGCATAGGCCGCGCCCGGGCAAATGCCCGAGAGCCCCCACCCCACACCGAAGATCCCACCGCCGACCACGATATCCGGGGCCAGAGGCCTCGCCATACGGGTGTAGGGCAGCCCGGTCAGGGGCGCACGCCCACCCCGACCGCTGGCCCCAAAGAAGGCGAGGCCGCTGAGGAGAGCGGCACCCCCCATGACGAAGAGCAATCCCAGATCGTCGAGCTGGAGGAAGTCCAGCACCACCTCGGGCCGCACCATACGGCTGAGGGCCAGGCCAAAGCCGAAGATCAGGCCGCCCACAAAGACCACGGGCAGGCGCAAGGGGTGCCGACGGCCCAGGGCAGAAGAAGAGGTCGATGGCTGTAGGGCGTTCATGGTGTCACTCCCAGGGTCTCGACGATGTGGGCGGTGGCAACGGCCACGAGCACGAAAAGGGCCACGTTGACCAGGGACGCGGTGGACAGGCTGCCCAGGCCACAGATACCATGGCCAGAGGTACAGCCCCGGGCCATTCGGGTGCCGAACCCCACCAGGAGGCCGCCGAAGAACAGGCGCCACCCCTGGACCTGGGTCACCCAGAGGCCCTCGCCCCAGGCCAAGGTGTAGAGGAGGGCGCCGGCAACCAGGCCCAGGGTGAAGAGCCACCGCCAGTCCCGGGAAGGCGCGTACTCCCGGGTGCGGGGCAGCTCCACGAACCGGGACAGGGCCGCGTCCAGGAAGCCGCTGGCGCCGGTGAAGTAGCCGGTGGTCAGGTAGATGAGGGCGGTGGCCAGGCCGAGCAGGATGCCGCCGGCCAGGTAGGGCCCTATGCCGTGGGGAAAGAAGACGGTCCATGTGTCCATGATCTCCTCCTTGCCTGCTGCGATCTTCCACCTGGGCAGGACGTGGGCGGCCCGGATCCGGTGGCCCCCGGGCCGCCCACGTCGGCGAACTCACCGAGGGCGCAACGGCTTTTCCTCCGCGGCCAGCCGGGCATCGCAGGCATGGGCCGCCTCGATGAAGAGCTGGGCCTCGTCCACCCGCTGGTGGGCCACATCCTCGTCCAGGCGGTCGGGGGGATGGGCATGGCGGTCCAGCAGATAGCGGGCGAACTTGCCCCTGGCGTAGGGGTCGAAGAAGAGCTGGGTGTCGTAGAGGCGCCGCTTGAACGCGGCCACCAGGGTGTCGGGATCCTGGCCCACGTCTGGGTCACGGGGGAGGAGCAGGGCCCTGGCTGCCTGGAGCATGGCCCGGTAGGCCAGCTCCTCCGCGCGGGCGAAGTCCTTCGCCTCCAGGGCCAGCTGGGCCTCGAAGACCAGGGATTCGGCCTTGGCGATCTCCAGGCCGAAGAGGGAGACCACTTCGCCCGCGCACTCGCCCACACCGATGTCGCCGATGGTGAAGAGGCGGGCATCGCCCCAGTCCACGAAGTAGTCAGGCTGCTCCTCGTGGCGAGGGATCTGCATGTAGGGCTCGATGATCTGCCGGGCCTGGGCCTTGCCCAGGCGGGCGATCCAATCCTGGAACTGTTCGTCGGGGCGACGTTCGGCCAGGTAGCGGCGGGTGATGGCCTCCAGCACCTGGGGGATGGCCTTGGAGGGCACCGCGCCGATGGCCATGCCGTAGCTGCCCGCGTTCTGGCGCCAGCGTCCTCCCAGGACCACCTGGAAGCTGGGGACCTTGTAGTGGCCGGCCCGACGGCTGTTGCCGAAGAAGCCGATATCGGCCACGTGGTGCTGGCCGCAGGCGTTGAAGCAGCCGCTGATCTTGATGCGCAGGGCCTGGACGGGCTCGGGCAGCTCCCCACCGGCATCCACCAGACGACGTCGGAGCTCGCTGGCCAGCCCCCGAGAGGCGGCGATGCCCAGCTTGCAGGTGTCGGTGCCGGGGCAGGAGACGATGTCCAGGATGGTGCCTGCCCCCGCCTCGGCCAGGCCGATGGCCCGGAGATCCCGGTAGAGGTGGGGCAGATCGCCTTGGGCCACCCAGCGTAGGACGATGTTCTGTTCCACAGTGGTGCGGACGTGGTCGCCCACGTACCGGCGGGCGATGTCGGCCAGGCGGCGCATCTGGTGGCTGCTGATGTCGCCCAGGGGCAGTTGCACGGTCACGGTGGTGTAGCCGGGCTGGCGCTGGTAGTAGACGTTGGTGGCATGCCAGGCGTCAAAGCCCGGTGGGCGCTCCGGGCCGTCGAGGAGGACCGGCTCCCGCCGGGGCATTTCCTGGTGGGCAGGCACGTCGGCCAGGTACTCGGTCCAGCGCGGATCCGGAGGCAGCCGGTGCCGTTCGGCCCGGACCGCCTCTCGGAAACGGTCGATCCCCCAGTCGGCGACCAGGAATTTGAGCCGGGCCCGGTTGCGGTTGCGCTTTTCGCCATGGCGGGCGAAGACCCGGGCCACCGCCTGGGCCCAGGGCAGGAGCTCCTCCTCGGGGATGAAGGTCTCCAGGACCTTGGCCTGGTGGGGGACAGCCCCCAGACCTCCGCCCACATAGACGGTGAAGCCCCGCTGGGGACGGCCCTGCACGGTGCGTATCCGGGCCAGGAAGCCCAGGTCGTGCATGCGGACCAGGCCACAGGCCTCGTCCTCGCATCCGGAGAAGGCGATCTTGAACTTGCGGCCGAAGTCCTGCACGTCGTCGTGGCCCAGGAGGAAGAAGGCCAGGGCTTTGGCGTAGGGGGTGACATCGAAGGCCTGGCCGCGGCACACGCCCGCCAGGGGGCAGGCGGTGACGTTGCGCACGGAGTTCCCGCAGGCCTCCCGGGTGGTGAGCCCCACCGCGGCCAGCCGTCGCATCAGGTCGGGGGTGTCCTCGATGTGCACGAAGTGGAGCTGGAAGTCCTGGCGGGTGGTGACATGGAGGACGCCGGTGGCGTACTCCTCGGCCAGATCGGCCAGGGTCTCCATCTGCTCCGGGGTGATCCCGCCAAAGGGAACCTTGATGCGCTGCATGCCCGGCGCGTCCCAGAGGGTGTCGGGGCCTTTGAGCCAGCCGTGGGGGTAGGCCAGCCTCTGCACCCGCACGCCGTCGTGGCGGTGGCCATTGTCGTAGCGCTGGCCGTAGACACCTCGGCGCAGACGGGACTCGGCGAAGACCTTGGGGTCCAGTTTCCCCTGTCTGGCCAGCTCCATCTGGCCCTCGAAGAGATCGATCTCCTGGGCCCATGTGGAGGACATCCGTTCGGCCAGGACGTCACGCCAGGTGATGGGGTGGGTGGGAACGACGGTGTCGGTCATGGTGTGATCTCCGCGGTTGTGTCATGGACGGCCCAGAGGGCGCCGTGCAGATGCCCGCCGCGGTGCCCCACGCGGAAGGCTGCTCGCCTGGACGGGGCCCCCGGGCCGGCCGCTGCTCCGGTTCGGAGCAGCGGGCCCAGGGGCTCAGGCCGTGACAGCCATGGCGTGGTCGTGCATCACGCGGCGACACGCCGCCTTCATCCCACAGATAGGCCGCCATCGGCAGATCTGGAGGATGATGTCCGCTCGGACGATGTGTGGTCCCGTTGCGATGCAACGGGTGGATAGAAAATTGGGCTCAGACAGGTTGGGCAATCAGTGCCGGCCCAGGGCCGGATCCGCGCGGGGCGGGATCAGCGAGAACAACAGGGGCAACAACAGGGGATACAGGAGCAGGGGTGGGAAACCAGAGCGGCCAGGATGGACCCAGACCGAACAGGAATGGATGAGGTGGGTGGGTGGAGGTCGGACACCCGTCTGTCGGTACGTAGGGCGGACATGGATGGGCTCCTTTCCGACATCCGGAACGCAGTCCACAAAGCGCCTGCTTCTCTCCGCAGGCGCCGTTGCCAGGACAGAGGAATGTGCTGTGGGCTGCCATTATACATCCGGGCCGGCCACGTGTCAAAGGACGGCGACCCGGCCGACCCGGCCGCGAGCGCACACCGATCCGCGGAGCCGTGGCCCGTCAGATCAGGGTATAGATGAAGGGACCCACCACCGAGGCCTGGGCCAGGATGAGCAGCCCGGCGAAGAGGAGCAGGACGATCACCAGGGGCAGCAGGGCCACCTGCCGGCGGCGGACCAGGTAGACCAGGAGCTCACCGGCTGTGGAGAGGCCGCTCCCCACCTTGCCCAGCCAACGGAGAGGACCTGTCCGGAGCATGTCCCACGCCAGGGAACCGACCAACAACGCCCCGATCCCCAGGACGAACCACTCCCACAGTCCCCGAGGCGCCTGGGGCAGGCGCACAGGAACGGTCCGTCCCTCCAAGCCGGGGACCAGGCCCTGGGCGGCCAGGAAGTTGAAGGTGGCCCGGGCGGCCAGGGCATGGCCGGCAGGGGTCCAATGGCCATCGTCCTCGAAATGGAGGAGGGGACCCTCCTCCGCGACCTGGCGAAACGTGGGGCCCAGGTCCAACACAGGGATCCCCGCGGCCCGGAATACATCCAAGGCCCGGCGGACCGAGGCCTCCCGGTCCCAGCTCTGGCCCTGCATGGCCGGGTGTCGGGCCAGGATCTCGGCCCATTCCTCCGGGTAGACCTGCTCGGAAGCGGTCACCAGGATCCCGGCCAGCGGGGCGTCCATGGAGGCTGCTGTGGCCTGCAGTTCCTCCAACAGCGCCTGGGTGAGGACCAGGGCCTCCTGCCAGGTCTCGTCCAGCTCCGGCCGGTAGATGTTGTAAGTGGGAGGAATGTAGTCCGGGGGCTGGGCCGCGAGCTTGCTCTCCTGGCCCGGCTCCATGAGCCCCAGCCGGGCCAGGCGGGCCGCCAGCCGGGGCGCCATCAGACGCAGCCGAGGATCCACGTAGCGGTAGAGCGCGGAACGGGCCTTGAGCCAGCGTCCCACCCGCGTCAGGGGCCCGGGCGGAACCGGCTCCACCATCACCTCCAGGGGCCTCTCCACCGGAGGCACTCGGTCTGGATCGAAGGGGAAGTACTTGAGCCGCAGCTCCCCCTCCTCCAGGGTGAAGAAGGGCTTGATGATGGCCCCTCGATTGCCGGATTCCAGGGGCTCTGAGTTGTTCAGGAAGTCGTTGCGGGGGAAGAAGGCCAGGAGCACCAGGTCGGGACGGTACTTGTACCCCTCCTCCCGCAGCCAGAGGAGCTGCTGGTCTGTGCCCCAGCCGCCCACCCCCGCGTTGATGGCCTCCACGCGGAGCCCCGTCTCTGCCTGGATCAGCCGGGCCAGTTGCTGGGGCAGGCTCTCCTCCAGCTCCACCTGGGCGGCTTCGATGAAAGAATCGCCCAGGACCAAGATCCGGTAGACCCCCTCCGCCTTCTCATAGGTCAGGCTCTCCGGTGCCCGCAGCCCACGGCTGTTGACCGCGAAGTGGACATCGTACTCGTACAGGGGATTGTAGTTCCGGCCCTGGCTGTTGGGCAGCAGGGACCAGCCCGTGAGGGGATCCGGCACCTTCCAGAACCAGCCGGGAGGCTCGGCCGGAGGCGCTGCCCGGGCCAGCCGAACCACTCCCTCGGCCACCACCAGGCCCAGGGCTGTGTAGAACAGGGCCAACAGGAACAGAGAGGCCGCCTTGCGCATGGCTTCCCCCGTTTTCCGGCTCACTCGCCCACCGGGCCCTGGAAGACAGGCTGCCAACGCCCCCCCATGTCCCGCTTGCGGACCACGAAGTTGCCCAGCACCAGGACGTCGATGTCGCTGCTCACGAAGGTGTGGAACGCGTTGCGAGGGGTGTTCACGATGGGCTCGCCCCGGAGGTTGAAGGAGGTGTTCAGGATCACCGGCACCCCGGTGGCCTGGCCGAAGCGGCGGATCAGCTCGTAGTACCGGGGGTTCCACTCCCGGCGCACGGTCTGCAGGCGGGCCGTGCCCATGTGGGTGGTGGCCGGCACCCGATGGGCCTGATCCGCGCGCACCGGGCTCACCATCAGCATGTAGCGGGCCAGGTGGTTCTCGTCCAGGCCTGGGGTCTCGTAGAAGTGCCCCGCGCACTCCTCCAACACCGCGGGGGCGAAGGGGCGGAAGGGCTCCCGGAACTTGATCTTGGCGTTGACGATGGCCTTCATCTCCTCCCGACGGGGATCCGCCAGGATGGACCGGTTGCCCAGGGCCCGAGGGCCCCACTCGAAGCGGCCCTGGTACCAGCCGATGACCCGCCCGGAGGTCAGATCGTCCACCAGCTCGTCCAACAGCCGGTCGTCGCACAGCTCCCGATAGGGCAACCCCATCTCCCGCAGGAAGGCCTCCACTTCCTGGGGGGTGTAGTCCGCGCCCCAGTAGGCGTGGTCCATGACAAAGGCCCGGGGCCGGCCCAGCAACACATGCCAGGCGTACAGGGCCGCGCCCAGCGCGCCCCCTGCATCGCCGGCCGCGGGCTGGATGTAGACCCGCCTGAAGGGCCCTTCCCGGACGATGCGCCCGTTGGCCACGCTGTTCAGGGCCACCCCCCCGGCCATGCACAGGTTCTCCAGGCCGGTGGTCTCATGCAGGTGGCGCACCATCCTCAGGATGGTCTCCTCGGTCAGGCGCTGGATGGACGCGGCCACGTCCGCGTAGTACTGGTTGCGCTCCCGGGTGGCCCGGTCCACTCCGCCTCCGTGGGGATGGGTGCGGTCGGTGATGAACTCCTGTCGGGGATCCCGGGGCTCGCCGAAGAGATCCACGAAGCGGCGGCTGAAGGTCTCTGTGGTGGAGCGATGGTAGCTGAAGTAGTCCATGTCCAGGGCAAAGGAGCCGTCCTCGGCCACCCGGATGAGCTTCTCCACCCGCTCCAGATAGCGAGGTTCCCCGTAGGGGGCCATGCCCATGACCTTGTACTCGCCGTTGTTGACCCGGAAACCCAGCCATGCGGTGAAGGCCGAGTAGAGGAGGCCCAGGGAATGGGGGAAGCGGATCTCCCGGTCCAGGAGGATCTGGTTCCGCCCACCGGAGCCCCAGTCCGCGGTGGCCCGGCCCAGGGCCGTGGTGGTCCACTCTCCTACCCCGTCGATGGTGAGGATGGCGGCCTCCTGGAAGGGGGAGGTGAAGAACGCGCTGGCCGCGTGGGAGAGGTGGTGCTCCACGAAGAGGATCCGCCGGGCCGGAACGCCCAGCCGCTCCACCAGATGGGACTTGATCCACAGCTTCTCGCTGAACCAGGTGGCCATGGCCTCCTGGAAGAGCCGGGCCGTCCGGGGCACCCCATCCAGCACCGAGAGGAGGATCCGCTCGAACTTGAGCAGGGGCTTCTCGTAGAAGACCACGTAGTCCAGGTCCTGAGGGGTGATGCCCGCCCGGTCCAGGCAGAACCGGATGGCCTGGGCCGGGAAACCCGGGTCGTGCTTGATGCGGGAGAAACGCTCCTCGTCGGCCGCGGCCACCAGGTGCCCCTGGTGGAGCAGGGCCGCGGCAGCGTCGTGGTAGTAGCAGGAGATACCGAGGATGTACATGGCGGTCTCGAACCCCAGAGATGCCTATCCCTGGCGCCTGGCCCGGCGCAGGTCCATGTCCGCGGCGGCACGGGGATGCCAGAAGGAGGTCTGGGATCGCTTGCTCTCCAGGAAGGAACCTCCCAGCCGGGCGATCAGGCCGGTGGGCAGGACGAGGACCGCGTACAGCAGGCCCAGGAGGAGCCGGGCCTGGAAATCGCCGAGGGTGTGGAGCAGGTGGCGGATCCGATGCCAGACAGCGCGCATGGGGTCTCCTGGGCTGTGACACACCTCTCCCGAACCATCTCCCGACTTTCCAGTGTATCACAGGGAGAAAACGGTCCCCAAAACCCAATGGCGCCGACACCATGTCCCCTGGGCCTGGCCGGGGTCCCCAAAGGCCAGGGGGGCGACCGAAGACGGTCGCCCCCCTGGATCCGTGGAAGGTGTGGGATGGGTGCCGGGCGGGTCGCCCGGCCCGGTCAGGCAGATTGTTCCTCGGTCTTGCAGGTGCTGAGCCCCAGGACCGAGTAGAGGGGACACAGGCGCAACGCGCCGGTCACCAGGGGGATGAGCCCGATGAGACCCCACCAGCTCTGGAAGTACAGGCCGGCCAGGATGATGACCAGCCCCAACACGATCCGCAACAGCCGATCCGTGGTTCCCACATTGCAGCGCATGGTCTACCTCCCTTCTGTCAACCCGAACACGCCCGAAGAGTCCACAGGGCACCGAGCCGCTGTGGAACGGCCTCCATCTATATATTATACACGGGCCATCAAGTCCCTCGGTGACTTCCGTCACGCACGCAGACCCGCACGCCGGGCCAGCCCGGGCCGGTCCACGATGTGGATGGCCCCCCGTTCCAGGCGGACCAGGGCCTCGCGCTCGAACTGCTTGAGGATGCGGCTGACCACCTCCCGGGCCGTACCCAGCTCCGCGGCCAGGCGCTGGTGGGTGATCTCCACCACGTCGGGGCGTTCCAACAGATGGGCAGCCAGGCGCTCATCCAGATGTCGGAAGGCCACCTCTTCGATGAGGGCCATGAGGCCGGTGAGACGGTCGCCGAAGAGCTCGAAGATGAACTGGCGAAAGTCGGAGGAGCGGTCCAGAAGTTCCAGGAAGAGGGCCCGGGGCAGGGCATAGCCCACCACATCCTCCTCCACCACCCCTCGGGCCGGGTAGCGGGCCTGGCCCAGCAGACAGCTCACCGTGAGGATGCAGCTCTGGCCCCGCTCCACGGTGTAGAGGAAGATCTCCCGATCCTCGCCGGGACGGAAGACCCGCAGCACGCCATCGGTGAGCAACACGAAGAGGTGGCAGGGCTGGTCCACGTCGAACAACACCGCGCCTTGGGGCGCGGTGATCCGTCGCGCGTTGACAACCAGAAGCTCCCGCAGGGTGCGCGGGAGCCTGTGGAGCATGGGGTAGGCATGGAAGAGCTCGTGTTCGTCCACGGTTCCAGGGTCAGAAGTCCACCGGACGCCCTTCCCAGGCATAGCGGAAGAGCTTCTCCAGCTCCTCCCACTCGGGGGGACGAGGGGTGCCCAGGATGGCGTTGTCCGTCAGGGCGTTCTCGCAGAGGGTGGGCAAGGCAGCCTCCAGGGCGGCCCGGTCGATGCCCAGCTCCTGGAGGGTGGTGGGCTGCCCCACCGCCCGTTCCAGCTCGCGCACCGCGCCCACCAGGGGCTGTGCCCCCTCACCGGGCTCCCCGTCCCCCAGGTCCAGGTGTCGGGCCATCGCCGCATAACGGACGACCCCACCCTGGGCATTGAACTCCACCACATAGGGGAGGAAGAGGGCCACGGCCCGGCCGTGGGGCACCCGGAAATGTCCTCCCAGACTGTGGCCCAGGGCGTGGGCCAGGCCCACCCAGGCGTTGCCGAAGGCCAGGCCGGCGATGGTGGCGGCGTAGGCCATCTTCTCCCGAGCCTCCATGTCCGCGGCTCCCCGCTCCACGGCCCGGGGCAGGTAGGCGAAGACCAGGGCCGCGGCCTGGAGACAGAGCGGATCGGTGAGGTCGTTGCGGAAGGTGGCCACAAAGGCCTCCACCGCGTGGGTGAGCGCGTCCAGGCCGGTGTCCGCGGTGATCGCGGGCGGCAGGTCCCGGGTCATCTCCGGATCCACCAGGGCCACGGTGGGGACCAGCTCCCGGTTGCCCAGGCCCAGCTTGCGGTGGTTCTCCGCGTCCGTGAGCACCATCATCCAGGTGACCTCGCTCCCGGTGCCGCTGGTGGTGGGGACCGCCACCATCCGGGCCCGGTGGACGCCTAGGGAGTAGAGAGGGGAGAGCTCCTCCGGCACCAGATCCGGTCGCTCGTAGAGGGCCCACATGGCCTTGGCCGCGTCCATGCAGCTCCCACCGCCCACGGCCACGATCCAGTCGGGTTCCAGCTCCCGCATCCGCTCCACCCCCCGGTACACCGTCTGGATGCTGGGCTCCGGCTCCACCTGGTCGAAGATCGTCACGGCCATCTGGGCCTGCCGCAGGGGCTCGGCTACCCGTTCCGCGAGCCCCAGACGCCGAAGATTGGCGTCGGTGACCAGGAAGGCCCGCTCGCCCTGGAGCTCCTCCAGATGGTGGAGGGCGTCCTCCCCGAAGACCAGGGTGGACGGGCTGGTGAAGATCCACATGGGCTAGAACTCCGCGGGGACGGTGGCCACGGCCTTGACCAGCTCCTGGGCGGCCTTCACGTTCTTCATGATCTGGATCAGATTGCCCTTGAGTTTGAGCTGTCGGGTCATGAGCCCCTGGATGGGATCCAGCTTGCCTTCCAGGACCTTGCGCCAGATGTCCCGCTTCGCGGAGATGGTGAAAGCCGGATCTCGGTAGCCGGCATCCCGGGTGTAGGTGGCCTCCCGGCATTCCCCGTGCCACAGGTCCATGTAGATGATCTCTCCCGTCTCCTCCACGATGAAGTAGAAGTCACCCTCCCAGGTCTTGGCCGCCTCCTGGTAGGAGGGGCTGTCGTTGATGGCGGCCTTGGCCGCGTCGGCCCATTCCTGGCTCGGAAATTTCGCTGCCATGGTCACGCTCCTTTGGGGACGGATAGCTCGAAGGCCCGAGATCCCGCGACGAGAGGGATCGCCTCCACCCTGCCACGAACCGGTGCCATCGGGGTTCAGGGACCGTTGCGCCGCCGTTTCCGACGGATGCGCTCCAGACGGTGGCGCAGCTCCGCGATGGCCCGGGGCGAGGAGCGGCCGGGAGGGGCGGCCTCCTGGTTGTGCAGGGCCCAGGCGGTCCACATCTCCGCCTGGGCCAGGTCCCGGGCCCGCCACTCGAAAAGCTTGGCCAGCTCCACGTAAGGCCGGGGATCCGGGCCCGGAACCGCGGCGATCCACCGCTGCCACACCTCGGCCGCCTCGTCCCAACGCCCTTGCCGTTTGAGCAACCACCCCAGGCCGTGGAAGATCTCGGCCCGCAACCGGGGCTCGGGATCGGTCTCCAGGGCAGCTCGGTACAGGCGTTCGGCCCGCTCCACCTGGCCCATGGCCTCGTAGAGCCGGGCCAGCGAGAGGAGATCCGCGCCGGGCAGCCCCCCCTCCCCCATCCCGTCGGAAGCCGAGAGCAGACAGCGGCTCAGCCGGGCGAGCAGGGCCACCATACTGACGATGTCCTCCGCGTTGTGGTAGAAGACTCCATGGAGAGCCTGAAGGTGGCCGTGGGCCAGGTAGTCCATGTAGAGGCGTGGGATCTGGGCACCGGGCACATCCGCCTGCCCTCGACGATAGCCCAGGACCCTGCGCTCCAGGGCACCCAGGGCACAGCTTCCCAGTCGACGACGCCACAGCCGGCGGGCGGGGGGCAGCAGGTCCAGGTGAGGAGCATCCGGCGCCAACAGAGAGGGCAGACAGAGGTGGGGACTGCCCAGCCGGCCGTGGAGGCCGTAACGGGCGCGCAGCAAGGGCAGATCGAACGTTCGACCGTTGAAGGTGCCCAACAGGACGAAGCTCTCCAGGTGGTGGGCCAGGGCCTGGAGCATGGCCGCCTCCTCGCCAGGGTGGCGGGCAAAGAACTGGACCACCCGAAAGGCCCGGGGCGCGGCGCTCTCCGGCCCCAGCTCAAAGGCCCCCACACCCACCAGGAAGGCAAAGCTCCCCGAACCGCCCAGCCCCGTGGTCTCCGTGTCCAGGAAAGCCACGTGCCGCAGATCCGCGGCCACTCCCGGCGGAAGCCCTGGGAAGAGGGAGGCCAGCGCCTCGGGATCCCAGCGGAAAGCCTGGGCCAGGGACAGGCCTCCCCGTTCCAGAGAGGGAGGACAGCGGAGCGTCCGCCGCAGGCAGGTACCCAGGTCGTTGGCGATCTCCCTTTCCTCCTCGGGAGAGGCCAGGAAATGGACCGCCGCGTCGGGGGCAGTCCCCCCGTCGACCGAGGCCTGAAGCCTGGAGGGAAGGGCCCGAGACGTGGAGCGCAGACGATGGAGCCGGCGCAGGCGTTCCAGGATGTCGATGTCGGACATGGCGGTTGCGCACGGGATCAGGGTGGGTCGCCTCCTGCCCTCACTGTAGCACAAGGACCGGGTCGGGCAAAACCCGGACAGAAGGGCCGGGGCGCCCCATGGAACTACACGAAGTGATCCAGGGACCCATCCACTTCCCCCGCGCTCGTCGCTTCGCCCTCTGTGAAACGGGGGCATCCCCGAGTGGCGCAGGACGCGACGTGGGCCGGCTATCGGGAACGAGGAGCTCCGGCCCCTTCTGCCGGGCCCGTGGAGGAGGGGCGCGGTTCGGTGGCTTGGGAGAACGGACCGGTCCTGGTAGGATGGGGCCAGGGACAGAGCGGCGAGTCCGTCTCCGGTCTCTGTGGTCCCTATCGAACGAACCCCTGGAACCCACTGAGGAGCGTGATATCCATGTATCCCAGCCTGAACATCGGAGCCCTGGACATCCAGGTGGACTTCGACCGCGCGGTGGAGCTGGCTCGGACCCATGGCTTTCGGGGCCTGGACTTCTCCGTGGTCCAGGTGGCCGAGCTGGCAGCCCAGCGGGGTCTGGAGGGCATCCGCGGGCAGTTGGCCCGGGCCCAGGTGCGCCTGGGGGCCTGGGGGCTGCCGGTCCACTGGCGGGGCAGCGAGGAGGAGTGGCGGAAGGGGCTGGCCAGGCTGCCCGAGTGGGCGGCCCTGGCCGTGGCCCTGGGCTCGGATCGGGCCGTCACCGGGATCATGCCCGGGGACAACGAGCGTCCACCGGAGGCGAACCGGGCCTTTCACCGGGAACGGCTGGAACCCATCGTCCAGATCCTGGCAGAGGCAGGCTGTCGGCTGGGCCTGGAGTTCATCGGCCCCCGGACCCTGCGGACGACCTTCCGGTACCCCTTCCTCCACACCCTGGAGGAGGTGCGGGAGCTGGCCCGGGAGCTGGGACCCAGTGTGGGGCTTCTGGTGGATCTCTTCCACCTCTACACCGGCCATACCCCGGTGGACCGGGTCCGTGCCTTGGGACGCCGGGAGGTGGTGGCCGTCCACGTGAACGATGCCCTGCCCGGCCGAAGCCCCGACGAGCAGATGGACCTGGAGCGGGCCCTGCCCGGCGAACACGGGGTCATGGACGTGGTGGGGTTCCTCCAGGCCCTGGCCCACATCGGCTACGATGGCCCTGTGGCAGTGGAGCCCTTCAGCGCCCGGCTGGCGGCACTGCCCCCGGAGGCCCGGGTGGCCGAGGCCGCGTCCGCGTTGCGCCGTTGCTGGGAGGCCGCGGGACTGTCCTGGCTGGAGACTACTCGGCCTTGAAATAGAGGAGGCTGTAGCAGAGAGGCGTTCGCTGCTGGCCGCCGAAGCGGAAGCCCGCGGCCGTCAGCCATCGCCGTGCTACCCACGCGGGCACATAGCCCGGGTGGGGCAGCTCCTCGCTGATGGCCAGGCGCCCTCCAGGCCGCAACACCCGGTGGATCTCCGCCAGGACCATGCCCGGATCGGGGATCTCCACCAGGGTGGCGATGGCGATCACCAGGTCCACGCTCTCGTCGTCCAGGGGAAGGCGATAGGCCGTCGCATGGTGGAGCTGGACCCGGGCCAACAGGCCGGCCTGCTCGAGCCGTTCGCGGGCCCGCTGGACCATGGGGGCCTGGAGGTCCACCGCGTGGACCCGGCCCTCCTGGCCCACCTGGCGGGCCATCTCCACCGTGAAGGTGCCGGTGCCACAGCCCAGGTCCACCACCTGGCTGCCCGGGGCGATGCCGAAGGGCCCCAGGGTGCGGACCGGGTCCCGATAGCGCAGGCGCCAGGGATGGTCCAACAGGGGCGCCCACAGGACGGGCCAGGGGCGGGGCTGGCGGCGATGCCCCTGGCGCAGGCCCACCTGGGTGCCCACGCAGATCCCGGCACTGAAGGCGAGGAAATGGGTCGGTCTCATGGGGAAGGAGCTGCCTCCTCCGGGGCTGGAAGTGGCTCGGGGGCAGGGAACCGGATGCGCAGTGCCCCGTCCACAAAGGTGGCGTCCGCGGCGGGTCGCTGGGCCAGCACCCCGGGCAACAGGAGCTCCCGCTTGAAGTTGCCGACGGTGATGAAGAGCTCGTCGCCTCGTTTGGTCAGGCGGACCTTCTCCAGCTCCAGGTGGGGCAGGGGCAGGACCAGCACCAGGTCGTCTCCCTCCTCCAGGATCTCCTGGGTGGGGCCGTGGAAGAAGACCTGGGCGGGATCCGCGGGGCCGTAGATCGCCTGGGCCAGCTCGTGGAGCGCGTCCAGGCCCACCACCTCCTGTTCCAGCCATCCGGCTCGGAAGATGGGCAGCGGGTAGAAGTCCCGTTCGATCTCGGCCAGGTAGCGGGCCTGGATCGTCTGGAGCCCGGCCAGGTAGGGGTCCTGGCTGGGCTGGGCCACCTCCACCTGGCCCGGGGCCCGGCTGACCAGCCCCGGCAGGATCCGGTTCACCACCACCGCGTCCACCGGGTAGCCAAAGAGGGCCAGGTAGCTCACTGCCCGGGCTCCCTCCCGGATCACCATCCGTTCGGGGTTCAGGACCACCCGGTAGCTGGTGGTCTGGGGATCTGTGAGGACTTCCCGGAGCCGGTTCACATCCTCCACCAGCCGAGGCAGCTTGGCCAGGGGATCTTTGTCGGGCATGAGCCGGCGCAGGATGCCCCCGGTCCACCGGATGGCCGTATCGCCCCAGTTGTAGAAGCGCTCCACATACCACTGAAAGCTCTCGGGCATGGTGAGCAGGCGCATGGTCTCCCCGGTGGGGGCCGCGTCCACGATGATCCGGTCGAACCGGCCCTGTTCCGCGTGGGCCTGGATGTGGAGCAGGCTGACGACCTCCTCCATGCCCGGGATGATGGACAGCTCCTCCGCGATGGCCTTGCCCATGCCCCGGCGCTGGAGCAGGTGGCCCAGGTAGCCCTGGAGCTTGCCCCAGTGTTCCCGGACCTCCTCCACCACGTTGATCTCCTGGGCGTAGAGATTGGGGGCCACCGGGGTGGGCTCGTTGCCCAGGGGATGGTCCAGGCTGTCGGCCAGGGAGTGCGCGATGTCGGTGCTGACCACCAGGGTCCGGTGGCCCAGCTCCGCGCAGCGCAGCCCCGTAGCGGCCGCGATGGTGGTCTTGCCTACGCCCCCCTTGCCCAGATAGAGGATGATCCGCATGGGATGTTCACCTTGGTCTTCCAGGTTACACGGAGAACGCTTCTCCCGCGGGGGCGTTCGCTCACCCCGAGCGGTCCGAGTGCCAGGCCCGGGCCAGGGCCACCCCGCTGCCCAGGAGCAGCATGCCTCCGGCCACGTAGGCGGGAAGCCGGGAGAGGCCGAACCATCCCCGGATCTGCCACCAGTAGAGGGGAAGCTGGATCCAGTAGGTCCATCTCAACGACCAGCGGTGGCCTACCTGGATCACGTATTTGCCCATGTGGTTGTGAGGGCTCCACACCACCAGGTAGCACCGTCCTCCCACCAGGGTTCGGGTGTCGATGAGCGGGCCCGGATAGTAGCGCACCCCCGTGAGGAGATCTTCCACCGGCTGCAGGAGCTCGCTGGGCGGTGGGGCCACGATGGCGCTGAACCCCGCGGGGATCTCCACGGGAAGCTGGTGCACGTCCGCGCTGTAGGGAAGGCTCTGGGCCACCACCGCGAACGCGGGAACCACCGAGCCGCCTCGAGGCAGGACGGGCACGTACATCTGGATCCGCAGCCGTTCGCCTGCTCGACAGGCCGCGCTGTAGACGTGGACCTGTCCCGGCTGGGTGAAACGGTTGAAGAGCAGCCGTTTCCCTGTGAAATCGGACAGGGGCAGGCTGTCCATGAGCTGGTTCCCGGGGATCCCCGGGAACCAGGGGCGGCTGCCTGCCAGGTCCACGCCGGCGATGGGTCTGCGCTGTTCTCGATGCGGGCTTCGCTCGGCCACGGTGGCACTGCCTTGTCTGCTCGGACTCCTTCAGCGGTGGTGGGAGACCATCCGGAGGATATGTCTCCAGACCGCCACCCGATACAGTCTAGCACCCGCCGCGGATATTCGTCAATTGGCGGGGGGCTCGGGAAGGTTATCTCAGCATCCTCGGCAAGGTGGGGGCTCCTGCCCACTGCAGGCGTGAGTGAGAGCAGGCCCCGGGCTGCCGCGTCCTCCCGTGGCCGGGTTGACACGGTGAAAGGCCTCACGTAGGATGAGCTCCGGGGGGAGGGCTGGGCCCGTTCAGGACCGAAGCCGCGGCCAGGGGCTCCACCGAAGGCCTGCGGGGGCCTGTCCTGCTCGGACAAGCGGCAAGCCCTCCGTCCCCATGTCATCCGCGAACCCTGCGCCGTCCACCCTGCCCAGCTCCATGAGCCCTTTCAACGAACCCCTGGCGGTCCTCACAGGCTTCAGCCTCCTGCTCCTCCTCCTGGCCTGGGCCAGCCAGGAGATCGGCCAGCGCATCCAGGGCATCGTCTCCCTGCTCACCGGATCCCAGGACCTGGCCATGGTGGTGCTCTTCCTGGTCTTTCTCCCGGGCATCCTCCTCCACGAAGGCGCCCACTGGGCCATGGCCAGGCTCCTGGGGCTGCGGACGGGGAAGTTCCGGGTGTGGCCCAGACGCATGGGGCGTCACATCGGCATGGGCAGTGTCTCCGTGGCTCGGGGGGGCCCGGTGCGGGACAGCCTGGTGGGCCTGGCGCCTCTGCTGGTAGGATCCCTGGTGGTGGGGTGGATCGGCGGCCGGCTCGACCAGGCCGGTGGGGTGACCGCCCAGTGGCAACAGGGGAGCGGGCCTCTGCAGGGCATCGTGGCCCTGTTCCGCGGCCTGGGCACGGCCTCCGACGGCCTCCTGTGGGGATATCTGCTCTTCGCGGTGGCCAACGCGATGATGCCCTCGGCCAGTGACCGGGAGCCGCTGGGAACGCTGGGGCTCTATCTGGCGGGGTTTGGGCTGCTCTACCTGCTGTTGGGCCGGCCAGGCCACCTCCTGGCCCAGGCCGGAACATGGCTGGTGGGGCCGTTGAGGGGTCTGCTGGGTGCCTTCCTCCTCGCGGCCCTGCTGGATCTCCTGGTCCTGGCCGGACTGTACCTCGCGGAGGCTGGGCTGGGCCACCTGTTCCGATCCCGGTAGCGGCGAGGGACGAGGGCCGGGAACGAGGCCCGCCGCGCCACTTCCCGCCCTTCGCCCCCCAGGCCTCCCGGTAGAGGGAGCCGCCCAGCCTCCACGCATCCGCCCCCGAAGAGTGGACCGGGCCGGGGGCTTCCTCTCCTAGTCCACCTGGGGCAAGCGCTGCAGGCTCTGCTCGATGGCCTCCTGGGGATACTCGTAGTCCACCAGTTGGCCCGAGAGGTAGGCATCGTAGGCGGCCAGATCGAAGTGGCCATGGCCGCTCAGGTTGAAGACGATGGTCCGGCCCTGGCCGCTCTCCCGCGCGGCCAGGGCCTCGTCCATGGCCGCCCGCACCGCGTGGGCACTCTCGGGGGCCGGCACGATGCCCTCGGCCCGGGCAAAGCCCACCGCGGCCTCGAAGACGGCTCGCTGGGGCAGGGCCACCGCCTCGATGAGGCCGGCCTCCTTCAGGGCGCTGACCTGGGCGCTCATCCCGTGGTAGCGCAGCCCGCCCGCGTGGATGGGGGGCGGGACGAAGTCGTGGCCCAGGGTGTGCATCTTGATCAGGGGGGTCATCTGGGCTGTGTCGCCGAAGTCGTAGGTGTAGACACCCCGGGTGAGGCTGGGCGAGGCCGTGGGCTCGGCGGCCAGAATCCGGGTCTTTCGGCCAGCCACGATGTTCTCCCGGACGAAGGGAAACGCGAGGCCGCCGAAATTGCTCCCACCCCCTGTGCAGGCAATGACCACATCGGGCCAGTCCGCGCCCGCGATCTCCAACTGCCGGATGGTCTCCTGGCCGATGACGGTCTGGTGCAGGAGCACGTGGTTGAGGACGCTGCCCAGGGAGTACTTGGTGTCCTCCCGGGTCGCGGCGTCCTCCACGGCCTCGGAGATCGCGATGCCCAGGCTTCCAGGGCTATCGGGATCCTGCTCCAGGACCTGGCGGCCGGCCTGGGTGTCCGGGCTGGGGCTGGGCACCACCTGGGCGCCGTAGGTCTCCATGAGGATGCGCCGGTAGGGCTTCTGATCGTAGCTCACCCGCACCATGTAGACCTTGCACTCCAGGCCGTAGATCTGGGCCGCGAAGCTCAGCGCGCTGCCCCACTGGCCCGCACCGGTCTCTGTGGCCAGGCGTTTGACCCCCTCCTGCTTGTTGTAGTAGGCCTGGGCCACCGCGGTGTTGGGCTTATGGCTGCCGGATGGGCTCACCCCCTCGTACTTGTAGTAGATCTGGGCCGGCGTGTCCAGGGCCTGTTCCCACGCGTAGGCCCGAAACAACGGCGTGGGACGCCACATCCGGTAGACCTCGCGGATGGGTTCCGGGATCTCCACGTAGCGGTCTGTGGTCACCTCCTGCAGGATCAGGGCCATGGGGAAGAGAGGCGCCAGATCGTCCGGGCCCACCGGCTGTCCGGTAGCCGGGTGAAGCACCGGCGGCAGCTCCACCCCCGCGGCGGGCAGATCCGCGTTCAGGTTGTACCAGTGGGTGGGCATCTCGGACTCGGGCAGCAGGATCTTCTTCTGGCGAGACATGGGTGCACTCCTGTGGGCTGGATGTGTTCCCGGGCGATGTTGCTGTGGGGGGCTGCCCTGCATTGTAGC
The DNA here is from genome assembly GCA_026989655.1 of Caldilineaceae bacterium. Lineage (GTDB taxonomy): Bacteria > Chloroflexota > Anaerolineae > Caldilineales > Caldilineaceae > JALSIX01. The sequence goes on from JALSIX010000035.1 coordinate 23,753, forward strand.
ACCAGGGTCCGGATGGGACAAAAGCCGGGTTCCGGGGCAGGGGCAAGGGGCCCAGGCGCAAGGAGAACGAAGAAGGCCCTGGTCGCCGTTGACCAGGGCCCTGTCCCGTACCCAGAACGATGACCGATACGAGACCGGATGCGTTAGGACTGCTGGGTCGTGGCCGGCTGGAGATGGGGCTCCAGCTCCTTCAGCAGGTGGTCCTTGGGCCGGAAGCCCACCAGGCTCTTGACGGGCTGACCGTCCTTGAAGAGGATCAGGGTGGGGATGCTCATGATCCCGTAGGCCATGGGGGTGTTCGGATTGTGGTCCACATCCATCTTGGCGATGAGCAGGCGGTCCTCCAGCTCTGTGGCCAGCTCTTCCAGAATGGGGGCGATCATCTTGCAGGGCCCACACCATTCGGCCCAGAAGTCCACCAGGACCGGTCGGTCGGCCTGGATCACCTTGGTCTCGAAGTCCGCGTCCGTCACAACGATTGGATGCGCCATGCGGTTGTTCCTCCCATCTCCTGGGTCGCTTCCCTCCGGTCCCATGCCCCCGGCATGCGGGCGACGAGAGCGGAGGAAGACAGAAGACCTGCACGTCCACCATCGGTTCACCCGGCCTTCCCAAGTGAACCCCGACTGCCGGTGCCACACTGTGGGCTTTGCTACACTTTTCGTAGCAAGACGGGGGAGATTGTATCCCAAAAAGGCGGGCCTGTCAAAGCCGCTGGCCCGTACCGGCCGCTCGACGGCGCAGGTGGGCCGCGAACTCCTCCGGATCCAGGCCCTTACGCCGGGGGGTGGAAGGTCCAGCCTCCTCCGGCTCTGGGGCCAGATAGGCCAACACCGCGGGCAACAGGTCCACCACCGCGTCCAGGAAGTGGACGGCCCGCTCCGGGGCCTCGGGCAGGTTCAGGAGCAGGGTACGCCCCCGGATGCCCGCCATGCTGCGGTCCAACAGGGCCAGGGGATCCTGCTCCGCGGCCCAGGCCCGCATGGCCTCGGACAGTCCGGGCAGCGGGCGTTCCAACACCGCGCCCGTGGCCTCGGGAACACTCTGCCGGGGGCTGGGGCCGGGCGCTGGGGAGGTCCCCCCCACGGTGATCACCAGGTCCATCTCCTCCTGGTCGCACCAGCGACGGAGGACCTCCTCCACCAGGTAGCGTTGGTCGGCCACCACGCTCTCCCGGACCACGGTGCATCCCTCCAGTTGGCCCTGCAACAGGGCGATCACCGCGGCCACGGTCTCCTGGCAGGGGGCCCCGTCGGGGGTGGATGGGATGGCCAGGATGCCTGTCCGTACCATGGGCTTGTCCGGATGAACAGGCCCCTCCGCTCCACCGCTGAGGGGCCGGAGCGCCGGGGAAGCTTCAGCGCTTGGTGTACTGGGGCGCCTTGCGAGCCCGCTTGAGCCCGGGCTTCTTCCGCTCCTTCACCCGGGCATCCCGGGTGAGGAACCCTGCGGCCTTCAGGGTGGGCCGCAGGTTGGGATCCACCTCCAACAGAGCCCGGGAGAGCCCGTGGCGGATGGCCTCGGCCTGGCCGGTCTCGCCGCCCCCGCGCACCCACACGCTGATGTTGAACCGATCCTCCATGCCCGTCAGAACCAGGGGCTGTCGGATCACGCTGCGGTCGATCAGGCGGCCGAAGTACTGGTCTGCAGGCCTGTCGTTGACGATGAACTGGCCCTCGCCGGGGTACAGCCGTACCCGGGCCGTAGCGGTCTTGCGGCGTCCAACGGCTTCGATGTATCGGCTCATGTGGCCTCTCCCTACAGCTCCAGCTTCTTGGGCTTCTGGGCCTGGTGCGGGTGGTCGCTGCTGGCGTAGACCCGCAGCTTCCGCATCTGGGCCCGCCCCAGGCGGGTCTTGGGCATCATCCCCCGGACGGCCTCGTAGATGATCCGTTCCGGGTGCTTGCGCAGCATCTCCCGCATGGTCCGGCTCTTCAGGCCGCCGGGGTAGCGGGAATGGCGATAGTAGCGGACGGTGTCCAGCTTGTTCCCGGTGACCACGAACTTGTCCGCGTTCACCACAATGACGAAATCGCCGCAGTCCACATGGGGCGTGAAGGTGGGCTTGTGCTTGCCCCGCAGGATCTTCGCGATCTCCGAGGCCAGGCGCCCCAGGGTCTTGCCGCTGGCATCCACCACCCACCACTCCCGTTGCGCTCGGGCTTCCTCCGCGGTGAGCTGGAAGGTCTTCTTCACGGTTCTCTCTCCCTCACTTCGGCGTATCCCATCTCGGCTCCACCTGTCCGGAACAGGTCCGGATAGTCTGCGTAGTCCACCCGCTCCAACACCAGGCCCTGGGGCGGTGCTGGAGGCCTGGAGCGGCTCCGGTCCCGGGCGGCCAACGCGTCCTGGAAGGCCTCCACATCCCACTCCCCTCGGCCCACGGCCAGGAGACTGGAGACCAGGTTGCGGACCATCCGGCGCAGGAACGCGTTTCCGGTCACGGTGAAGACCAGGGCCTCCCACGGGTAGAGGTCCGCGGAGGCCACGCTGGCCTCCAGCCGCTCCCAGAAGGCCGCGTGGATGACCCGCACCGTCCGGGTCTCTCCCTCGGGGGGCTGGCCGAAGGTGGCGAAGTCGTGTTCGCCCACCAGGCAGCTCGCGGCCTGGTTCATGGCCTCCAGGTCCAGCCGCTGGGGCACCACCAGGCCATAGCGATCGTAGAGCGGAAACCGGTGGTGGCCCTCTGGAGAGCCGGGCCCTGGATGGTAGACCGTGTAGCGGTAGGTCCGGGCCGTGGCGCTGAAACGCGGGTGAAAGCGAGCGTCCGGCACCGGAACCAGCCGACGTACCAGGATGGGCCGGGGCAGGAAGTGGTTCCAGGCCCGCTCCAGGGCATCCAGGGAGTGTCGCCAGGGCACCTGGGCCATGATCACCTGCCCCCGGGCATGGACGCCGGTATCTGTGCGCCCGGACCCCACCACCCGACAGGGTTTCCCCGTGATCCGGGCCAGGGCCGCCTCCAGGGCCCCCTGGATGGTGGGGCCGCCCCGCTGGATCTGGAAGCCGTAGAACTCCGTGCCGTCGTAGGCCACCAGGCCACACACACGGTGCACCGGGTTCCCCTCCGGAGCGGCGGCCCCGGTGGATGGCATGGCTACTCCACCAGCTCCAGCACGGCCATCTCCGCGCCGTCGCCTTGGCGGCGTCCCAGGCGCAGGATCCGGACGTAGCCGCCCGGTCGGTCCATGTAACGAGGGGCGATCTCCTCGAAGAGCTTGCGGGCCACGCTCTTGTCGTTCAGGTAGGCCACCACCTGGCGCTGGGCATGGACACGGTTGCCCCCTGGGGCCAGGCCTCGCTTGGCCTTGGTGATGAGTTTCTCCGCGTCCGCCCGCACGGCCTTGGCCTTGGCCACGGTGGTGACGATCCGCTCATGGATGTACAGCTCCCGCACCAGGCCACGGAACAGGGCCTTGCGCTGGGCGGTGTTGCGGCCCAACTTGCGGCCGGCTACACGATGTCGCATCTTCGTCGCTCCTCCGGGTGGTTGGGCTCACTCGGCAACGGGCTCGGCCTCGGCCGTGGGCTCCTCCAGGTCCAGGTAGCTTCGGTACGCGCTCAGATCCACCCCGGGCACCTCCAGGTATCCCTTGGCCGCCAGCTTCTCCACCAGCTCCTCCAGGGACTTGCGGCCGAAGTTGCGGATGGCCAGCATCTCCTCCTCGCCCTTCTCCATCCGCTTGAGGATCTCCCCGACCTTGGTGATGCCGGCCCGTTTCAGGCAGTTGTACGCCCGGACCGAGAGCTCCAGCTCCTCGATGGGGGCCTCGGCCACCCGGGCCGGGATGCCGGCCTCCTCCGGTTCCGGCTCCGGCTCGGCCACGGTCACCTTGGTGCCGGCCAACAGGCTCAGATGCTGGACCAGGATCTCCGCGGCCTGCTGGAGGGCCTCCTCCGGCGAGATGGTGCCGTCCGTCCAGATCTCCAGGTTCAGCTTGTCGTAGTCCGTCTGCTGGCCGATCCGGGTGCGCTCCACCCGATAGGCCACCTTCCGCACCGGGCTGAAGATGGCGTCCACCGGGATCTCGCCCAGGGGCAGGCGGCCTCGCTCCTCGGCCGGGCTGTAGCCCCGGCCCCGCTCCACCACCATCTCGATGTCCAGGTCCACCGCGTCGCTGTCCGCGTGGAGGAGGACCAGCTCGGGGTTCACGATCTCCACCTCCGGCGGGCAGACGATGTCGCTGGCGGTCACCGGGCCCTCCGCGGAGACCTCCACGAAGATCCGTGCAGGATCCTCGCTGCGGCTGCGCAGGCGGATCTGCTTGATGTTCATGATGAGCTGGGTGGTATCCTCCCGCACGTGGGGGATGGCCGAGAACTCATGGTGGACCCCCGAGATGCGGATGGACGTGATCGCGGCCCCCGGGAGGCTGGACAGGAGCACCCGACGCAGGGAGTTGCCCAGGGTGATGCCGTAGCCGCCCTCCAGGGGGCTGATCACAAAGTGGCCGTAGTTCCGTGAACTGGCCTCCACTTCGACTTTGGGCATGACGAGATTTTGCAGCAACGGCGACCCTCCTACTGGTTTTCAGATGAGCGGGGTCGGGATGCCGGCCCCCTGGGCTCCCCGACCGCGACCTCGACCCCTGGAACCGCTCCCGTCCCGCTCGCTTCGAACCCTGTGCATGCGCTGGGAGTGCGATGCAGTACGTCTCTGCCCTCGAACGCCCCCCCATGGGCCCGTCGTCTCCACACACCGGCCTCCGCTCCAGGCCACTGCCCCCGGCTCCTGGCCCCCAGGGCCCCCGGATCCCTCGGGCCCTCCACCGGGCGTGGGGCCCGGGGCAGGGAGCTCAGCGGCTGTAGTACTCCACGATGAGCTGCTCGTTGACCGGGATCTGGATGTCCTGCCGGGAGGGCTCGGCCAGGACCGTGCCGCTCATCTCGGCAGGGCGGAGCTGGAGCCATTCGGGCACCGCACGCCCCTCGAGAAGCTGGGCCCGCTCCTTGAAATAGGTCCGGGAACGGCTCCGTTCCCGGACCCGGATCACGTCGCCGGGCTTGACCAGGTAGGACGGGATGTCCGTCTTGGTGCCGTTGACCTCGAAGTGGCCGTGACGCACCAACTGGCGGGCCTGAGCCCGGCTGTCCGCAAAGCCCAATCGGTAGACCACGTTGTCCAGGCGGCGCTCCAACAGGATGAGGAGCGTCTCGCCCGTCCGGCCCTTCCGCCGGGAGGCCTCCTGGAAATAGCGCCGGAACTGCCGCTCCAGGACCCCGTACATCCGGCGTACCTTCTGCTTCTCCCGGAGCTGCATGCCGTAGTCCGATACCTTCCGGCGCCCGGTGCGCCGCTGGCCGTGCTCGCCCGGGGGGTACGGCCGGCGCTCGATGGCGCATTTGGGGCTCAGGCAGCGCTCCCCCTTGAGGAAGAGCTTCATCCCCTCACGCCGACAGAGTTTGCACACCGCATCCGTATATCGTGCCATAATGCCTCCACACAGTTCGTTCGGCTCTGTCTCCAACACAGCAGTTGGCATCGTGCAGGGCACACGATGCCAACGAGATCGTTCCGAAGCCCTTGTCCCCCGCGGCCCCAGAAGGTGCCCGGGCCAGCCCGCCGGGAAGGCCGCCCCACCTGCCCGGCACCCGCCCCCCGGCCAGTGAGATCGCCCGGGCCCGCCGGGAAGACCGCCAAAGACCCGACGGCACGGGCCTCAGACCCGGCGCTTCTTGGGCGGCCGACACCCGTTGTGGGGGATGGGCGTCACATCGGTGATGGACAGGATGGTCAGTCCCGCCGGGATCAGGGAGCGCAGGGCACTCTCCCGGCCCGGTCCCGGCCCCTTGACGAAGACGTCCACCTCCTTCATGTTGAAGTCGTTCACCGCGGTGCGGGCCGCCTGCTGGGCCGCCTGCTGGGCTGCGAAGGGCGTGCTCTTCCGGCTGCCCTTGAAACCCACCGTGCCACCACTGGCCCAACAGAGGACATTGCCCTCCGGGTCCGTGATGGTGACGATGGTGTTGTTGAACGTCGCGTGGATGTGGACCTGGCCCCGGGGGACGAGTTTCTTCTCCCGCCGGGACGTCCGCCGACCGCGTTGGCGCTGTGCACGAGCCATGGTCCTTGTCTCTCTCCTTGCCGCTGGATCACTTCCGGGCCCGCTTCTTGCCGGCCACGGTCTTCTTCGGCCCCTTGCGGGTGCGGGCGTTCGTCCGGGTCCGCTGGCCCCGCACGGGCAGGCCCCGACGATGGCGGAGCCCCCGGTAGCAGCCGATCTCCACCAGCCGCTTGATGTTCATGTTGACCTCACGGCGCAGGTCGCCCTCCACCCGGTAGTGCTGCTCGATGTGGTCCCGCAGCCGGGCCAGCTCCTCGCCGGTCAGGTCCTTGACCCGCCGGTTCGGGTCGATGCCTGTGGCCCACAGGATCCGCTGGCTGGAGGAACGGCCAATGCCGTAGATGTAGGTCAGGGAGATCTCCACCCGTTTGTCCCGGGGGATGTCGACACCGGCGATACGTGCCATGCTGTGCTCCTTGCTCCTCTGAGGGTCCGACGACGGGAGGGCCACCCTCCCGGGCTCTCCAGGTCCAGTCGCCTCGCTCTCCGGGCCAAGGCCGGGGCCTCGGGGGTTACCCCTGGCGCTGCTTGTGCTTCGGGTTCTCGCAGATCACCCGGACCACGCCACGACGGCGCACGATCTTGCATTTCTCACAGCGTCGCTTGACCGATGGTCTCACTTTCATGGTGGTGCTCCTCGCAGGCGAACCGGGGCGCTGGCCGCGGCCTCTACCCAGGCCCCGAAACCAGACAAGAGTCCATCGGCTGAGCCGATGGACGCCCCCGGTCGAGTCTCCGCGCAACTGTACTACTCTACCATAGAGTCACGGCAGGGTCAAAATTTCCGGCCCTTTTTCGGTGACGGCCACCGTGTGTTCAAAGTGGGCGCTCAGGCGCCGATCCTTGCTCACCACGGTCCAGCCATCTGCCAGGGTCTCGGTCTCGGGCGTGCCCACCTGGACCATGGGCTCGATGGCGATGACCAGCCCCGGCTCCATGATCAGGGAGCCATCCCGGTCCCCGCCCACATAGTTGAGCACCTGAGGGGGTTCGTGCATGTTCCGGCCCACCCCGTGGCCCGTGTAGGCCCGGACCACGTGGAGGCCCGCCGACTCCACCACCTGCTGGACGGCCCGGCTGATGTCCCGGATCCGGTTGCCGGGCCGGGCCTGCTCGATCCCCGCCCGGAGGCTGCGTTCGGTGATCTCCAACAGGTGACGGGCCTCTGGGCCGATGGTGCCCACCGGGTAGGTCCACGCGCTGTCGCCCACGAAGCCCCGATAGAGGACGCCCACGTCGATGCTGACGATGTCCCCTTCGGCCAACACCCGTTGCCGGCTGGGAATGCCGTGGACCAGCTCCTCGTTGATGCTGGTGCAGATGTGGGCCGGATAGCCTCGGTAGCCCAGGAAGGCGGAACGGGCACCGTGGCGGGCCAATACCTCCGCGGCCAGCCGGTCCAGCTCCTCGGTGCTGATCCCCGGCCGCACGGCCTCCTGCAAGGCCTGGTGGACCCGGGCCACGATGCGGCCCGCCTCCCGCATGATGCGGATCTCCCGGGGTGTCTTCAGGTGGACCCGAACCGGCGGAGCCTGGGGCAGCCTGGGCCGACGGGCCCGGGCCAGGTGCCGCTTGAGCTTGCTCATGGAGTCCCCTCGGTCTGGGGCACCTGGACCCCTTTGCGCTCCAGGACCGCGCGCAGCTCGGCCTGGACCGCCTGGATGGTCTGGGCACCGTCGATCTCCACCAACAGCCCCTTGCAGAAGTAGTAGCCGATCAGGGGGGAGGTCTGTTTGTAGTAGACGTAGAGCCGGTTGCGGACGGTCTCGGGCCGGTCGTCCTCCCGTTGGTAGAGCTCCCCACCGTCCAGGTCACAGAGCCCGGGCCGGCGGGGTGGGTTGAACTCCACGTGGTAGACCGCGCCGCAGGTCCGACAGACCCGCCGACCGGTGATGCGGCGCAGGGCCTCCTCGTCGCTGACCCGGATCAGGGGCACCGCGGCCACACCGCCGTGGGGAGCGGTCATCCCGTCCAGGGCCTGGGCCTGGGCCAGGTTGCGGGGGAAGCCGTCCAGGATGGCGCCCTGGGCCGCGTCGGGCTGGCCCAGGCGTTCCGCGACCATGCGGACGGTCACCGCGTCGGGCACCAGCTCGCCCCGTTCCATGTAGCTCTTGGCCAACAGGCCCAGCTCCGTCTCGTGCTTCAGGTTGTAGCGGAAGATGTCGCCCGTGGAGATCTGGGGGATCTCCAGGGCCTGGGCCAGGAGCTGGGCCTGGGTGCCCTTGCCTGCTCCCGGCACGCCCAGGAAGACCAGATAGGTTCGTTTCGCCATGGTTCGCGCGCCCGCCTCGAACGAATCCGACGATCCGAGCCCCCTGCCCCCATGGAGGCTGCGCGTGGGGAGCTCCTCGGGGTCAGCGGATGAACCCCTCGTAGTTGCGCATCAGGAGCTGGGCCTCGATCTGTTTCATGGTATCCAACACCACACCCACCACGATGAGGAGGCCGGTGCTGCTGATGATCAGGGTGTTGAAGCTGCCGATGCCGCCGCCGCCGAAGATCACCCCGGCCAGGTAGGGGAGGACGGCCACGAAGCCCAGGAAGAGGGCCCCCACCAGGGTGATCCGGCCCAGGACCCGGTTCAGGTACTCCTCGGTGCGCCGTCCCGGCCGGATCCCGGGGATGAACCCGCCCTGCTTCTGCAGGGTATCGGCCAGGTTCTGCTGCCGGAACATCACGTCCGTGTAGAAGTAGGTGAAGGCCACGGTCAACAGGAAGTAGAAGAGCCAGTAGACCCAGCTGTTCGGGCTGAAGGTGGTGAAGAAGAAGTTGGCCACCGAGCCCAGGAAATCCGTGCGCAGGATGAAGTAGGAGGCCAGGGTGCTGGGCAGGATCAGGAGGCTCTGGGCGAAGATCAGCGGGATCATCCCCGCGGTGTTCACCCGCAGGGGCACGTAGGTGCTCTGGCCGCCCAGGATCCGCAGGCGATTCCCCCGCATGGTCCGTACCCGCTTCCCGTACTGGACCGGGATCCGACGCTGCCCCTCCTGGATCCAGACGATGAGGGCCACCGTCAGCATGGTGATGACCGTGAAGATGAGGAGCTGGTTCAGCCCCCGCTGGTAGAGCAGGGTCATCTGCTGGGGCACCGAGGCCACGATGCCCGCGAAGATGATCAGGGAGACCCCGTTGCCGATGCCCTGCTCGGTGAGCATCTCGCCCAGCCACATGGCGAACATGGTGCCCGCGGTCATGCTGATGATGATGGTCAGGGAGGGCAGAAGCGCGTCGCCGGTGAACCCCCAGTTGGACAGCACCGCGTCCGCGAGCCCGCCGATGGGGCGGCTGAGGAGGGTGGCCTGGCCGATGGCCTGGAGCATGGCCAGGGGCACGGTCAGGTAGTAGGTGTACCGATTCAACTGCTGGCGCCCCTGTTCCCCTTCCCGGCTCAGCTCCTCCAGCTGGGGTACGATGGGGGTCAGCAACTGCATGATGATGGACGCGGTGATGTAGGGGTAGACCCCCATGGCCATGACGCTGAACTGGGCCAGCGCGCCGCCGCTGAAGAAGTTCAGCAGGCTCAACAGGATGTTCTGGTCGGGGGATCGGAAGAGCTGGTCCAACACCTCCCGGTTCACCCCCGGCAGGGGCACATGGGCGGCGAACCGGTACACGATGAGGATGCCGATGCTGATCAGCAACCGGCGCCGCAGATCGGGGAGTCGGAATGCGTTCTGTACGGCCTCGAGCATGGGCGACCTCCGGGGAACACTCCAAAAAACAGGACAGAGACCGGGGCAAACAGCGAAGCCGACCCGGCACTCTCAGACCGGGTCGGCTGGCTGGCCGCGTCTACACCTGGGCTCGCGAGGGCGCCGTCGATAGGGGCAGGAGCTCCACCGTGCCGCCCGCCGCCTCGATCTTCTGGCGAGCGCTCGCGCTGACCCGGTGGGCCTTCACGTGGAGGGGCTTGTCCACCTCTCCCCGGGCCAGGACCACCACCGGGCTGTCCGGCTCGCCCAGGAGCCCCCGGGCATGGAGGCTCTCCGGGGTCACCTCCTCACCGGCCTGGAAACGTTCACTCAGCCGATCCAGGTTCACGGGGACGTAGTGGATCTTGAAGGGATTCTTGAACCCCCGGAGCTTGGGCAGCCGCCGGATCAGGGGCAACTGGCCGCCCTCGAAGCCGGGACGCACCCCGCCGCCGCTGCGGGCGTTCTGGCCCTTGGTTCCCCGGCCGGCCGTCTTGCCGCGGCCGGAACCCGTGCCACGACCTACTCGCTTGCGCTTTTTCCTTGCACCCGGATCGGGGCGCAGATCGTGCAGCTTCATGGTCCTCTCCTCACGTGCACCGCGGTGTCACCGAACCGAACACCACCCGGCCCTGCCGCCCGCTCACAGCTCCCGGACCTGGACCAGATGGCGGACCTTGGCCACCATCCCTCGAATGCTGGGGGTGTCCTCCTTCTCCACCGTCTGGTGGAGCCGGGTCAGCCCCAGGGCCCGGACCGTGGCCTTCTGGTCCTTGGCGTAGCCGATGGGGCTCTTCACCAGGGTGATGGCGATCTTCCCACTACTCCTCGACATAGGCCTGTTCCTCCCGGTACCAGAAGGGCCTCAGGTGGCCCGGGTCCACCCCCCGACGCTCCGCCTCCACCCGGAAATCCTGGAGCTGCTTCAGGGCCTCGAAGGTGGCCTGGACCACGTTGAGGATGTTGTTGCTGCCCAGGGATTTGGAGAGGAGATCCTTCACCCCGGCCGCCTCCACCACCGCGCGGACGCCGCCGCCCGCGATCACCCCCGTGCCCGGGCTGGCCGGCCGCAGCAACACCTTCGCGGCCCCAAAACGCACCTGCACCGGGTGGGGAATGGTGCGCCCCAACAGGTTCACCCGCACCATGTTCTTGCGGGCCCGCTCCCCCGCCTTGCGGATGGCGTCCGGCACCTCTCGGGCCTTGCCCACGCCCACGCCGACCCGGCCCTGGTTGTCGCCGACCACCACCACCGCCCGGAAGGCAAAACGGCGGCCGCCCTTCACCACCTTGGCCGTTCGGGTGATGTGGACCACCCGTTCATCCAGCTCCTCCCGGGGCTGCTCCTCCCGGGAATCCCGCTCCCGGCGTCGATCTCGACGTGCCATGATCTCTCCTGTTCTGCTCCTGTCCCTCGCGGGTGGCGCTCCTGGATCCGCCGCGCGGCTTCCCCCGGTCTCCGGCCTAGAAGACCAGGCCTCCCTCCCGGCTGGCCTCGGCCAGAGCCCGCACCCGACCGTGATAGCGATAGCCCCCTCGATCGAAGACCACCTTCTCGATGCCCGCGGCCCGGGCCCGCTCGGCCAGGACCCGCCCCACCACCTTGGCCTTCTCCACCTTGGACAGGCCCGCCACCTGCTTCCGCAGCTCCGGCTCCAGGCTGGAGGCAGAGACCAGGGTGTGGCCGACCTCGTCGTCGATGATCTGCGCGTAGATGTGGTCCAGACTGCGGAACACGTTCAGCCGCGGGCGCTGGGCCGTGCCGAAGACCTTCTTCCGCACCCGCAGATGGCGGCGCTTGCGTGCCTGCGCCCGGTTCTTTCGAATCATGGTCTGCCGCTCCTCCTCACGCCTGCGGACTACTTGCGTCCTGCCTTGCCGGCCTTCTGGCGCACATGCTCGCCCCGATACCGGATGCCCTTGCCCTTGTAGGGCTCCGGCGGACGCTCCTTCCGGATCACCGCGGCCACCTGGCCCACCAGGGCCTTGTCAATGCCCCGAATGGTGATGGTCCGACCGTCCCGAGAGACCTCGAACTCGATGTCCGGCGGCGGCGTGAACTCCACCGGATGGCTCTTGCCCAACTGCAGGACCAGCCGGTTGTCCTGGAGTGAGGCCCGGTACCCCACCCCCACGATCTCCAGGACCTTGGTGAAGCCCTGGGTGACCCCGATGACCATGTTGTTGAGCAGGGCCCGGGTCAGGCCGTGGAGGGCCTTGTGGTGGCGCTGGTCCGTCGGCCGTTTGACCCGCAGCAGGCCGTCCTCCTGCTCGATGACCATGTCCCGGTGGAACTGCTGGGTGAGCTCCCCCTTGGGGCCCTTCACCGTCACCGTGTTGTCCGGTCGGATCTCCACGGTGACCCCGGACGGCACCGGGATGGGCATACGTCCGATACGCGACATGGCAGCCTCCTCTACCACACTTCGGCCACGATCTCGCCGCCCACCCGCTCCTTGCGGGCCCGACGGCCGGTCATGAGGCCCTTGGGCGTCGAGAGGATGTTGATGCCCAGGCCACTGCGGACCCAGGGAATATCCCGGTAGCCCACGTACACCCGCCGGCCGGGCTTGCTCACCCGACGCAGGCCGGTGATCACCGGCTCGCCTTTGCCGGTGTACTTCAGCCCGATGATCAGGTTCGGCTGGGGCCGGTCGTTGGTGACGGTGTAGCCCCGGATGAACCCCTCTTCCTTCAGGATACGCGCGATGGCCACCTTCATCTTGGAGGCAGGGATCACCACCCGTCGATGGCGGGCCATGGACGCGTTGCGGATGCGGGTGAGCATGTCCGCAATCGGATCGGTCATCATGGTTCGGCGCTCCTCACTCTTGCAGCCCCGGCCCCGGGCCAGGAGCCCAGAGGCCGTGGCTGTAGTTAGCAGGCAGACGGTCCAACCCTACCAACTGGACTTCCGCACGCCCGGGAGGTGGCCCTGGAGGGCTTCCTGGCGGAAGCAGATACGGCAGAGCCCAAAACGACGGATGTAGGCCCGCGGCCGGCCGCACTTGGCGCACCGGTTCCGCACCTGGACCTCGTACTTGCGCCGCTTCTCCCGGTAGATCAGGCATTTCCTGGCCACAGTACCCCCTCGGTCAGAGCTTGTCGGCCCCAGGTCCGGCCACGCAAGGCGTGGACCGCCTGGGCTCCGCTACCGGCGGGCGAACGGCATGCCCAACAGGGCCAGCAGCCGCCGCCCCTCCTCGTCCGTGGTCGCGGTGGTCACGATGGTGACCTCCAGGCCCCGGACCTTGTCGATCTCATCGTAGTCGATCTCCGGGAACGCGAGCTGTTCCCGGAGGCCCAGGCTGTAGTTGCCCCGGCCATCGAAGGAATCCGGCGAGACGCCCCGGAAATCCCGCTGGCCCGGCAACACGATGTTGATGAGCCGGTCCAGGAAATCCCACATGCGCCGCCCCCGAAGGGTGACCTTGACGCCGATGGGCATCCCCTCCCGGAGCTTGAAGGCCGCAATGGACTTGCGGGCCCGGGTCACGATGGGGCGCTGCCCCGTGATCAGGGTCAGATCGCGGCTGGCCGCCTCGATGGCCCGGCTGTTCTGCAGGGCCTCGCCCAGGCCGATGTTGATGCTGATCTTCTCCAGGCGCGGGACCTGCATGACGCTCCGGTACCCGAACTCCTCCATGAGGGCGGGCACGATCTCCTCCTGGTACCGCACCTTGAGACGGGGTTCCGGCCCCCGCTGCCCGTTCTCGCTGCTCACGGTCCACTCTCTCCTTTGCCCGCAGATATCGACGCGTCCGATACCCGATCAGGCGGGTTCGCCTGGGGCCGCGGCCATTCGGGAATGGCCTACGCCTCCGGCTTGGGCAACACCTCGCCCGTGCGGCGGTCGAAGCGCACCTTCTCGCCCCCCTCGTAGCGGTAGCCGATGCGGGTGGGACGATCGTCGGTGCCCACGATCATCACGTTGCTGATGTGGATGGGTGCCTCCTTCTCGATCCGGCCGGTCTGGGTGCGGACCCGGCCCGTGGCCCGTTGGTGCTTGATGACCATGTTGGCGCCCGACACGATCACGTAGACCCGGTTCGGATCGTAGGTCCCATCCTTGCGCTTCTTGCGGATCACCTGCTGGACACGGCCCCGGTGGCCCTTGTCCCGGCCCGCGATCACCTCCACCAGATCGCCCCTGCGGATCTTGACCTTCATGGCTCTTGCTCCTCCCGCGTCACAGCACCTCGGGGGCCAGGGACACGATGCGCATGAACCCTCCCTCCCGGAGCTCCCGGGCCACGGGGCCGAAGATCCGGGTTCCCCGAGGGTTCTTGTTGTCGTCGATGATGACGGCCGCGTTCTCGTCGAAGCGGATGTAGCTGCCGTCCTTGCGGCGGATGGGCTTGCGGGTCCGGACGATGACGGCCTTGACCACATCGCCCTTCTTCACCACCGCGTTGGGGTTGGCGGCCTTCACCGTGGCCACGATGATGTCGCCCACCGAGCCGTAGCGCCGATGGCTGCCCCCCAACACCCGGATGGTCAGGATCTCCTTCGCGCCGGTGTTGTCGGCCACCCGAAGTCGACTTTCCTGCTGGATCATCTTCTCATCTCCCTCGTCGCACCCTCGTCCCTCCCGGGGACCGGACGATGGACGGAGACCCCGACCCGGGCCCGCGGCCAGTGTGGCGCGGGGGTCAGACGGTCTCCGCCCGCTTCAGGATCTTCTCCACGAAGAACTTCTTGTGCCTGCTGATGGGGCGGCACTCCCGGATCTGCACCACATCCCCCACCCGAGCCTCGTTGTGCTCGTCGTGGGCCTGGTACTTCTTGTGGCTCTTGAGGACCTTGCCGTAGAGGGGATGGCGGTAGACCCGCTCCACCCGCACCACCACGGTCTTGTCCATCTTGTCGCTGACAACCGTCCCCACCAGGGCCCGTCGTCGTTCTCGCATCTCAGCTGCTCCTCTCCCTCTCCGCGGCCAGCTGTCGTTCCCGCAGGATGGTCTTGATGCGGGCGATCTCCTTGCGCACCAGGCGGGGGCGGGCCGTGTTCACCAACTGCCCGCTGGCCTTCTGGAAACGCAGGTTGAACAGCTCCTGGTAGTACTCGTCCAGCTTGCTCAGCAGCTCGCCAGTGGAGAGAGCACGGTACTCGGACGCTTTCATGGCGCTCTCCTCCGTCCCTCGGACTGTCGCTTGGCCTACTCCTCACGGACCACGAACTGGGTCGCGATGGGCAACTTGTGGGAGGCCAGCCGGAAGGCCTCCCGGGCCTGCTCCTCGTTCACCCCGGCGATCTCGAAGAGGATGCGGCCGGGCTTGACCACCGCCACCCAGTGGTCCACGTTGCCCTTGCCCGAGCCCATCCGGGTCTCCGCGGCCCGCTTGGTGACCGGCTTGTCCGGGAAGATCCGGATCCAGAGCTTGCCGCCCCGGCGCACGTAGCGCACGATGGCCCGCCGGGCCGCCTCGATCTGACGAGCCGTGATCCAATGGGGTTCCAGGGCCTGGAGGCCGTACTGGCCAAAGGCCACGGTGTTGCCCCGCTGGGCCTTGCCCTTCATGCGCCCCCGTTGCTGTTTGCGGTACTTCACCCGTTTCGGCATCAACATGGCGCCTCTCCCCTCCGCTGCGCTAGGCGGCCTGGCTGTACTTGGCGTGGAACTCCTCGCCAGGGAGGACCTCCCCGTGGTTGATCCAGACCTTGACCCCGATGACCCCGTAGGTGGTCAGGGCCTCCGCGGTGCCGTAGTCGATGTCGGCCCGCAGGGTGTGGCGGGGCACCTGGCCCTCCCGCAGGCTGTCCACCCGGCCCATCTCCGCGCCGCCCAGGCGGCCGGACACGGTGATCATGATCCCCTGGGCCCCGGCCCGCATGGCCTGCTGGGCGGCCCGCTTCATGGCCCGCTTCCAGCTGATGCGCCGGGTGAGCTGTTCCGCGATGCTCTCGGCCACCAGTTGGGCGTCCGTCTCGGGCCGCTGGATCTCGTTCACGTCCACCTTGACCTTCTTGCCCGTCAGCTCCTGGAGCCGGGTCCGCAACCGGTTCACGTGGACGCCCTTGCGGCCGATGACGATGCCAGGCTTGGCCGTGTTGATGACCACCCGAACCTGGCCCGGCTGGCGCTCGATCTCCACCCAACTGATGCCCGCGTTGGGCGCCTCCTCGGCCACGGCCTGGCGGATGGCCCGGTCCTCCTCCAGATACCTCACGTACTCCCGGCCCTGGGCAATCCAACGGCTCCGGTGGTCCTTGATGATGCCCAGGCGAAAGCCGTAGGGGTGTACTTTGCGTCCCAAAAGTGCCTCCTTTGCTCTGCTGCGCTCGGGTCTCCGGCTCGGGCAGCCCCACAGGGCTAGCTGCGCTCCTCCAGCACCACGGTGATGTGGGACGAACGGCGGATCCACGGCTTGAAGCGGCCCCGGGCGCCGAAACGGCGCCAACGCCGTCGGGGCGCGTCGTCCGCGTAGATCCGGCTGATGTAGAGGTCCTCCTCCTCCAGGCCGAAGTTCTCCGTGGCATTGGCCATGGCGCTGCGCAGGGTCTTGGCCACCACCCGGGCCGCCTTCTGGGGCATGAACTGGAGGATGGCCAGGGCCTCCTGGGCCTGCCTGCCCCGGATCTCGTTGATCACCAGCCGGACCTTCTGGGGGCTCAGGCCGGTGTACTTGGTAACCGCTCGCACTTCCATGGTCGCCCTCCTGGTCCTGTGCTCCGGGCGCCTAGCGGCGGGCCCGACTGCTCTTCTCGGACTTGACGTGGCCCCGGAAGAAGCGGGTCGGTGCAAACTCCCCCAGCTTGTGCCCCACCATGTTCTCGGTGATGTAGATGGGCACGTGGCGTCGGCCGTCGTGCACCGCGATGGTGTGCCCCACGAACTGGGGGAAGATGGTGGAGGCCCGCGACCAGGTCTTGATGACCTTCCGCTCGCCCCGACGGTTCATCTCCTCGATCTTGCGCAGGAGCTTCGGGTCCACGTATGGTCCCTTCTTCAGCGAACGCCCCATGGCTCTCTCCCTCTCTCCACAGCCTACCGTCGCCCGCTGCCGCGGCGACGCACGATGTACTTGTCCGTGCGCTTGTTGTGGCGGGTGCGCTTGCCCCGAGCCGGCTTGCCCCAGGGCGTCTTGGGGCCGGGCATCCCCACCGGGGAACGGCCCTCGCCGCCTCCGTGGGGATGGGCCTCGGGATCCATGGCCACCCCCCGGACGGTGGGACGGAAGCCCAGCCAACGCTTGCGGCCGGCCTTGCCCAGCTTGATGTTCGCGTGGTCCGGGTTGGAGACCTGGCCCACGGTGGCCATGCAGTCCATGTGGATGTAGCGGACCTCGCCGCTGGGCAGCCGGACCTGGGCCATGTGCCCCTCCTTGGCCATGAGCTGGGCCGCGACCCCCGCGCTGCGGGCCAACTGACCGCCCCGCCCCGGGTACAGCTCGATGTTGTGGATCTGGGTCCCCAGGGGGATGTGGCGGATGGGCAACGCGTTCCCGGGCCGGATCTCCGCGTCGGGGCCCGACATGAGCACGTCCCCCACTCGGATGCCCAGGGGCGCCAGGATGTACCGCTTCTCCCCGTCCACGTAGTGGAGCAGGGCGATCCGGGCGCTCCGGTTCGGGTCGTACTCGATGGAGGCCACCCGGGCCGGGATGCCCCACTTGTCCCGCTTGAAGTCGATGATCCGGTAGCGCCGCTTGTGGCCGCCCCCACGATGGCGCACGGTGATGCGCCCCTGGTTGTTGCGCCCTCCCTTCCGCTTCAGGGGTTCGGTCAGCCGCCACTCGGGCTCCGTGCGGGTGATCTCCTCGAAGGTGGAGACACTCATGCCCCGACGCCCCGGGGACGTTGGCTTGTAGATCTTGATCCCCATGGCTCACACCCCCTCGAACAGCTGGATCGTCTGGCCGGGCGCCAAGGTGACGATGGCCTTCTTCCACTTGGACTTGCGGACCACCTTGCGGCGGCCCCGGCGCGCGGTCTTGGCCGGCACCACGATGGTGCGGACGTTCACCACCTCCACGCCGAAGATGGTCTCCACCGCGTCCTTGATCATCACCTTGTTGGCCCGCATGTCCACCTCAAAGGTGACCTTGTTCTCCTCGTCGAACAGGATCTGGGACTTCTCGGTGATGATGGGGCGCTTGATCACCTCGTAGATGTGCATCGCGGCCTCTCCTTTCCCCTATCCCAGCCAGCCGTGGATGTGCTCCACCGCACCCTGGGAGAGCACCAGGACGTCGTGGCTCAACAGGTCCCGGATGTTCAGGTTGCCGCTCAGCAGGGCCTTGGCGTTGGGCAGGTTGTGGATGCTCTTCTCCACGGTCCAGTTGCGCTCCGGGAGCACCACCAGGGCCCGCCGGCCGTTCACCCCCAGGTTCTCCAACACCTGGATCATGGCCTTGGTCCGGGGCCGCTCCATCTCCAGGCGATCCACCACGACGATCTCGCCCTGGCCGGCCTTGACGCTCAGCGCGCTGCGGAGCGCGGCCCGGCGCATCTTCCGGGGCATGGCCTGGGTGTACTTTCGAGGCCGGGGCCCGAAGACCGTGCCGCCCCCCACCCAGATGGGCGAGCGGATGGAGCCGTGCCGGGCCCGGCCGGTGCCCTTCTGGCGCCAGGGCTTGCGCCCCCCTCCTCGGACCTCGCCCCGGGTCTTGGTCTTGTGGGTGCCCAGGCGGGCATTGGCCAGCTGGCGGACCAGGGCCTGGTGCATCAGCCCCGGCCGAATGGGGGCCGCGAAGACGGTGTCCAACAGCTCGATCTCGCCCACCTGCTCCCCGGCCATGTTCAACACAGGTACTCGCATGGTTCAGCCTCCCAGCGTCTTCCTCGTGCCTGAGCCTGCCTCATCCGCGGGCCTTGTACTTCCGGGGCCCCTTGCGGGCACTGCGGATGAAGACAAGTCCGGTCCGTGGGCCGGGGACGGCCCCCTTCACCGCGAGCAGGTTGCGCTCCGGATCCACCAGCACCACCTCCAGGTTCAGGACGGTGACCCGCTTGTTTCCCATCCGCCCCGGGCCCTTGGTGCCGGGGAAGGTGTGGCCCGGCGTGGTGCCTGCCCCTCGGGAGCCCGGCGCACGCCAACGGTCCGACTGGCCGTGGGTCTTGGGGCCGCCTCGAAAGCCGTGGCGCTTCACCGCGCCCGCGAAGCCCCGACCCTTGGAGCGGCCGATGACGTCCACCCGCTCGCCCTCGCTGAAGATGTCCGCCCGGATCTGCTGGCCCAATGTCCATGGGGGCTCCTCCTGGTCGCCCAGCCGGATCTCCTGCAGGTGGCGGAGAGGGGGCACGTTCGCCCGCTTCAGATGGCCCAGCTCGCCCCGGGTCAGCTTCCGCTCGGGCACCTCCTCGAAGCCGATCTGGACCGCGTTGTAGCCGTCGGTCTCCTTGGTCTTGATCTGGGTGACATAGCACGGGCCGGCCTGGATCACCGTGACCGGCACCACGTTTCCCTGCTCGTCGAAGAGCTGGGTCATGCCCACTTTTCTGCCCAGTATGCCTTTCACGTGCTCCTCCTGGACTGACGGTTGGACCGGGTGGCCCGGTCTCACACCACATCATCCATCAAACCGGCCTCGAAGGCCGAGACGGACAGCCCCTCGAGGCCAAGGCAGACCCCAGCGCTGCAACAGCCCCCCCGAGGCCGTCGCGGCCTGGATCGGCCCAGGGCTACAGCTTGATCTCGATGTCCACGCCCGCGGGCAGGTTGAGCCGGGTCAGGCTCTCAATGGTCCGGTTGCCCGGGTCGATGACGTCGATCAGGCGCTTGTGGGTGCGGATCTCGAACTGCTCCCGGCTGTCCTTGTCGATGAAAGGCGACCGCATGACGGTGAACTTCTCGATCCGGGTGGGCAGGGGCACCGGCCCCACCACCTGGGCGCCGGTCTGCTCGGCCGCCTCCACGATCTGCCGGGCAGAGGCGTCCAACACCCGATGGTCGTATGCCTTGAGCTTGATGCGAATGCGCTGCTTGGCCATCTATTCCCTCTCCAATTCGTCGCCGCGGGCCGGAGCGCCCCCACCGGGGAGAAGCCGCCGGCGGACACTCCAGCGTCCCCGTGTGCCCAACAACGCCCAAGGGACGGAGACGTCTCCGCATCCCCCGCCGGGTTTCCGGCTGTTCCAGGGGCCAGACCTACTCCAAAATCTTCGTGATCACTCCGGCCGCTACCGTCCGCCCACCCTCACGAATCGCAAACCGACTCCCCGCCTCCAACGCCACCGGC
>JALSIX010000036.1 GCA_026989655.1 Caldilineaceae bacterium
GCTCCCCAGTGTACTCGTGGATCGGCCCATCCACCTCCACCACCAGCCTCACCTCGAAACTACAGAAATCCACGATGAAGCGTCCCAGAACTACCTGGCGACGAAATTTGACCCCCCTGACCTGCCTCCGACGCAGTCGTTGCCACAGTCTCGCCTCGGCAGGCATCGGCTCTCGACGCATCTGACGAGCCAGTGGTTTCAGCCGTTCCCACAGATGGGGTGGGGGTTGGAAATTCCTGCGCCCTTGACCAGGCATGAGCTTTGCCTCCTTCTATAAAACCCCTCCCCCAAGCTGGGGGAGGCCGGGTGGGGGTCCTCCTCCCCCAAGCTGGGGAGTCCCCTCCCTAGCCCTCCCCGTCCCGGGGAGGGAACCGGCCGCGGGGAACCCCCTAGCCTGGAGGACCGACGCGCAACACCCCCCACGCCGCACCCCTATCCCCTCCCCCAAGCTGGGGGAGGCCGGGTGGGGGTTCAGAGGCTCAAAGGCCGGGGGCCACAACCCGAAAACCGATGAAGTTGATCCGGTTGTTCGGGTTGATCCAGTACCGATAGGCGCAGCGCACGAGTTGATGGTGGTCGGGCCACGACCCCCCACGCAACACGCGCGGGGCCTCCCCCTCCAGGTCATCGTCCACCCTCTTCTGGTAGCCCTTGTAGTCATCCCGCCACTTCGTGCTGCACCACTCCCACACGTTCCCCGCCATGTCCAGCACCCCGTAGGGACTGGCCCCCCGAGGATAGCTCCCCACCGGCGTGGTATGCCCCACCTTCCGGTCAAAGTTGCAGTGCTCCGCCGTGGGCTCCTCGTCCCCCCAGGGCCAGATGCGGCCGTCTGTGCCTCGGGCCGCCTTCTCCCACTCCGCCTCCCTGGGCAAGCGCACCTGGTACCCCAACACCTCCGACAGCCAACGACAGTACGCCACTGCCTCGTACCAGCTCACCCCCACCACCGGGTGGTTGTCCCGCTGAAAGGGCTCCGGGTACGTCGCCGGCCCGGTGATGCCCTCCGCCTCCCGCCAGGCCCAGCCCGCATCGGTCCAGAAACGCCGCTCCCGGTAGCCCCCCGCCTCCACGAAACAGCGGTACTGGGCCACGGTCACCGGGTAGCGGCTGATCCGGTAGGACTCCTGGATGAGCCGACAGGTGAACCGGGGGGTCTCGTCCCTATAGGCCAGCGGGACCCGCCTCTTGCTGCCCATGGTGAAGGGGCCCGCCGGGATCACCACCCAGTCGATGTCCGGCACCGCGAACCCCTGGCCCCTCCCCCCAGCCTGGGCGAAGTCGGTCGGGGGTACCACCCCCACCCCCTTGCGGGGGTCCCCCAGCCGGGCCAGCAGCTCCCCGGCTTCCAGGCGTTCCTCCACCGGCGCCTTGTCGAGAACCAGGAGCGCGGCCAGGCGTTGGGGCACGGTTCGCTGCACCCGCCGGGCCCGGCGCTCTTCGCTGGCCTGACCGGCCCATTCCGGCCCCCGCAGAGACCAGTAGGCCTGGCCCAGGAGCAACACCCGGCGCCATCCCTGGGCCAGTGCTTCTTTCTCAGGCATGAGTTCGTCGAAGACCGCCAGGGCGTTGTCGTAGTCCCCCCGCACCGACACCTGGTAGCCCAGAGCCAGGAAGACGGCCTCTCGCCACTGTTCCTGGTCCATCTTTTCCCGAAACTTGCTCAAGAAGTCGCTCCCCGTGGCCAGCCAGCGGGCGGCCAGGTACTCCTGGAAGGTGCGATGGGAGAAACGGTAGAGGTGGCGCTGCTCCACGGCCAGGAGCAGGCCGGAACGGTCGTCGATCAGGTCCAGCACCTGCACGGCCCAGGCGGCCTTCTGGGCCTCGTCCCCTGGGTGGATCGCCTCCAGGGCCTCCCGTAGAGCCGCTCGCGGAATGTCCACCGTGTCCCGGCTGCCCTGGCTACCGTGGACCCTGTAGGCCAGCCGGTTCAAGGCTCGCTCCAACCCCACCGGCTTCACCCGCCCAGCCTGGAGCAGACTCTGCAGCCGGGTGCTCTGGCCCTGGTCGTCCAGCTTCTCCCGCTCCCACTCCCAGAGGAGTTTGGCCACAAAGCGCTCGTAGAGCTCGGCCCGGCTGTCGGGCAGGGGCGCGTCGTAGTTCACCCGGGCCATCATGGTCAGCAGCAGGGGCGTGCCTGCCATCTCCCGCAGCTCGGGCCGCCGGGGGTCGAAGATGGCTCTCAGCAGACGCGTGGCGGCGCGCTCCGCGTTCTCCGGATGATAGTATCCAGCCCAGGCCAGCTCCCTGTGCCAACGCTCCGCAAAAGCCCGAATGGCCTCTTCGCTCAGGGGCGCCAGTTCCGCTTCCGGCAAGGGCAGGCGGTAGGGCTCCCGCTCCCGATAGGGGCGCACCCGGCAGGTCACCAGGAGGGGCACGTTGGGGTAGTGGCGGCAGAAGTGCTGGACCGCGGCCAGGAGGCGCTGGCGCTGGACCGGGTCCGCCACCTCATCCAGCCCATCCAGGAGCAGGAGCACGCTGGGCGGCTCTTGGCTCATCCGTTCCAGCAGACGGGCCTTCTGGACCGAGGCATCCACCTGGGCGGTCTGCCCCAACACCCGCAGACACTCGTTCAGCAGGTCGTCGGCGCAGCCCTCCGCGTCCCCGGGTAGGTGGTTGGCCCAACTGCTCAAGGTCACCCGGATGGGCAGCAGCCAGTGTTCAAAGGCATGGTCCAGCTTGGCCTGCCAGTCGCGTTCCTCCGGCGGCAAACGTTCCAGGTGCGCGGCGGCCAACACCCCGGCCAGACGGCGGGTGAGGGTGCTCTTGCCGCTGCCCGGGTCCCCCAGGAGCACCAGTTGAGGGTGTTCCCGGATGGCCTCCAGCACGGAGACGGGCCGGATCGCCTCGCTCCAGGCCTCCTGAGAGACCTCCAAGGCTTCCGCCACCTCTTTCGGATCCAGTCGGGCCAGGGTGGAGGCGTCCAGCGGCTCCGGCAGTTCACAGCTACCCTCTTTTTTGAAAGGACGTCGGTCAAGCCCTTCCCGGTCCGGGAGCTCTTGGCCTAAGACGTTCCAGAGGCGTTCCAGCTTGGCCTCCTGCTCCGCTGATGGAATGCCCAGTCGCTGGCCAATGCGCTCCCAGGTCAGGGGCAGCCGGGTGTCCAGGTCCACGTAGATATGCTGCAGACGAGGCCGGCGGTGCTGTGGGATGTCCGGGGGCGCGTCCCCGGCCAGGGGCACCGCGTTGCACTCCGCGTAGAGGCCCTCCAGGTAGCGTCGCTCCACGGCCTCGGCCCGCTTTGCCATGGGCTCCGACTGTTCGGGGTGGAAGTGCTGGATCACCGGGCCTGTCGGTTTGACCACCGGGCCGGTGGAACCTCGCAAGTCAATGGCGTCCCCGTCTCCTGCGGCCACGGGCCCCTCAAAATGACCAGAGAGGGTCCACGCGCCGGGCTGGGGCTCGATCTGGATGCTTTCGGCTGGGAATGGCAGACCTTTGGGTCGCTTCTCTCCGCCCGCGTAGTAACTCACCACGAAGTTGTCCGCCTGATCGAAGTGAAGGATGGGGTGTTGGCGATTGTTGGTCCAACGGGGCACGTTCTCCCGGGCATGTAAGGCCAGATCGGCCACTCGCACATAGCCGTCTTCTTTGGAAACTTTGACCCCACAGAGGGCCTGCAGCAAAGCCAGAGTGAAGAAGCCGTAGGATCCACGGTAGTATGAGTATTCATCTTCCCGGGAAGAGGCGATCACCACCCGTCCCCGGCCTTGGGCCAGGCGCTCCACACGTTCCGCGGGCAAGGGTGCCTTTGCAAAATGTAAGCCCGGGGGTTTGGCAGTTTTGCTCCCATCCAACCCACCAGCATGACAGCAATCCAACAGGAGGAGCAGTTTCCGGGCCCGGATGCGATCCAGGCGCTCCTGAAACACATCCCCACGGATGGCGGTCTCGGCCAGACGGTCCAGATCGTAGCCATAGGGCATCAGGAAATAGAAATGGCCCAGGGAGGAGGTTACCCGGTAGCCGTGGCCGGAGAAGTAGACGATCACCGTGTCCTCGGTCGTAACCCGTTTTGCCAGGTCATCCAAGGCCGACAACACAGCTTCCCGGTGGGCGGCTTCGCCGGTCAGGCAGATCACCTGCTCTTCGGGATAGGCGCAGCGTTCCGGGTGCCTGAGGATCGCGGCCAGAGCCTCGGCATCGGCGACCGTGCTGGGCAGGTCCTGGCCCACGCCGATCACCAACGCGTGCCCGTGGGTAAACTGTGCCATTGGGGAACCTCCTCCGTGGCCGCAACAACAGGGGATCCAGGGGCTTACGTCCCCCCAAGCATAGCACGGGAACCCGGAGACGATCAACCGCGAGCCCGGTGGGGCCCCCAGCCCCGAGCCCACAGGCCGCGGCGGCCGGGTAGGGGTTTCCCCGTGCCGCCCGCCCCCGGACAGGGCAATCGCGTCTAAACGTGAATGCCAAGAGGTTCAAGGAGGCGAGCCAAATAGGTCTCATCCCAACCGGCTCGCAAGCGCTTGTTCTTGACCCCCATC
>JALSIX010000037.1 GCA_026989655.1 Caldilineaceae bacterium
CGGGCCCCGGGAGCGAAGCCCGCGGGATCGGCCTGGATCTGGACCAGAAGGAGATGTTGCCCGGCAGCCAATGCCTCGGCCAAGAGCTGTCGGGCCTCGGTGGAGAGGGCCGGCAAGGGCACGCCCTGGGGTGCCGTCTGGAGCTCGGAGTGGGCGGTGGGGGGCTCCACCCAGCCGCCGAGCTGCTGGAGCAGGGAGGTGGCCTCTGGCCCTGGGGGCCGGTCTGCGATCACGTCGTCCAGGTAGTGGCGGAGCGCGTCCGCAACCTCGAAGAGCACGGTCAACTTCTCCGGGGTCAGGGCCAAGGCCCCATCCCGGATCTGGGTGAGCACCGCCTCGGCCCGATGGGTCAACTGGGCCATGGTATGGTGGCCCACACTGGCCGCCGACCCCTTCATGGTGTGGAAGGCCCGAAACACCCGTTGGACGATCTCGGGACGGGTGCCCTGCTCCAGCAGGGAGAGATCCCCTTCCAAGCTGTCCAGGATCTCCCCCATCTCCTGGACGAACACCTCCATCTCCTCGTCGGACAGATCGTAGTGGATCATGGTCTGTCTCCCACGGACGTCGCGGCAGGATGGACATGGGGGCCCGTCAAGGGGCCGTGGACCCATTGAGCGATGTGCTCCAGGAGGCGATCGGGATCGATGAGCCAGACAGGGCGGCCGGGCACTGCCTCCAGCTCCACGGACCCAGCGACAAAGGGCAGCGGGGGAGGTTCCGGGATCGCCCCGTCCTGCGTCCCGCCCACGGAAAGTGGGGACCGCCCTACGGTGATCACCTCATCGACCAACAGGCCCATCAGGTGGCCACCGTGTTCCAGGGCCACGATCCGCATGGCGGAATGGGGCGGGATCGGAGGGAAGCCCAGGAGGGTCCGGGTACACAACACCGGGACGATCCAGCCCCGCAGGTGGATGGCGCCGACCAGGGGCTGAGGGGCTTTGGGAATGGGGGCGATGGTGGGCAACGGGACGATCTCCCGGACCGCCGAGAGCTCCAGGGCCAGGGTCCGCTCCCCGGCATGGAAGAGGATCCACTGGATGCTGGAGGACAGGTCCGGTGACCGGGTTCCGCTGCCCGAAGATCTTCCCTTCACTCGGCTTCCCTTTCCTCCGGAACGATGGGATAGGCCGGTGGACAGCCGGCCGGCGGCCTGCTGCAGCCCACGCGCAGAGTCTCTGTCCTCCCATTTCGGTTGGAGGAGGGGAGCCCATTATAGGAGATTTGGACGGAGAGGGGCTTCTGGGGAGCGGTAGAGGCGTTGGTGGCCCCGTGCGATGGTCTCCCAGGTGAAGAGCTGGCTCCGGCGGCAGGCGTTCTCCCGCAGCCGCGCGGCCAGGTCAGGTCGATCCGCGATCTGGAGCACGGCCTGGGCCGCGGCCTCCGGATCCTCGGGCGGAACATACAGGAGATCCCGGCCGTGGACCAGCTCCGGAAGAGGGGCCTGGGGCTCGGTGGTCACGATGGCACACCCATTGGCCAGCCCGGCCATGAGGGTCCCCCGTCGGGTGCTCGCGCCGTCCACGTAGGGCATCAGGAGCACGTCGACGATGTTCAGGTCCGCGGCCACCTGGTGCTCCGGTTCCGGCCCCGTCCAGCGGACCCGGGGCCCCAGTTCCAGGGCTGCGATGAGACGCTCCAGTTCCGCCAGGTAGGCCCTGTTGGAGGGATCGCTGGCCCCCACGGTCTCGCCGATCATGAGCAGATGGGCGTCCCGGCCGGCACGGACCAGGCGATCCAGCGTCTGGATCAGGGTCACACCGCCCTTGCTGGGGTTGAGAAAGCCGAAATAGCCCACCACCAACTGGTCCGGGAGATAGCCCCGCTGGGCCCGGCGGGCAGCCCTCTGGGACGCGGAGAGACGGCGTCCACGGATGTTGCTGCCGATGGGGATGGAGACCACATCCGGCCGCGAGGGAGCCAACTGCCGCCGATCCGCCTCGTTGGTCACCACCGTTCGATGGGCCACCCGTCCCGGACGCCAGGTGATCCAGCGCCGCAGCCGGTGGCCGGCCTTGGGAAAGAGGTAGGGGACACGGAGATCGTGGTAGGTCCAGGCCACCCGGAACCCCCAACGACGCCATAGGTCGGGGGCGAAGTGGATGGCCGGATGCATGCCGTAGGCCGCGGTCTGGTACTGGACGTGGACCCACTCGGCCCGCCAGTGCCGGGCCAGTCGAGCCACGTGGAAAAGAGCCCCCCAGCCCCACCGTGGGATCCAAGGATAGACCGCCACCGCGGACGCCCCGGCGGCACCGGGTGCCCTGGTCGCCTGGCGATGGGTGACCACGGCCACTGGGTGTCCGAGCCGGGCCAGGGCATGGGCCAGCTCGTGGGTGTAGGCCCCTACACCACCGAGCATGGGGGGATACTCTCCCGTGACGAAGAGCACACGGGGCAACGGGCGGCTCATGGTGTCTCCGCGCGCAAGGTCTTGGCCAGAGTGTATCCCCGATACGGCAATTCCTCGAACCCATGGTGGACCAGAAGGCGCCAGGCGGCCTGGTTGTCGTGGTCGAGGTGGGCCACCGCTTCCTGGGCGCCGAGCAGGCCGGCGTCGTTGACCATGCGCCGCAACAGCCAGCGGCCGATCCCCTGGCGGCGCCAGTCCTCGGCCACCCAGAACCCCTCCAGATAGGCCACCGGATTGGCGGACGCGGGCTCCAGGACCCGACCCAACAGGAGGCGGGCGGACGCGATCCGATGGCCTTCCGGATCGAAGAGCTGGTAGGTCCGGCTGGAGCGGGTCTCGTCCAACCAGAGCTCCAGCCCCGATGGGGGCAACGACTCCCGCAGTGGACCCCGAAGAGGTCGGCGGAAGCAAGCATAGCGCTCCACCAGACGGTAGCCGGCCCGGAGGAGCTGGTCCCGGTGCTCCTCCCAGGCCGCGGGCAGGATCCCGGCCCCGAACTGGAAGGCGGGATAGCCGGTGCTGAAGGAGAAGGCCCGGACCTGGCGGACCCCCTCCATGCGCCACAGGGTCTCCACCTCGGCCAACAGCACCTGGGCCACCTGGACGGCCAGGGGGTAGGTGTCCGGCAGCGCCAGGAAGCGCAGCAGGCCCAGGGGCGTCTCGCCGATACGATGGAGAGCCGTGTGGTCGTATCCGACACCGAAATCCACGAAGCCGAGCAGACGGCCCCGCTGGACCGCCCCCAGCACCTGGTGCTGAAGCCAGTGGCTCGGGTGGACGGTCGGAGGCTCGGGCTGAAAACATTGCTCCAGGATCTCCGCGTCGGACATCTCCCGGCTGTACGGAACGGCGCGCAGGGCCGGGCTCAGAAGTGCCGCGACCGCCCGACTGTCCGTGGGAAACAGGAGACGTACCTCCAGGGGCAGGCGCATGGGGCATCACTCCGTCCGACGACCCAGGAGCTCCACCAGCTCGTCCTGCCGCTGGAACGCGGGGAGGAAGAGGATGCGAGGGGTGTCCAGCTCCACCCGACCATCCGGAGCCACCGGATGGTAGACCAGGCTCAACGTGGCCAGGAACCGTCCACCCTGGTGGACGTCGACGACCTGGCGCAGGTCCAGGCGGAGCGGTGTCCGTCCCGGTCGATGTACCGTCATCTCCTGGGACGTGATCTCCACGCGGGTCAGGGCCCAGGCCAGGTGGAGCGCCCCGAAGGCCAGAGAGACCCCGAACATGAAGAGGGAGACCAGACGTTCCCCGGCCTGGCTCTCCAGGGCTTCTCGGGCCAGGAGGCCGGACACGAGCAGGCCCACCAGGGCGAGGAGGAAGTAGATGCGGCGGGCAGGGTAGACCGCGGGAATTCCAGCCGACATGGGCCACATGGAGAAGCCACTCTGGCAGCACAGGGACGGCTCGGGAGGGATCCCGGTGGGCCAGAACGAAAAAGGCCGGGGAAGAGTTCCCCGGCCTTCGCTCTCAACGAGACTCGTTCACAGCGCGACCACGTCCTGGGCCTGAAGGCCCTTGGGGCCCTCCACGACGGTGAACTCCACACGCTGGCCCTCGTCCAGGGAGCGGTAGCCGCCCCCCTGGATGGCGCTGTAGTGGACGAAGACGTCCTTGCCACCCTCCCGGGCGATGAAGCCGTAGCCCTTGGTCGCGTTGAACCACTTCACGGTGCCGATCTCTCGAGTTGCCATGGCTGTTCTCCTGATGGCGCTAGATAGAGATGAGTAGAGATAGCGAGTTAGACCCGGAGTTCACAGCCCAGCAACTACGAGAGTCCTGCGGTTGGAACACCTGCTAACTACGAAGCCCACTATATCACACCCCCCACCCCCTGTCAAATGGCCCGCAGCAGCGCGCAGCGCGCGCAGCCTGTCCGCCGGGGTGCGTGTTGTCCCGGAGCGACGGCCGGGAAGGGGGGCCGGCGGGCTTCTGGGACAGGCGGTTCCCCGCCCCGCATGGCCCGGCCAGGGGATGGACGATGCCCCCATCCGGCTGGATCTCGTGCCCGGAACCTGGGCCGTGCCGAACCCCAGGCCGGGAACGAGGTTG
>JALSIX010000038.1 GCA_026989655.1 Caldilineaceae bacterium
CCTGAGGGCCTGATGCCCCTGCGTGTCCACCGTGGATGGGCCGCAAGGGACGCACAGCCGGGAGGAGAGAGCCGTGGCGTTTCGGTGTGGTGGAAGGTGGACGTGGAGCCTGCTGGGCATAGGGCTGGTTCTGGTGGCTGTGGGATTGGCCGGCTGTGGTGCCTCCCAGAAGGAGAGCGCTCCCCAGGAGCTCCCACCGGCCATGGCGTCGGAGACGAAGACCCCCTTGCCTGCGGGGCCTGCACAGGGCGGGGAGACATCCGGACAGCCGTGGCGCTCCGGCCAGGGCATGGCTCCCTTCTCGGGAACCTCCCGTCCGGTCACGGTGGGCTGGTCCGCCAGGCTGCCGGAACGCTACACCCGGCCCTTGCTCCAGGCCCTGCTCGCGTTGGAGGGAAACTCCCCGGCCCTGGGGCTGGTCGTGGCCCCGGACCCCGGCCTGGCCCAGGTGCAGGCGATCCTGGCCCCCCGAACCCAGGCCTCCATCCGGTTGTTCGAACGGTTCTACGCAGCCGTGGTCCCCTTTGCCACGGTGCAGGATGCCCTGGCCGTGGAGGAGCTGGCCGCCCGGTGGCGTGGGGATGGAGAGGGTGGGTTGGTGGTGCCCCGGGAAGAGCTCCCCGAGCTCCAGGCCCTGTGGGGGGGGCCGCCGGCAGAGACGGTGGCCGTGGTCCAGAGCTCGGACCTGCTGGAGGCCCTGGAGGCCGCGCCGGACCGGGTGGGTATCCTGCCCTTCCACGAACTGGACCCCCGCTACAAGGTGCTCCACTTGACGACACCAGGGGGCGAGACCCTGAACGTGCTGGACAACCGACTGGACGTGGAGGCCTATCCCTTGGCCGTGGCCCTGACTCTCCAGGGCGAGGAGGCCGCAGCCGTGGCCCCCATCCTGGAGCCAGTGCTCCGAGGCCCACGGACGAACCGGGAGCCCGACCGGTTGACCGTGCTGCTCATGACCGGGGTGACGGCCATGTCCCGGGTGACCGCCCTGCGCATGGAGCAGAAAGGGGTCCTCTATCCGGCCCAGGTCATCTCGGACACCCTGCGGGCCGCGGACATCACCCACATCAGCAACGAGGTGCCCTTCCTGGACGATTGCCAGGTGGATCCGTCGGAGAACAACCTGGTCCTGTGCAGCGACACGGACTACTGGGCCGCGCTGGAGGCCCTGGGCACGGATATCGTGGGCCTGAGCGGCAACCACGTGAACGACTTCGGCCGGGAAGGGGCCGTCCGTTCCATCACCTGGTATCGGGAGCAGGGGATCCCGATCTACGGCAGCGGGCTGAACGTGGAGGAGGCCTGCGCGCCCCTGCTATGGGAACACAACGGCAACCGCTTGGCCTTCTTCGCGGCGTTGGCCTTCTATCCCGAGTCCGCGTGGGCCACCGAGGACCAGCCGGGCGCCTGCTACTACTACCACAACCAGGAACGCATCTGGGACGCGATCCGGGAGCTCCGCCCCCAGGTGGATATCATCTCGGTGGAGCTGCAGTACCTGGAGACCTACGAGCCTTTTCCCACGGACCAACAGGTGGTGGAGTTCCGGGAGCTCCGAGAGGTGGGCGCGGACATCGTCACCGGGGTCCAGAGCCATGTGCCCCAGGCCATGGAGCCCTACGGCCCTGGGCCGGGACGGGCGCCGTCCATCATCGTCTACGGGCTGGGCAACCTCTTCTTCGATCAGATGTGGAGCTGGGAGACCCGCACGGAGCTGATGGCCCGTCACGTCATCCACCGGGGGCGGCTTCTCAGCACGGAGATCCTCACCGCGGTGCTGGAGGACTACGCCCAGCCCCGGTGGGCCACGCCGGAGGAGCGGGCGGAGATCCTCCAGCGGATCTTCCGGGCTGCGCCTCCTCGTCCCCACGAGTAGAGCGCTGCGGAGCGGTGCTCTCCGACCCCACGCTTCGAGAGCTGGGGGATGGCCTCCTCTGGGCAGGTGCTCAGTCCAGGGTGTCCATCACCTGGGCCGCCGCGGCCAGGGTGGCCTGGATCTCCGCCTCCCCATGGGCGGTGCTGAGGAAGCCGGCCTCGAACGGGCTGGGGGCCAGGTAGATCCCCTGGGCCAGCATGCCGTGGAAGAAGCGGGCGTATCGCTTCGGATCCACCTGGGCCTGGACCTGGGTATAGTCGTGGATGACCGCGCCCGGCTCCCGCAGGAAGTAGATCCCGAACATGGTGCCCGCGTGTTCCGCCTGCACCGGGATCCCGGCCTCCGCGGCGACCTGACGCAGGCCCGCCACCAGGCGTTGGGTCCGTTGGGCCACTGTGTCGAAGACCCCGGGCTCCAGCAGGGTGCGGATGGTCACCAGCCCTGCGGTCATGGCCAGGGGGTTTCCAGAAAGGGTGCCCGCCTGGTACATGGGGCCTGCCGGCGCCACCCTGGCCATGATCTCCCGCCTTCCCCCGTATGCCCCCACGGGCAGCCCTCCGCCCAGGACCTTCCCCAGGCAGGTGATGTCCGGCTCCAACCCCCAGGCTTCCTGTGCACCGCCCGGCGCCACCCGAAAGCCGGTCATCACCTCGTCCAGGATGAAGAGGGCACCGTGCCGGCGGCACAGCTCCTGGAGGCCGGGGAGAAAGCCCTCCCGAGGTAGGACGAAGCCCATGTTGGCCCCGATGGGCTCCACGATCACCCCGGCGATCTGATCCGGATGGGCTGCGAAGAGATCGGCCACCGCGTCCAGGTCGTTGTAGGGGGCCACCAGGGTATGGGCTGTGGTGGCCTGGGGGACACCTGGGGAGTCGGGCAGGCCCAGAGTGGCCACTCCGCTCCCCGCCTGCACCAGGAACATGTCCGCGTGGCCGTGGTAGCAGCCCGCGAACTTGATGACCTTGTCCCGACCTGTGTAGGCGCGGGCCAGGCGCAGCGCGCTCATGCAGGCCTCGGTGCCGCTGTTGACGAACCGCACCATCTCCACCGAGGGCACGGTCTGGACCACCAGCTCGGCCAGCGCGTTCTCCAATGGGGTGGGGGCACCGTAGCTGGTGCCCCGAGCGACCGCGCTGCACAGGGCCTCCACCACCTTGGGGTGCCCATGGCCCAGGATCAGAGGGCCCCAGGAGAGCACGTAGTCGATGAAACGGTTGCCGTCCACGTCCCAGATGTAGGCGCCCTCTCCCCGGTCGATGAAGAGGGGGGTGCCCCCCACGCCCCTGAAGGCCCGTACCGGGCTGTTCACGCCGCCGGGCATGAGCTCCTGGGCCTTGAGGTAGAGGGCTTCGGATGTGGGGATCTTCATGGCCATGGTCTCTCCGTCTCCGTGATGCTTGGATTCCAGGGGCGAGCTCCCCGCGCCCGGCCACGTCTCCTCCAGACGCCGGGGCGCGGTCTCCGTCCTCCGTCGTCCTCTATCCCCTGGCTGCTTGGGTGGAAAGCTTCCGTTGGGTTTCCAGCACAGCCGCCAGGCAGAGGGCTGCCTCCCGTCCCTGGTGGATACAGTCTGGGATGCCCACGCCCCGATAGGGGCTCCCCACCACCCGGATGTCCGGGGGCAGCGCGGCCTCGATGGCGGCCACCCGTTCCAGATGGCCCACGTCGTACTGGGGCTGCGCCCTGGGCCAGCGATGGATGCGGTGGAAGAGGGGGGCGGCCCGGATGCCCAGGATCTCCGCCAGTTCCCGCTGGACCGTGGCCAACAGCTCCGTGTCCTCCAGAGCGAAGGTGTGGGGGGTGCGGGAGCCCCCGAAGAAGACCCGGACCAGCTCGTATCCTTCGGGCGCCCGTTCCGGGAACTTGGCGGTGGTCCAGGTGATGGCGTTGATGGCCCGCCCCTCACTGCGGGGGATCACCACGCCGAAGCCCTCCAGCCGGGGTGCATCCTGGGCCCGAAAGGCCAGGCTCACGGTGCCGGTGCTCACCGTGCGCAGGGCTCGGAGCCGGGCGGCCGCCTCCGGGGCTAGGTCGGCCAGCAGGTGGGCGGCCCCGGCCGCGGGGATGGCCAGGATGACACCGGATGCCTCCAGGGTTCCGCCGTCGGACAGACGCAGCCGGTAGCCTCCGGTGGGCCGGCGTTCCAGGCCCTCTACCCGGGTGTTCAGCCGCAGGTCGCCGGTGAGCCGGGGCACCAGGGCCTCCACCAGCTCCGCCATGCCGGTGCGGAAGGACATGAAGAGGGGCCGTGGGGAAGCTCCGGCGGGGTGCCGGGTCCGGCGTCGCATGGCCCACATGCCCCGGGTGAGGCTGCCGTACCTACGCTCCAGCTCTCGGAAGCGGGGGAAGGTGGCCAGGAGGCTCTGGCGCTCCGCGTCTGCGTTGTAGATGCCCGCAAGGAGGGGTTCTCCCAGCCTGTCCAGGACCTCCGCGCCCAGCCGACGTCGGATGAAGTCGGCCAAGGTCTCGTCCGTCTCGTCCTGTCGGGGTGGGATGAACAGCTCCAATCCCATACGCAGCTTGCCCCGCAGGGAGAACAGCCGGGAGGTGAGGAAGGGCCTGAAGCGGGTGGGCACGATCAGCATGATCCCTTCGGGCAGGGGGGTCAGCCGGCCCTGGACCCGGACATAGGTCCGCCGTCGGCGGTCGTCGGTGCCCAGCAGCCGTTCCTCCAGGCCCAGCTCTCGAGCCAGTTCCAGGGCCCAGGGCTTCTGGGTGACGAAGGCATCCGGCCCGGCCTCCACCACGAAAGGGGATACCCCGAAGCCGTCTATCCGTTCGGTTCGGATCTTTCCCCCCCAACGGCCAGATGCCTCCAGGAGGGTGTACTGGAACCCGGTGCCCTCCACCTTCTGCTGGAGCTGCCAGGCCGCGGCCAGGCCGGTGATGCCACCCCCGATCACGGCGATCCGGGGCGGGGTGGGCTCTTCTCCTCTGGGAAAGGGGGTTTGCAGGTCCATGGTGCGTTCAGGGGAGCGGAGTTCGGCTGTTGGCCGTGGCCTCGTGCACGAAATCCACCAGGCGACGGACGTTGTCCACCGGTGTCTGGGGGAGGATGCCGTGGCCCAGGTTGAAGATATGTCCCGGCCGGCCTCTGGCCCGGTCCAGAACCTGTTGGGCCCGCCGGCGGAGTTCTGGCCAGGGGGCCAGCAGGGCCACGGGATCCAGGTTTCCCTGGAGGGCCACACCCGTTCCCAGACGTTTCCACGCCCGATCCAGGTCCACGCGCCAGTCCACGCCGATGACATGGCCGCCTGCGTCCCGGATCTCCTCCAGGAAACCTCCGGTGCCCGTGCCGAAGTGGATGATGGGGGCTCCGGCCTGGGCCGCGATGGAGAGGGCCTTGCGGCTGTAGGGCTGCACATGTTCCCGGTAGTCCTGGGGCGAGAGAGCCCCCACCCAACTGTCGAAGAGCTGCAGGGCCTGGGCACCGGCCTGGGCCTGTGCCCGGAGGTATGTCCCCACCATGGTGGCCAGCTTGTCCATGAGCCGGTGCCAGGTCTCCGGCGCATCCATCATCATGCCCTTGGTTCGGGTGTAGTGTCGGCTGCTGCCTCCCTCGATGGCGTAGGAGGCCAGGGTGAAGGGCGCGCCGCTGAAGCCGATCAGGGGGATGCCCCGGGGGTCCAGCTCCCTGCGGGCCAGGCGGATGGCCTCCAGGGTGAAGGCCAGGGTCTCCTCTGGGGGCGGCGTGGCCAGCCGCTCCACGTCCTGGGCAGTCCGCAGGGGGTTGTGGAGCACCGGTCCTTCGCCGCGGACGAACTCCAGCTCCAGGCCCATCCCCTCCAACAGGGGCAGGATGTCCGCGAAGATGATGGCCGCGTCCAGGTCGAAGGCCTGGATGGGCTGGAGGGTCACCTGACAGGCCAGTTCCGGGGTCTTGATGAGCTCCAGGATGGGATGGCGTTCCCGCAGAGCCCGGTATTCGGCCATGTAGCGGCCGGCCTGGCGCATGAGCCAGATGGGGGTCGCGTCCACGGGCTCTCGACGGCAGGCCCGGAGGAAGCGGGGCGGTCGGGGCCCGGCCGCGCGGCCGGACCCGGTGGGCGATGGGGTTTCTGGGGTTTCAGAGAGGTGCACGGTCATGGGGTGGGGTTCCCTTCCTGGAGCCAACGGGCGGCATCCAGTGCGAAGTAGGTCAGGATCAGGTCCGCGCCGGCCCGCTTGATGGCCGTGAGGGCCTCCAACGCGCAGCGGCGGAGGTCCAGCCAGCCCTGGGCCGCGGCTGCATGGAGCATGGCGTACTCGCCGCTCACCTGGTACGCGGCCACCGGGAGTGGAAAGGTCCGCCGGACGTCCGCCAACACGTCCAGGTAGGGCAGGGCCGGCTTCACCATCAGCAGATCCGCGGCCTCGGCCACGTCCAGGGCCACCTCCCGCAGGGCCTCCCGTCGGTTGGCCGGATCCATCTGGTATTGGCTGCGGTCGCCGAAGGCCGGAGGAGACTCCGCGGCCTCTCGGAAGGGCCCGTAGAAGCTGCTGGCGTACTTGGCCGCGTAGCTCATCACCGCCACGTGGGCGTAGCCGGCCTGGTCCAACGCGTGGCGGATGGCCCCGACCATGCCGTCCAACATCCCCGAAGGGGCGATGACGTCCGCGCCGGCCTCCGCGTGGACCACCGCGGCCCGGGCCAGGAGCTCCAGGGTGGCGTCGTTGAGCAGGTATCCCTGGGGCAATCGGGGATCGTAGTGGGGGTGGCCCGGGGTGTTGACCAGACCGCAGTGGCCGTGGTCGGTGTACTCGCAGAAGCACATGTCCGAGATCACCACCAGGTCGGGCAGGGCCTCCTTGAGGGCTCGGATGGTCCGGGGGACGATGCCGTCTGTCGCGTAGTTCTCGCTCCCGCAGGCGTCCTTGTGCTCTGGGATGCCGAAGAGGATCACCCCGGGGATGCCCAGGGCAGCGGCCTCCCGGGCCTGGGCCAGGGCCTGGTCCGGCGAGAGCTGGAACTGGCCGGGCATGGAGAGGATGGGACGGCGGAGGCCCTGGCCCGGGCGGACGAAGAGAGGGTAGATGAGGTCCGCGGGGGTCAGGACCGTCTCCTGGACCATGCGGCGCAGGGCAGCCAGACGGCGGAGCCGCCGGGGACGGGCCCGCAGGGACGGGGTGCATTCCCGGAATGCCGGATCGAGGGGGTGGATGTCCGGATGCTGGAGCTCCATAGGGTGTCTCTCCTCGGGTAGGCTGGACGATGGGCTCAAGGCCGCTCTTCCCGGTAGTAGGCCACCAGAGCCTGCACCAGGCCGTCCAGGGTATGGTCCTGGGCCACCACCCGGACGGGCAGGTCGTGGCGGCGGGCGGCCTCCGCGGTGATGGGCCCGATGCAGGCCGCCACCACATCCACCAACATCCCCGGCGAGCCGTTCTCCCGCTTCAGTCGCTGGAGGAAGCGGTGTACCGTGGACGCGCTGGTGAAGGTCACCGCGTCCACGGTGCCCTCCCAGAGATACTCGGGCAGGGGCTCGCCCCCTTGGCCCAGCAAGGTTCGGTAGACCGGCAGGGCCGTGACCTCTGCGCCCAGGGCCCGGAGCCGCTCTGCGAGCACCGGCCGGGCAATGGCCGACTGGGGCAGGAGGACCCGTTCCCCGGGACGGATCTCCAAGGCCTGGGCCAGGGCCTCGGCCACGTGTTCCCGGGGCAGCACGTCCACCTGGAGGCCCAACCGCTCCTGGATCTCCTGGGCCGTGGCCGGGCCCACCGCGGCCACCCGCAGGGAATGGCGGGCCAGATCCTGGCCTGTGTGGCCTCCAAGGGCCAGGCGCTGGGCCAGGATGTGGACCGTGTTGGTGCTGGTCACCACCAGCCAGGCGTATTTCCCCGCGACCGCCTCCGCCAATGCCCGGTCCAGGCGATGGATCTCGGGCACGGGCTCGATGCGGATGGCGGGGTAGTGGACCACCGTTGCGCCCGCGGCCTCCAACCGACGGGTGAGGGCCGAGGCCTGGTGGGCGGCCCGGGTGTTCACGATGCGGAGTCCCTCCAGGGGAGGGGAGCGGTCGGCCATCTCGTCCGATGCCATCTTCACGGGTGTGGAACGGGTATCCGAGAGCGGCACATCTCTATCCATCGGAGCGTCCCGGCAGGTCCCTCTGCGGGGAGAGCAGCCTGGCCGCGCCTTGGGCCAGGGCCTGCTGGGCCAGGGAACGCCCCAGGTCTCTCGGAGCGGCCATGGGGCCCCGGGCCTCCACATGGATGCAGGCGGTCCCATCCTCGGCCAGGACCCGCCCCTGCAGATGCAACGACCGGTCCACCACCGTGGCCAGGGCGGCTACCGGGACCGCGCAGCCGCCCCCCAGCTCGGCCAGGAAAGCCCGCTCCGCGTCCACCCGGGCCCGGGTGGGCAGGTGGTCGATGGCGGCCAGGAGCTCCTGGGCCCAGGAACGGGCTCGGCACTGGACGGCCAGCGCGGCCTGGCCAGGGGCCGGGAGCATCACGTCCAGGGACAGGGGGACCCAGGAGCTGTTCTCCAGACCCAGCCGCTGCAGCCCTGCCTGGGCCAGGACCGTGGCCCCATAGCCTCCGTTCGGTTCCAGGACCTTGCGGATCCGGGTGTCCACGTTGCCGCGGATGTCCCGCACACGCAGGTCCGGGCGACGACGGAGAAGCTGGGCAGCCCGGCGGCGGCTGCTGGTGCCCACGATCGCGCCCGGGGGCAGGGTCTCCAGGGAATCCCCGCCCGGGGTCACCAGCACATCGTGGACGGGTCCCCGTTCCAGGATCGCGGCCACGGTCAGCCCCTCTGGCTCCTCGGTGGGCAGGTCCTTCAGGCTGTGGACGGCAGCATGGATGGCGCCTCGGTGCAGGGCAGTTTCCAGCTCCGCGGTGAAGAGCCCCTTGCCGCCGATCTGGGGCAGGGGGGTGTCCAGGATCCGATCCCCTCGTGTCTGGATGACCACCACCTCCACCGAGAGCCCTGGATGGGCCTGTCTCAGGGCATGGGCCACATGGTCGGCCTGCCAGCGGGCCAGCCGAGAGCCCCGGGTGCCCAGGCGGAACACAGCGGATCGAGGGCTCATCCTTCCTCCCGAAGGTGGACAGGGCCGTTGGCGGGCGGCGTGGCCTGGGGATCCAGCCCGAAGAGCCGGGCCGCGGCCTGGGCGATCTGGGGGCCTTGCTCCACGGCCGCGGCCTCTCGAAGTTGGACGGTGGGTCGATGGAGGAACTTGTTGACCAGGCGATGCACCAGTTTCTCCACCACGGCCCTCTCTTCAGGGGAGAGCTGGGGCAGTCGGCGCAGAGCCAGGGCCAGCTCCTGGTCGGCCATCTCCCGGATCTGTTGGCGCAGGCTGCGGATAAGGGGGGTCACCGCCTGGGACTGGAGCCAGGCGATGAAGCGGGCCTCCTCCTCCGCGACGATGGCCTCCACCGCGGGGACAGCGGCCCGACGGCGGGCCAGGTTGGCATCCAGGGTGGCTCGCAGGTCGTCGATGTCCAGGCGGACGACACCGTCCAGGCCATCCAGGGCCGGATCCACATCCCGGGGCACGGCCATGTCCACGAAGACCAGCGGCCGGCCATGTCGCTCGGGCAGGACCGAGGCCACATCGCCCACATCGATGACCGGGTGGGGCGCGCGGGTACCGCTGATGACCACATCCGCCCAGGCCAGGGCCTCGGCCAGTCGGGACCAGGGGAAGGCCCGGCCGTCCACCGGAGCCATCATGGCCTGGGCCCGGGCCAGGGTGCGGTTGACACATCCGATCCGGCGGATCTCCCGATGTCGGAGGGCCTTCAAGGCCAGGTGCACCATCTCTCCCGCGCCCACCAGGAGGACCCGGGGGTCGGTCTCGGAGAGCTGGGCCAGGGCCAGTTCCACGGCCACGTGGCTCACCGAGGTGGCGGAGCGGCCGATCGCGGTCTCGTGGCGGGCCCGTTTGCCCGTATGGATGGCTGCCTGGAAGAGCCCGAGCAGGATCTTGCCCGCGGTGCCCGTGGCCTGGGCGATCTCCAGGGCCTCTCGCACCTGGCCCAGGATCTGGGATTCGCCCAGGATCTGGGAGTCCAGCCCCGCCGCGACCCGCAGGAGATGGCGGACCGCGCCCGGGCCCTGTCGGCTGTACACCACCGCCTGGAGGGTGGCCAGGTCCAGGCCAGAGCGGTGGGCCAGGAAGCGGACCGCGGGCCCGGGCAGCCTGTGGGGATCTGGGCCCGCCAGGTAGAGCTCCAGCCGGTTGCATGTGGAGAGGATGACGACCTCATCCCCGGGCAGCTCGTGGAGGGCTCCGTTCAGCGCGGCCCGCAGCCCGTCCCCGGCCAGGGCCATCTGCTCCCGCAGCTCCACGGGTGCACTGCGATGGTTCACGCCGACCACAACCGGTTCCACAGGCCCGTTCCTCCTCTATGCGGCCACTGTGCGGGTAATGGGATCGTAGACACAGAAGGGCTCCTCGGCCAGGTAGTCGCCCGACATGCCGTAGGCCCGGGCCCGACATCCACTGCAGAGGTGCTTGAACTGGCAGATGCCACACTTGCCGCCCAACCGCTCCGGGTCCCGGAGCTGGGCGAAGACCTGGGAGTGCTCCCAGATCTCCCGGAAGGGCTGGCGACGGATGTTGCCGGCCTCCACGGGCAGGTACCCACAGGGGAACACCTCGCCCCGGTGGGAGACGAAGCAGACCCCAGTACCTGCCAGGCATCCCTTGGTCATCTGGTGCATGGCCGTTGCCCCGGAGGGATGGCCGCTCGGGCGGCCACCGGGGTGTCCCCCACCTGCCTGGGCCTGGCGACGGTGGCTGTGGGGCTGTTCTCGAACCATGCCCTGGCGTCGCTCCTGGGCCTGGCGTTGCCGCACCACCCGGAAGTAGTGGGGCGCGCAGGTGGCCTTCATCTCGATGTCCGGGTTCTCCCGCTCTGCGTCGTAGAGCCAGTTCAGCACCCGTTCGTAGGCCTGGCCGGTGATCTGGTGCTCCGGCGCGATCTCCATCCCACATCCCACCGGGACCAGGAGAAAGAGGTGCAGGGCCCGGGCACCAACCCGTTTCACCAGCTCCAGGGTCTCGGGCATGCGATCCACGTTGTGGGTGGCCACGGTGGTGTTGATCTGGTAGGGGATGCCCTCGGCCCGCAGATGGGCCATGCCGGCCAGGGCCTGTTCGAACGCACCGGGGCCTCGGAAGAGATCGTGGCTCTCCGGGTCGGGTCCGTCCAGGCTGATGCTCACCCGTCGGATGCCCGCCTGTCGGATGCGCCGGGCCACATCTCTGTCGATGAGGGTGCCGTTGGTGGCCAGGGCCACCAACAGGCCCGCGTCGCTGGCGTGGCGGGCGATCTCGAAGATGTCGGGTCGGAACAGGGGCTCTCCGCCGGAGAGGATGAAGATGGGGCGGGCGAAGGCAGCCACCTGGTCGATCAGGTCGAAGGCCTCTTGGGTGGTCAGATCCTGGGGAAGGAGCTCCTGGGCCACGGTGATGCGTCGGCAGTGAATGCAGCGCAGGTTGCATCCCGCGGTGGTCTCCCAGAAGATCAGGCGGGGTGGGGGGTAGGCCACGCTGTTCGCTCCTGTTGGGTCGTCGCGGTTCGGCGGATCTCCGGGCCCGGCAGGGCCCGTGGACGATCTGTTGACCTGTGCAAATCTCAGTAAAACTGTTCAAATAGTAGCACAAGATGGTCCGATCCACAACTGGCCACCCTGCCGGGTATCGTTCACCCGGATCGGGCCCGGCAGCGCCAAGGTCTGTTCCCACGCCCACAGCGGGCAGGGGTCCTTCCCTTGCCGATGGTTCTGCGCGATGTGCCCTGTCGGCTCTTCTCGTCCAGGGGCGTCTTGGCAGGGCGGGGCCCCCAGCCCTGTCGGGCCAGGAGATGGGTGGCGGGCCTGGGACCCGGGGCGGCTGGGCGAATTGGTCCAGGATGGCCCGTGGAGCGTCGGGCCGCCGTGGCGGGGCTTCAGGCCCATTTGTGGGCATGGAGGCAGTGTGATATAGTGTGCGATACCGCGCACCTGCTCTGCGTTGCGGGAGACAGCCCTTCGTCTCCCCTTTCCCCTACAGTGGAACGGCAGGCGGCTCTGTCAGCCTATCGCTTCCCCGGAGCGCCCGCACGGTGTAGCCGTCTGTGGGCTGCCTGATCCCCAGCCCTGTGCCGCTAGGCCTGGCCCGTGGTGGTCGGCGGGCCGGCTGACAAGTACTCCTTCCCCTACCCTTTTCCCTGCTGTTTTGGGGACCGACACGAAAGGAGCAGATCATGGATCGTCTCCATGCCCGGCGCCCTTGGTGGCTGGGGGGCATGTTGGCCCTCTGCCTGGCCATAGCAGTCGGGGGCCTCTTCTGGCTGGAAGGACGTTGGCCCGTGTGGGCCGATGCCTCTGGAGAACGGATCTCCGGGGAGGATCTGGAGGGGGCCCTCCATCGCCTGGGCGCCCACCTGCACGGCCAAGAGGGCCAGGCGATGCCCACCGTGGTGGATTTCGGCGGCGCGCCCCCGGACGCGCCCGTGGCCGGGCTGGACCAGTGGATGGCCCGGCAGCAGGGAGCGGTCCAGCCCGCGGGGATCGTCTCCAACCCCGTGGGCGGGACCAAGAACGTCATGGTGCTGCGGGTCTACTTCAAGGACTACAGCAACACCTCCCGCTACTCCAAGGCCGATGTGGAGGACTTCTTCGACGAGCTGGACAAGCTGTGGCAGGACACCTCCTACGGGAAGATCACCATCCAGGCCCGGGTCTCCAAGCTCTACCAGCTCCCGGACAACCGCAGCGCGTACATCGACGACGAGGCCACGGGCGATCTCTCCAAGGGGAACAAGTTCTGGAAGGTGCTGAACGACGCCATCGAGAATGCTCTCAGCGGCCTGGACTGGAGCGACCTGGACGCGATCATGGTGGTCATGGCCGAGACCAGTGCCAGCCAGTTCCACCGGGGCCAGGGCAGCGGGAGCTGCAACCTCCCCCAGGGGCCCGGCGGCTCCACGAAGACGGTGGGCTGCGCCATCTTCAGCGAGAACCCCTCGGAGAGCGACCGGGCGGTCTGGGGGCGATGGGCCCACGAGATCGGCCATGCCTTCCAGCAGCACGGCCCGGCCCACCCCAGCGCGTACAACAGCGAGTTCGAGCTCATGGACGCCAACTACCCGGGGCAGACCGGCGTCTACGAGAAGCAGGACGACAAAGGGTTTCCCGGATGGATGCCCACCACCAAGTACGTGGAGATCGACAACGCCCAGGGCGGCGAGGAGATCTGCCTCTGGGCCATGGAGTACAACCCCGTGGGCCAGGTCAACCCCCAAGTGCTCCGGGTCAACATCACCGGCAGCAAGTACTACCTCTTCAGCGTGCGGCGCCGTATCCTGGGGGATGACCTGAACGCGGGCTTCACGCCCAACGGCATTCCGGACGAGGGAGTCCTGATCGAGGAGGTGGTGGACGGGCGCAAGACCTCCGACGGCACGAGCGACATGCCCGTGGTGATCCAGGGCAAAGAGGGAGACCGCAACCGTCTGTGGAAGGACGGCGACGTCTTCAGCAACGCGGACCTGGAGGCCCGCATCCGGAAGCTGGACGACGACAACTACTGCGTCCGCATCCGTTTCAACAAGGGCGCGAACCAGCCGGATGTGATGATCGCCCCCTGGCGCAGCGCCCCGGGCAACACCTGGGAGACCACGGATATCTGGGTGGACAGCCCGGTGAACGGCTACGGCGTCTACCGCTACGGCATGTGGAGCGACCTCCGGGGCGGCATGGTGCCCCGGGGCAACGGCGATGACCCGGCCATCGGCCTGGTGAACCGTCTCTATGCCCGGGTGCGCAACGTGGGCACCCAGGACGCCACGGATGTGGAGGTGACCTTCCAGATCACAGATCCCCCCGGCGTGGGGATCGCGGGGAGCAACGGCTGGAAGACCCTGGGCACCGTGGACAAGAACGACTTCCCTGGCCTGGCCGCGATCCCGCCCGGGGGTGTGGTGGATGTCTACATCGAGTGGGTCCCGGACTTCGAGATCTCGGACGAGGACCTGGCCGCAGGGCGCTTTGCCTTCCACACCTGTGTCCGGGTCATCATCGGCCCGGTGGCCGGCGAGACCGTCCTGGGCAACCAGGACGGCGACATGGAGCAGG
Source organism: Caldilineaceae bacterium (assembly GCA_026989655.1). GTDB lineage: Bacteria > Chloroflexota > Anaerolineae > Caldilineales > Caldilineaceae > JALSIX01. The sequence goes on from JALSIX010000038.1 coordinate 13,932, forward strand.
AGAACATCTCCTACTTCCAGGCGGTGACGGATGGGGGGCCTCCCACCGTGTACGACAGCTTCATCCGCCTGCGCAACGACGACATGGTGGCCACCAAGGTCTTCAACCTGACCTACGAGAGCGACCTGCCCGACACCTGGATCCTGGACATCAACAACGGTCAGCCCACGGTGACCCTCGCGCCCAATGAGGTGCGGGAGATCCCCGTGGTGATCAAGCCCCAGGGCTCTGCTGTGGTCGGCAGCTCCTTCGGCGTGGACATCCGGGCCTCCTACCTGAACCTGCTGGTCAACGACCTGGATCCCAAGGACCTGCATCCGGCGGACGAGGAGCTGGGGGGAGCTCGGGTGGAGGCGTGGGTCCTGTTGCCGGTCGCGGTCAAGTGCGAGGCCCAGAACCAGGGCGAGATCCTGGTCACCGGCGCGATGGAGGTCCAGGAGTTCGAGAACTTCTACGATCCCCAATCTCCCTTCCAGATCCTGGTCCAGGGCGTGGACGGGAAGCGGCGGTTCATCCGGACCCGGGGGGCATCCCAGGTGGTGCCGGTGCAGGAGGACGGGACCTTCCGGGGCGTGATCTACGCCAAGGAGCCCGTGGTGGAGGTGGTCTGTCTCTTCGCCGGCACCACGGAGCTGGCCAGCGGGAGCAGCGGCTACGTGAAGGTGCCCAACACCCAGAGCCCTCTGCCCTCGCCCACCCCCACCCGGCAACCCCAGCCCACCTGGACCCCCATCCCCTCACCCACCCCTACCCCGGGCCCCACGCCGACCCCCGTCCGGCCGTACCTGCTCTATCCCTATCGCCCGCCTGTGACCATCGACCTGCCCATCACCATCCTCAAGGGCGATCTGGGGATCTTCGGCATCGAGATCACCCAGGGCATCCAGTGTTTCGATACCAGCAAGGGGTTGACCACCTGTCCGGACAACTCCCTGCCCGTGGTGACGGGAAAGCTGACCGCGGCCCGGGTCTACCTGCGATACGACCACTCCATCTTCTCGTCCACCACGAACGTGCCCGTGCGGCTCTACATGAGCGTGGACAACGGCCCCTGGCAGCAGGTGGACACCAGCGCCAGGGCCCTGAGCACCCTGGACCAGTCCCAGGCGGAGAACAGCGCCAACTTCATCTTCACCATCCCCGGCCCCACCACCTCGGTGGTGCGCTTCTACGCGGTGGTGGACCCGAACGATGTGGTGGCGGAGACGAACGAGGGCAACAACCGCTATCCCAGCAGCGGCTATCTCACCATGATCTTCCGGCCCCGGGAGGACCTGAGGATCCTGGGCCGGCCGCTGGACTACCAGCCCAGCGGCTACACCGGGACCCGCCTGGCCCAGGGGTGGGCGGTGAACGGGGGGGCGGCCACCTGGTTCAACCAGCTCATGCCCATCCGGGACAACGGGGTGGACTACTCCCTGGCGGGCGCCAAGGAATGGACCACCACCCTGGGGGGCAGTCGCGACGGCCAGCACGAGCTGATCCAGGCGCTGAACGGCGAGTATGCCCTCCTGGTGCTCTTCAACGCCCTGCTCGGCAACATCTCCGACATCCCCGACCATATCTACGGCTGGGTGCCCAATGACGGATGGACAGGAGGCCACGCGGACATGCCTGTCTACCCCCATGCCGGTGGCCTGGGAGTGGTGGGCATCGGCACGGATCGACCCGGCACCAGCACGGACAGTCCGGGAGGGGGCGCGCTGATCTTCGGCCACGAGCTGATCCACGACTACGATGTCTTCCACACCAACACCGCCGACGGTTGCGGCTCCACCGATAACAACAGCGACTTCCCCTACGGCTCCGCCAGCATCCAGGAGTACGGCTTCAACCCGGCCACCCTCAAGGTCTACGACCCGGCCGAGACCCACGACGTGATGAGCTACTGCCCTGCAGGGGGCTCCAAGGAAGGGTGGATCGCACCCTTCACCTGGCAGAAGATGTTCAACAGCCTGGCGACCTCTGCGGCCGCGGCGGCAGAGGCCAATGGCGCGGCCGGAGACGTCCTCGCGGCCCGGCCGGGCTTCTTCACCCTCTACCGCACCGCCCAGGCGGCCTCCATCCTGGTGGACCTCACCGTCCAGAATCCGGACGTGGTGGGGAGCCCCAAGGGCTCGCTGAACGACCTCTACAAGCTCGACGCCGGCTTCTACCTGGCCCTGCCCGACGGCGCCTACGCGGTGGAGCTGCGCAACGGCAGCCAGGTGCTGGCCCGCTATCCCTTCCGTGTGGACTTCACCAGTGAGTACCAGGCCGGGGAGAGGCGCGGAGGAGACGTCCACTCGCCCTCGCCCCAAGGCAAGGACCCCATCGTCGGGGATCCGAACCCCACGGAGCAGGCGGACATCATCATGGCCGTGCCCTGGATGGATGGGACCACCACCATCGCCCTGACCTACCGCGGGCAGACACTGGATGAGCGCCGGATCTCGGCCAATCCTCCTGCGGTGCGCTTCCTGGAGCCGGCCAAGGACCAGGTGTGGACCTCCGGCATCCAGAAGCTGTCCTGGGAGGGCACGGACCCGGACAGGGGGGACGTCCTCCGCTACGCGCTCTTCTACAGCTACGATCAGGGGGAGAGCTGGCAGCTCCTGGCCGATGGCCTGGAGAAGCCGATCTACGCGGTGGATGTGGACACCCTGCCGGGCGGTCCCGACGTCCGCTTCCGGGTGGTGGCCACCGACGGGGTGAACACCGGGATGGACGAGACCCCGGTGAACATCTCCGTCTCCAACAAGGCACCTCAGGTGGTCATCGTGGAGCCTGTCTCGGGCCAGCGGGTCCTGCCGGACACCCTGCTGGTCCTGCGGGGCTCTGCGATAGACCTGGAGGACGGCACCATCCCCAGCGAGGATCTGCGCTGGATCAGCGACAGACAGGGCGAGCTGGGCCGCGGGGCCACCCTGCCCCTGACCACCCTGAGCCCAGGGCTCCACACCCTGACCCTGGAGGCCCGGGACCGTTACGGCCTCACCGGCCGCAGCAGCGTCCAGGTCTTCGTGGGCCATGCCCTGTTCCTTCCCAACGTGAGCCGGGCCGAGTAGAGGCCTGACAGCAGGACGTTCTGAGGAGGCGATGTGGTGCCGGTGGCCATGGGGGACCCCCCATGGCCACCGGAGATCTTGCGCCCATCGCTCGGCCTGGGAAACCGCACCCCAGGGGGGCAGGGCGCCGTGGTCCTGTCTACTGGGTCTGGCGATACACCTGGGGATTGCACACATCCGGAGGGATGTGGCCCCGGAAGAAGGCCAGGAGCCGCTCGACGGCCATCTCCTCGATCCGGGCCCGTCCCTCCATCGTCACCGAGGCGCTGTGGGGGGTGAGGACCACCCGGGGGTGGTTCCGCAGGGGGGAGTCCGGCGGCAGCGGCTCCGGGTCGAAGACATCCAGCCCGGCACCGGCCAGCCTCCCTGTGTCCAGGGCCTCCAGCAGGGCCTCCGTGTCCACCAGAGAGCCCCGGGCCACGTTGATCAGGTACGCGCCCGCCTTCATCCGGGCCAGGGCCTCCCGGCCGATCAGCCGGTAGGTCTCCGGCAGGCTGGGGGCGTGGAGGCTGAGCACGTCTGCCCGGGCGAGCACCGTCTCCAGCTCGGCCAGGGTCACGTCCAGGGCGCGGGCCACCTGGGGGTCCACGTATGGATCGTGGGCCATCACCTCCATGCCCAGGCCGCGACCGCAGATCTGGGCCACCCGACGGCCGATGCGTCCCAGGCCGATGAGCCCCAGGGTCTTTCCCCGCAGCTCGTTGCCCAGGAGCGTGCTTCGGGGGGGCCACTTCCCCTGGGCCAGGGCCGTGTGTCCGGGCACCACCCGCTTGGCCAACGCCAGCATCAGGGCCACCGCGTGTTCCGCGGTGGACTCGGTGGGGCCCTCCGGGGTGTTGCACACCACCACGCCTTGGGCCGTGGCCGCGTCCAGGTCCACGTTGTCCAGGCCGATGCCCGTGCGCACCAGGATCCGCAGGTGGGGCAACTGTTCGAAGGCCGACCCGTCGTAGCGGAGGTTCGAGGAGGCCAGGATGGCCTGGGCCGGGCGGGCCGTTTCCAGGGGAGGGCGTCCTGGCTTGGGCTGGAGGACCACCACATCCGAGGGCAGCCGGTCCAGGGCGTTGGAGAGCAAGGGGGCCTCTACCCAGAGGTGAGTGAGCTGCATGGTCTCTCCTCGTGTTCGGTGTCTCCGAGGTCGGGGATCAAGATCTTCCAGGGACCAGATCTCGATATCCGATGGGCACCATGCCTCGGTCGTCCAGGAAGCGGCGCAGCCGTTCGGACTGGAAGTAGCGGTACTCGAACACCCGCCAGGCCGCCCATTCGGGGGACAGGGGCTCCACGTCCCCCGGGGCATTGGGATGGAGGCTGAAATAGGTGATCCCGGGCGGCAACTGGTCCAGGATGGACTCGTAGAGGGCCGCTCGTTCCTCGTCGGAGTGGGCCGACACATGGCTGGGGGTGATCCGGAACCAGTCCACCAGGGCCATGCCCCGATCCTCCAGCTCCCGGATCCGTCGCTCCCAGCTCTCCGGGTCCTCCGGTGTCAGGCCCATGTGGGCCAGCACGGGATCCACCTGGCGGGGGAGAAGGATGGGGAGGCCGTGGTCCAGCCCCAACTGGATGTAGATCTCCAGGAGACGGGGTTCCTTGGCGAACCCCATGTGGTTGTCCAGGTGGGTGGGGTTCACCCCGAAGCGGCGCACCTGGGCGATCTGGGCCTCCAGCTCTCGGTGGGCCGCGGCCAGGTGCACGTGTTGGGCCAGGGCCTCCACCGTGGGCCACAGGTAGCCCTGCGGATCCAGCAGGCCGCTGTTCTCCTGCCGGGTGCTGAGAGGGCCCCAGCGGTACCCGGGCCATTCGCTGGTCAGGGTCAGGTGGACTCCCAGGTCCACCTGGGGGTGGGCCGCTGCATGGCGCAGGATCTCCGGCGCCCAGGGACAAGGGGCCATGACCGAGCCACATCGGACCATGCCGGCCTCCAGGAGTTCCAGGAAGGCCTGGTTGGCCCCATGGCTCATGCCCAGGTCGTCCGCGTGGAAGATGACCAGGCGGGTGTCCGCATCGTATCCGAGCCGAGACAGCAGGGGGTTGGGGGCCATGGTGGCAAGCCTCGCAGAAGATCGTCCCAGCTCCACCTCCCAGGGGGCCGGGCAGAGCGTCTCCTCTCCTCCATGGTACCATCAAGGGGACAGGAGGTGAAAACACGCTTTGCGAAACGGTGCACCTTATGCTACACTCCAAGATGCCCCCTGAACGCTCCGAGCGTGCGGCCCGATCCGTGTTCCACCTCCGAGCCGATCCGCTGCACCGCACTGTGCCTGGATCGAGGGAAGAGCCACCATAGCCAGCCCGTCCGGGTTCTGGCCACGCCGGACCGACGCTTCGTCCGGGTGCCATCTTGTTCCAGGGGGCGCCGGGACGGGCCCCGCTCCAGGCCGGGGGCGTGGGCCTGGGAGCTCCCTGGTGGATCCCCCTCGGCCTTCCCGTCGGACACCGCCTCCATCCTGGCACGTCTGTTCGAACCGCTGCGCTGCTCCCGGACGGTGGACGCGATCGGGATGCGATCCCGGCTATCCGACACCCTTTCTCGACCGTTTCACAGGAGGTGACGCGATGAACGCACCACATCGGCTGTTGGCCCTGGCCCTGTGGGCGGCCCTGGCCCTGTGGGTGGTGGGCTGTGCCGCGCCCGCGGCGCCCGGAGCCCCGGCGGCCCAGCCCCCATCGGCCCCGGAGGCGGCTGGGCCGGAGGAGGCGGCGGCTCCCGCGCAGCCGCCGACCGGGCCCACTGGGGAGCTGCGGGTAGCCCTGTCCACCATGCCCAACTCCATCTACATGCCTCGGGCCGCGGAGCGCAACGCGGCCAATGCAGCCAGCCAGCTCTACGATTCCCTGGTCTGGGTGGACGACGAGGGGAACCTGGTCCCGGCCCTGGCCACCGAATGGGAGGTCTCCGAAGATGGCACCGAGTACATCTTCCGGCTCCGCCAGGGGGTGACCTTCCACAACGGCGAGCCTTTCAACGCGGATGCGGTGGTCTTCTCCTGGGAGATGGGCAAGGATCCGGAGAACGAGTATGCCTACATCTGGGAGATGGCGGACAGCGTGGAGAAGATCGACGACTACACGGTGCGGATCACCACACCGGAGCCCAACGCGCTCTTCCTGCGCTTCATGGCCTATAACTGGATGATGGTGCCTCCCCAGTACTTCCAGGAGGTGGGGGTGGAGGGCTTCGAGCAGCATCCCATCGGCACCGGCCCCTTCAAGTTCGTGGAGTGGAAGCGGGGCGATCGGATCGTCTACGAGGCCAATGAGGACTACTGGCGGGAGGAGATGCCCAAGGTCAAGACCCTGATCTTCCGCCCCATTCCCGAGTCCTCCACCCGGGTGGCCGCGGCCCGTACCGGCGAGGTCCACATTGCCCAGCGCCTGAGCGCGGAGGAGGCCCAGACCCTGGAGGACGCGGCCAACGTGCGCATCCTCTCCTATCCGGTGGATCGGGTCTACTACATCGCGTTCAACAACCTGACCACCGGCAAGGGCATGCCCACCGAGGATGTCCGGGTGCGCCTGGCCATGAACTACGCGGTGGACCGCCAGGCCATCGTGGATGCCCTCTTCGACGGCAAGGCTCGTCTGTCCACCGGCTTCATCACCCCGGCCAACCTGGGCTTCGACGAGAGCCTGGAACCCTATCCCTATGACCCGGACCGGGCCCGGGAGCTGCTGGCCGAGGCCGGCTACCCGGACGGCTTCTCGATCGGCATGGCCTGCCCCACCGGCGCGTACACCAACTTCGAGCAGGTGTGCGAGGCCGTGGCCGGCTACCTGGGGGACGTGGGCATCCAGGTGGACCTGGAGTTCATGGAGTCCGGCCAGTACTGGGACCTGGAGGCCAACAAGGAGCTGCCGCCCCTGTTCGGCGATAGCTGGTCCTCGGCCCTGGGCGAGGCCTACAACCGCCTCCTGGGCGCGCTGGGCGGCTGGGATGCCACCTATTCCTCCTGGTACGACGAGAAGATCGGGGAGTACCTGGACCAGATCATCGTCACCATCGACGACGAGGCCCGGGCCCAGCTCTACCGGGAGCTCCAGCGCTACATGTACGAGAACCCGCCCTTCATCTACCTCTACGAACCCTGGGCCTTCGAGGCGGTCAACGTGGCCGTCCACGACTATCGGCCTCGGGCCGCGGAACAGTACTTCCTCATGTACACCTGGATCGAGGAACCGTAGCGCTTGCCACATCTCCGGGCGCTGGGTGGGGGCGAGCATCCCTCCACCTGGCGCCCTCCATTCCCCTCCCGAGCGAGGCCATGTTCGGCTATCTTCTCACCCGGATGGCCCAATCGATCCTTCTCCTGTTCGGCGTGGTGGTCATCGTCTTCTTCATCATCCGGCTGACCGGCGATCCGGCCTCTCTGATGGTGCCCCGAGACGCCTCCCCGGAACAGGTGGAGGCCTTCCGAAAGGCCATGGGCTTCGACCGCCCGGTCTACGTCCAGTTCATGGACTTCGCGACGGGCGTCCTCGTCCTGGACCTGGGCACCTCCCTCAAGCTCAACCGCCCCAATCGGGCCGTGATCCTGGAGCGGCTGCCGGCCACGGTCCAGTTGGCCGTGGCGGCCATGGCGGTGGCCACGGCCATCGCGATCCCCCTGGGCACCCTGAGCGGCACCTATCCCGGCTCCTGGGTGGACGGCCTGGGCCGGGCGTTGGGCCTCCTGGGGCAGGTGACGCCCAGCTTCTGGCTGGCCATGATCCTGATCCTGGTCTTCGCGGTGCAGTTGGGCTGGTTCCCCAGCTTTGGCCGGGATCGCTGGATCTCCGTGGTGTTGCCCGCGGTGGCCCTGGGGCTGGGGGTCATGAGCCAGCTCTACCGCCTGACCCGGGCCCAGGTCCTGGAGATCCGGACCAACGACTTCGTGCGCACGGCCCGCTCCAAGGGGCTGTCCGAGGTCCTCATCATGGCCCGGCACATCCTGCCCAACACGGCCATCGCCCTGATCAGCGTCATGGGGGTCCAGTTCACCTATCTCCTGGGGGGCTCCATCTACATCGAGACCATCTTCGCCTGGCCGGGCCTGGGCAGCCTTCTGGACGAGGCCATCAAGGGCCGGGATTTCCCCCTGGTCCAGGCCATCACCGTCTTCTTCGCCAGCTTCGCGATCCTCATCCATCTGGTCACGGATCTGCTCTACGGGCTCCTGGACCCCCGCATCCGACGTGGAGCGTAGTTCGCCATGGAAGCGACGACCCATCCTCGGGCGGCCGGCCCCATGGAGGCCTTCCACCGGGATCCCACCTTCTGGGAGCGGCTGGGCGCGGTGTGGCGGATGTTGCGCCGGGATCGGGCCGGCCTGTTGGGGCTCCTCCTGGTCCTCCTGGTGGTCTTCACCGCGGTCTTCGCGGAGCCGATCGCGCCCCACGATCCCCTGGACCAGAACCTCCGGGCCGCGAAGATGCCTCCAGCCTGGCAGGAAGGGGGCTCGTGGGAATATCCCCTGGGCACGGACAACCTGGGCCGGGACATGTTCAGCCGCATCGTCTTCGGCAGCCGGGTCTCGGTGACGGTGGGGGTCTTCGGCGTGGCCATCGCGCTCACCCTGGGGATGGTGGCCGGGCTGTTGGCCGGCTACGTGGGCGGCTGGCTGGACACCCTCCTCACCGGGACCATCAACCTGCTCCTGGCCATCCCCTACGTGATCCTGGTGGTGGTCGCGGCCGCGGTGCTGGGCCGGAGCCTGATCAATGTGATCCTCCTCTTCGGCGTCACCAGCTCGCCCCTCTTCGCCCGGGTCACCCGGGGCGAGGTCCTGCGCATCCGACAGGCCGAGTACATCCAGGCCGCCCAGTGCATCGGGGTGCCCACCGGCCGGGTCCTGCTGCGGCACATCGTCCCCAATCTCATCGGGCCCCTCCTCACCCTGGCCACCTTCGAGATGTCGGCCATGATCTTCTACGAGGCCGGCCTCAGCTTCCTCGGCCTGAGCGTTCCCCCCAGCGTGCCCAGTTGGGGCAACATGCTGACCCAGGGCCGCAAGTACCTGAACATCTATCCCTGGATCGCGGTCTACCCGGGCCTGGCCATCGCGGTCACCGCGCTGGGCATGAACCTGTTGGGCGACTGGCTGCGGGATGTGTTGGACCCCCGCACCCGGCGGGACCGATGAGGCCAGGGAGATTCCATCCCCAGCCGCACGGACCGGAGATCCCCCATGGCCTACCCCTCCCCCTATGCGGAACTCATCCAGTTCGCCGTGCGGCTGGCCGAGCTCAGCGCCGCGGTGATCCGCCGCCACTTCCGCAGCGGCTTCGCCGTCCACCACAAGGCGGACGATTCCCTGGTGACCCCGGCCGATCAGGAGGCCGAGGAGGTCATGCGGGAGCTCATCGAACGACACTACCCCACCCACGGCATCCTGGGCGAGGAATACGGCCTGACCCGGCCCGAGGCCCGGGAACGTTGGGTGTTGGACCCCATCGACGGCACCAGCAGTTTCGTGGCCGGGAGCTATCTCTTCGGCACCCTCATCGCGTTCTGCCAGGACGAGCGGCCCTGCTTCGGGCTGCTGCACCAGCCCCTGACCGACGATCTCCTGGTGGGCGACGGCCGACACGCCTGGCTCAACGGGGAACGGGTCCGTGTCCGGAGCTGCCCCTCCATCCGGGACGCGGTGCTTCTCACCAGCGAGCACCTCGACGTGCCTCGATACCAGGATGGACCGGCCTTCGAGGCCCTGATCCGGCAGGTCCGCCACTACTACGGGTGGGGCAACTGTCATGGCTACTACCTGGTGGCCATCGGCGGTGCGGACATCATGCTGGATCCCCGGATGGCCCCTTGGGACCTCATGGCCCTGGTGCCCATCGTCCAGGGGGCGGGCGGCACGGTGACCGACTGGCAGGGCAACGATCCGGTGTCCGGCACCAGCCTGGTGGCCACCGGAGGGACCATCCACGACGCGGTGATCCGGGCCTTGAACCCGATCCGCTGAGGCTGGAGGGGGCCTGTGTCCCATTCCCTGGCCATCACCACCGACTATGTGGCCGATACCGGCGATCCGGAGCCGTACCTCCGCCGGGCCGCGGAGGCGGGCTTCACCCACATCCACTGGTGTCACCACTGGAACACCGACTTCGTCTACCATCCCTCGGAGGTGGCCCAGATCCGGGCCTGGTTGGAGACCTATGGCCTGCGGCTCCTGGATGTCCACGGTTCCGCGGGGGTGGAGAAGGACTGGACCGCGGCGGAGGCCTACCGCCGTCAGGCCGGGGTGGAGCTGGTGAAGAACCGGGTGGACCTGGCGGCGGACCTGGGGGCCGACGTGGTGATCATGCACCTCTTTCCGCCGTCCGCGCCGGAAGAGCGGAGCACCTTCTGGGAACAGGCCCGTCGTACCCTGGACGAACTGGAGCCCTACTGCCGGACCCGGGGGGTCCGCCTGGCCCTGGAGAACCTCTTCCGTCTCCGGCAGCCGGTCCACCGGGAGCCCCGCCCCGAGGACTTCGAGCACAACTTCGATGCGTTGGTGCAGGTCCTGGACCTCTATCCTCCCGACTACCTGGGGTACTGCCACGACAGCGGCCATGCTACCCTGACCCCCGGCGGGATGGAGCGGGCCTGGCCCTTGGCGGACCGGCTCCTCGCGGTCCATCTGCACGACAACGACGGCACCTGGGACCAACACCGGCTGCCCTACGACGGCATCACCGACTGGGAGTGGACCGCGAGCTTCATTGCTCGTTCCTCCTACACCAAACCCCTGAGCCTGGAGGTCTCCATCCATCTGTCCGGGCTGGTCTACGAGGCGGAGTTCCTGGAGAGGGCCCATGCCAGGGGGCGGCGTCTGCACGCGGCCGTGGCGCGGCTGCGGGAGCGCGGCCCAGGGCCCGGGGAGGCGGCCGGGTCCTAGCTCCCTCGTCCCCCCGGATCCTGGCCAGGGCCCCTGCCCGCGCGGCGATCCCCATGCATTGCCCCAAGGAGGTGGCAGAGATGGCCAAAGTTCGACGGGTCTACTCCACCGATCCCGATCCAGAGAAGCCGGCCGAGACCGCGGCCACACCCCACGATCCCGCAGGTCCCTGGGCGGTCCAGGGGGATCGGCCGGTCCTGGTTCGGGTGGAGCGGAAAGGACGAGGGGGCAAGACCGTGACCGTGATCCGGGGAGTGCAGAGCCCGGCGGCCGGTCGGAGGGCCTTGCTCAAACATCTGAAGAGCCGGCTGGGAACCGGCGGCACGGTGAAGGGGGACCAGATCGAGATCCAGGGCGACCAGCGAGATCGGATCCTGCTGCTGTTGGAGGAGCTGGGCTTTCGGGCCCGGCAGGGATGAGCGGGCCGATGGCGGAGACGGTCCTCAGCGCCTCGCGTTCCGCTGACTGCGGCCCACGCTGCTGCCGCTGCGGATGCTCTTCCGCCGGCCGAAATCGGCCTCGGTGGCCCCGGGGTGGACGATGACGTTCCGCCCCAGCACCATTCGGTCGGGGATGCGGCTGCCCTTGCCGATGAGGGTCAGGCCTGTGTTGAGCCGTTCCGGCAGCTCCTTGTTGGGGGTGTTCCGTTCTCCATGGCCCACCCGGGCCCCCACTCCGATGACCGCCTCCTTGTCCACGATGCAGCGCTCCACCTCCGCGTCGGCCCGGATGACCGTGTCGTTCAGGATCACGCTGTCCCGCACCCGGGCTCCGGGTTCCACCACCACCCCGGGGGCGATGACGCTGCGTTCCACCACGCCGAAGATCTGACACCCATTGGAGAGGATGGTCCCGTCCACGTCCGCCTGGGGGCCCAACTTCACCGGGGCCTTCTCGTAGGAGCGGGTGTGGACCACCCATTCGGGGTCGTACAGGTCCAGGGCCGGCTCCTCGGCCAACAGCCCCATGTTGGCCTCCCAGTAGGCCTGGACCGTGCCCACGTCGGCCCAATACCCGGGGTAGAAGTAGGCGAAGACCCGTCGGTGTTGGCGCACCATCTCGGGCAGCAGGTGGTGGCCGAAGTCCACGTGGTCGCCCTGGAGCAGCGCGTCCACCAGGACGGCCCTGTCGAAGACGTAGACGCCCATGTTGGCCACATTGCCGGGCGCGCGGCGGGGTTTCTCCTGGAAATCTCGAATGCGTCCGTCCCCGTCCACCCGGACGATGCCGAAGCGGTAGGTCTCGTGGCGGCTGACCCGTCGCACGGCCACGGTGACCTCCGCGCGGCTCTGGATGTGGAACTCCAGCATGGGCCGGTAGTCCATGAGATAGATGTGGCGGCCGGAGAGGATGAGGACCCGTTCCTCGGGCTGTTGGAGCACGTAGTCCAGGTTGCGGCGTACCGCGTCCGCGGATCCGCGCTGCCAGCCGCCGAAGGGGCCCCCCTGGTAGGGCTGGAGCAGGCGCACGCCGCCCTTGGCCCGGTCCAGGTCCCAGGGTTTGCCGATGCCGATGTGGTCGTTCAGGCTTCGAGGGCGATACTGGGTCAGGATGGCCACGTTGTGGATCCCGCTGTTGACGCAGTTGCTCAGGGAGAAGTCCACCAGGCGGAACTTGCCGCCGAAGGGCACCGCGGGCTCGGCCCGGATCTCCGTGAGGACGCTCAGGTCGGGGCTCTCACCGCCGGCCATGATCATGGCAAAGGCCTGGGACATGGGCCGCCTCCTCAGATGGTCTGGCCGTCGGGGACCACTCGGTCTTCGGGGAAGGCCTCCTCCCGGCGGCCGCTGTTGATGAGCACGTTGCAGCCGATGCGGCTGCCCTCGGGGATCTCCGCGCCCTTGCCCACCACGGTGATGCCGGTGTTCAGGCGGTCGGGCATCTGTTGGTTGGGGATGTCGGGGTCGCCCTGGCCGATGAGGGTGCCCGCGCCCACGGTGACCTCCTTGTCGATGACCGCCCGCTGCACCAGGGCGCCGGGCCCGATCCAGGTGTCGTTCATGATGACGCTGTCCCGGACCACCGCGCCGGGGCTGACGTAGACGCCGGGGCTGAGGACGCTGTTCTCCACATGGCCCCGGACGATGCTGCCGTTGGAGACCAGGCTGCGGAGCACCCGGGCCTGGGGCGTCACCTTGACCGCGGGCCGTTCCTGGGACTTCGTGTAGATAGGCCAGTTCTCGTCGTACAGGTCCAGCGCGGGCTCGGGCTGGACCAGCTCCAGGTTCGTGGCCCAGTAGGCGTGGACCGTGCCCACGTCCACCCAGTAGCCCTGGAAGCGGTAGGCGAAGACCCGGTCGCCGGCGGCCAGCATGGCCGGCACCACGTGTTGTCCGAAGTCCACCCGAGGCGAGTCTGCCGTGCCCTCGCCCAGCCGGTGCTCCAGGGCAGGGCGGTCGAAGACGTAGATGCCCATGGAGGCCAGGTTGCTCCTGGGCTCCTTGGGCTTCTCCTGGAAGCGGACGATGCGTCCCTCTCCGTCCACCTCCATGATGCCGAAGCGGTGGGCTTCCTCCAGGGGCACGGGCATCACCCCGATGGTCAGGGCCGCGCCCTTCTCCCGGTGGTACCGGAGCATGGGCCGGTAGTCCATCTTGTAGATGTGGTCGCCCGAGAGGACCAGCACCGTATCGGCCCGTTGTTCCCGGATGTAGTCCAGGTTCTGGTAGATCGCGTCCGCGGTGCCCGCGTACCAGACCTGGCCGCCTCGCCCCTGGTAGGGCTGGAGGATCCGGACCCCACCCTTGGCCCGGTCCAGGTCCCAGGGTTTGCCGATGCCGATGTGCTCGTTCAGGCTGTGGGGGCGGTATTGGGTGAGGACGCCCACGGTGTAGATCCCGCTGTTGACGCAGTTGCTCAGGGTGAAGTCGATGATGCGGAACTTGCCCGCGAAGGGCACTGCAGGCTTGGCCCGGGTCTCGGAGAGGACGGTGAGGCGGGTTCCCTGGCCGCCAGCCAGGATCATGGCCACGACGTTCATGGTGCAGCGGTTCTCCGGACGGTGTCTCCCTGGAGGAGGGCGGGCATCTTCCTTCATCCGCGGTCCGGCCACGTCTCCTGGGCCGCGAGGAGGCTCGAGGGAGTGGACCGAGACGCCGGAGCGCCGGGCCTGTGGGCCCAGGCGGTGGGGTGGACGGGATGCTGGCCGCAGGGTGCTGTGCCAGGTGTATGGTACCGGATCCCAGGGGGAAATTCAAGGATCCGTGGGACATCCACGTTGGCCCCAGGGGAGGCGGTGGCGACAGGTCACCGCTGCGCCAGGTAGAGGAAGGCGAGGAGCAGCGCGAGCAGGACGGCCCACAGGGCCGTGGCCCGACGGGTGGCCCGGCGGGCTCGCCGCTCCTCCCACCAGGTCCGGGGACGGACCCCCTGGGCCAGAAAGGTGAGGACGCTGGCCAGGTTGACGCCGATGACGTTGATCCCGACCAGCAGGAGGGCGCCCAGGGCCTGGGCCAGGTGGCCGCTGCCCAGGAGCATCCCCGCGGTGACCATGGGGGGCATGAGGGCCACGGCCACCATGACGCCGATGACCGCCTCGGCCAGGCCCCGGGTGAAGGCCAGCGCGCCTGCAGTGCCTGCGGCCAGGGCCAGGATCAGATCGCTGAGCTGGGGCTGGGTGCGGGCCACGAGGGCCGGGGAGGTGGGGTCCACGGCCACCACCAGGCCCATGGCCCCGGAGACGGCCAGGGCCAGGAGCGCGCCCACCGCGTTGGTCCGCACCGCCCGTCGGAGCAGGTCGGTGTCGCCCAGGGTGGTGGCCAGGGCCATGGCCACGTTGGGGCCCAGGAGGGGCGCGATGACCATGGAGCCGATGACCACCGCGATGTCGTTCCGCAGCAGCCCCACCCCGGCCACCAGGGCCGAGAGGGCCGTGAGCACCACGAAGACCCGGGTGATGCCCACCGCGCCCACCACCGCGGTGTAGAGCTCCTCCCGGCTGATCCGGCCGCTCCGCTCCGCGGGCGAGGGCTCGGCCTCCGGGCCGGGCCGGGGCGCGGCCCCCTCTGGTTCCTCCTCCGGCTCCAGGCGGGGGACGGTGGCCTCCGCGGCCAGGACCACGATGCGGAAGACGTCGGAGCCGCTGAAGGCCTGGGTCAGGCGATCCATGACGGCCTCGCTCTCCTCCGCCGGCACCAGGAGGTGGATCGCGATCCGATCCTCCTGAGCTTGGTCCTTCCACAGGCCCAGGAGGGGCTGGTCCCCCAGGATCTCGGCCAGCCGGTCCTGGCCGTTGGCCGGGATGAAGGCCTGGAGATAGCGCGGGGCCACGGCTCAGCCTCGCAGTGCGTCCACGAAGATCCCCGGCAGGTGGAGCCAGCCTGGGTTCTCCGCGAAGGCCGCCATGCGCCAGCCCACGCTGTGGTTGAAGCGATGGGTGACGAACCAGGGGGGCTTGGGCAGGAGCTGGAACTGGCCGTGGCGCAGGTTGCGGGGGAAGGGATAGAAGTTGCCGTACACCACGCTCTTCTCCGGCCGGTCGAAGAGGAAGGTGTTGTGGACCATGCCGATGCCGCTCTGGACGTCGGCCAGGGTGTGGCCTGGGTAGGCGCCCCAGGGGGTCTGGGAGAGGAGGAAGCCGGCCCCCACCCAGATGTTGACGCCGATGGTGCCGTAGCGCAGGTCGGCCAGGGCCTGATCCAGCGCCCGGCCAAGGTGTCGGGCGGTCCTGGGATGGACGATGAGGTTCGCTCCCAGGGTGCCGTAGAGGCGCTCGTTGACGAAGCGCACCGCATGGCGCAGGAACTCGGCCGGATCGTTTCCGGGGAGCCCGGTCTGGACCAGTACCGGCCCGAAGACCTCCTCTCGGAAGAAGGGGGAATCGGCTTCCGGATCCACGTCGGTGATCAGGGTGCGGGGTACCCGGCAGCTCCAGGGCTCGTCCAGGAGCTCCACCCGTCCATCGTGTCGAGCCGCCTGGGCCTGGCGCTCCTCCGCGCCGGGGTAGTAGGCCTCTCGGTGGGGTATCGAGCGCATCACCGTGCGCAGGTGGAAGAGGAGGCGTTCGGTCAGGGGCCAGGCCCGGGGGGTCACCAGCACCTGGGCCGCGATGCAGTTGAAGCCGCAGTTCTGGAGCTTCTGGGTGGCGATGTGTTCGGCCTGGAAACGCAGGTCCGCCTCGTCCCAGGGGCCGGGGACCACGATGGTGGGGGTCACGTTCCCCAGCTCCGCGGTGATGGGCTTGTCCAACAGGGGGGTGCCCTGCTCTCGCCGACGTTGGCCCTCCGGGCCGGGCCCCCAGACGATGGCGTCGAAGGTCCGGGCGCTGCCGGTCATGTGGACCGCCTCGATCCCGTGGTGGTGGACCAGATACTGGCCCACCTCCGGGCCGCCGTGGACGAACTCCACAAAGCCGTAGGCCCGCAGGGTGGCGAAGATCTCCTCGAAGAAGGGCCTCAGATAGTCGTTCACCGGGTTCATCTTCGCCAACACCACCGAGCCCTCGGCCACCAGTTGGTGGAGCACGTCCATGGGGGTGATGCTGGCCACGTTCCCCGCGCCCAGCACCAGGGTGACCCGACCTGGTGGGCTCGACCGGCGATAGAAGGAGGCCATCTGCTCCCGGAGGTTGTCCAGGGTCACGTCCCGCTGCATCCAGACCTCCGCACGGACGCCGTGCATGAGGAGGCGCTCGTAGAGGTTCAGGGGATAGACCTGGACCACCACCTGGCCGTCGGCCCGGGTGCGCACGGGGCCTGTGTGGTGCAGCAGGTCGTCCCCCCGGCTCAGGGCCACCAGGGTCTCCACGTAGCGGTTGATGCCGTGGAGCAGGGCCCAGGGGCCACCGGCCCACTCCTCGCCCACCAGCGGCGAATCCAGGGGAATCCCCTTGGCCTGGGCCGCGGCCTCCACCCACTCCCGGGCCACCCGGCCGGTGCGGCGTCGCATCTCGCCCAGGTGGTGGATCTTCTCCTCCAGGGGGAGGCGGGCCCAGTCGTCCTTGCGGACCTGGAGACGTCCGATCTTGGCGTCCAGCTCGCGGGTGTCCATCTCCATCCAGAGACCTCTTGGTCAGCGATGAGGAAGTTCGTTGGCGAGGGGCAGGGGGCGAACATCCGGGGGAGGCGTCCGACCTCCCCGCCGCCCGTCTCTCCACTATGGCCTGGGTGGATTGTGGCCGGGTTTCTCCCAGATTGCAAGTCTACCTGTGCCGGGGAATCCGCTCCTCCCCTGGCGGGCGCGCCGGAGGAGCCGGTCGGGACGGGCTGCCCTTGCGTGCACCTGGCGGCCGGGGCGATTTGCGGGATTGCGATAATCGTAGTATACTTGCCCGGCGCTGCGAAATTCGTAATCCCCCGCCAAGCGTTCGCCACCCTGTCAGCGGGATCTCCAGGGATCTCCCATGGACGAACTGGACTACGCGATCCTGGCCCATCTCCAACAGGATGGCCGCAAGCCCTTCACGGAGATCGCCAAGGCCCTCCAGGTGACCGAGGGGACGGTGCGGAACCGGGTGGCTCGGCTGGTGGAGGAGAAGGTGGTGCGCATCATCGGTCTGGTGGACCCTCACCGCACGGGCATCCACGCGCCGGCCATGGTGGGGATCCACGTCCATCCGGCCCATCTGGACCAGGCTCTGGAGGAGATCGCGGCCATTCCCGAGGTGAGCTATCTCCTGTGGGTCACCGGGGAGTACGATCTGTTGGTGGAGGTGATGTGCCGGGATCGGGATCACCTGGCCCGGGTGCTCAAGGACCGGATCTCCAAGGTGACCGGGGTCCAGCGCACCTGGACCTCCATGATCCTGCAGGTCTACAAGGTGGCGGAGCAGAGCCTGAGCCACTATCTGCGGGTATCGGAGCGCCCCCCATCCAAGGTGGACGGACGCTATGCATGAGAGCCTGTCGAGGCGCCGCGGCCATCGGGCCCAGTTCTGGTTCCTCTTCACGCCCGGGGCCTTCTGGCTGGGGTTCTTCTTCCTGTTGCCCCTGCTCATCGTGCTGGTCTACAGCTTCTTCACCCGGGGGCCCTACGGGAACGTGATCTATCGGTGGACCGCGGACAACTACGCCCGGCTCCTGAACCCCATCTACTTCCAGATCTTCTGGCAGTCCCTGTGGATGGCCGTCACCACCACGGTCATCAGCCTGTTGGTGGGATACCCCCTGGCCTACTACATCGCTCGCCAGCGACAGCCCTGGCGGAACGTGCTCCTCCTGTTGGTCATCATCCCCTTCTGGACCAACTTCCTGGTGCGGACCTACGCGATCATGGTCTTGTTCCGGACCGAGGGGGTGGTGAACGCGGTGCTCCAGGGGCTGGGCGTGATCCAGGAGCCCTTGCAGATCATGTACACTCCCTTCGCGGTGACCTTCGGCCTGGTCTACGGCTACCTCCCCTTCATGGTGCTCCCCCTGTACGCGTCCATCGAGAAGTTCGATTTCTCCCTCATCGAGGCGGCCCAGGACCTGGGCGCGAACGGGTGGCGTTCCTTTCTCCGGGTGATGCTGCCCCTGACCTTGCCGGGGATCGTGGCCGGCTGTATCCTGGTCTTCATCCCGGCCATCGGCGCCTTTGTCACGCCGGATCTCCTGGGCGGGGCCAAGACCATGATGATCGGCAACCTGACCCAACAGCAGTTCCTGAAGGCCCGGAACTGGCCCTTCGGCTCGGCTGTCTCCATCTCCCTGATGGTGATCGTCTCCATCGCGGCCTGGATCTACTTCCGCTACGGCGAGGAGGAGATGCTCTGATGGCCCTGGAAGCCACCACGGTGGAACGACCTCTGGCCACCCAGCCCCCGCCGGCCGCCGGCACCCGAGGCGCCGCGGCCCGCTGGCTCCTGGGCCTGAACGCGCTGTTGGTCTACACCTTCCTCTACGCGCCCATCCTCATCCTGGTGATCCTCTCCTTCAACGCCTCCAGGAACGTCTCGGTGTGGCGAGGGTTCACCCTGGACTGGTATCGCAGCCTCCTGGCCGGCGCGGGGACCCTGGGCCTGTACGGCGACACCGGGACCGTGGCCCAGGACACCGCGGAGCTGGCCCGGAACTTCCAGGCCAGCGGCATCGTGCTGGCCCTGCGCAACAGCCTGATCGTCTCCTTCTCCGCGACGGCCATCTCCACGGTCTTTGGTACCATGATCGCGCTGGCCCTCCACCGGTACCGCTTCCGCTTCAAGGGCACCTTTCAGACCCTGTTGGCCCTGCCCGTGGTGATCCCGGACATCACCATGGGCATTTCCCTGTTGGTCTTCTTCTCGCTCCTGTTCCGCCTGCTGGAGAACCTGCTGGGGCTGCGCATGGCCCTGGGCTTTGCCACCATCATCATCGGCCACGTGGCCTTCAACGTCTCCTACGTGGCCATCGTGGTCCGGGCTCGCCTGGCCGGGATGGACCGGACCCTGGAGGAGGCGGCCCAGGACCTGGGCGCGAACGAGTGGCAGACGTTTCGACGGGTCACCCTGCCCCTGATCATGCCGGGAGTGCTGGGCGGCGCTCTGTTGGCCTTCACCCTCTCCCTGGACGACTTCGTCATCACCTTCTTCACCGCAGGGGTGGGATCCAGCACCCTGCCTCTCTTCGTGTACGGGATGATCCGCTTCACCGTGACACCGGCCATCAACGCGGTCTCCACCCTGATGTTGTTGGCCTCCATGGTCCTGGTGCTCCTCTCTCTGGCCATCCAACGGCGAGGATGACCTGGGCCTTCGCGCCTTCTCCGTGGCACAGCACGCTGCTGGCATCTCGACACTCTTCAACCCAAGGAGGGACACATCCATGAAGACCCATCGTCTGTTCGTCTGGCTGGTCCTGGTGACTGTCCTGGCCCTGGTGGTGGCCGCGTGCGCGGCGCCCGCAGCCCCCCAGGCGCCGGCCTCCGGGGGGGCAGAGGAAGCCGCGGCCCCGGAAGGCGGGGAATCCGGTGAGGTCCTGGAGCTGAACATCTACAACTGGTCCACCTACATCGCGCCGGAGACCATCCCCCGCTTCGAGGAGCGCTATGGGGTCAAGGTGAACTACGACATCTTCGACAGCAACGAGGAGCTGTTGGCCAAGCTCCAGGGTGGCAACCCGGGGTACGACCTCATTGTGCCCTCGGACTACATGGTGGAGATCATGATCAACCTGGGCATGTTGGAGGAGCTGGACCACGAGAACATCCCCAACATCGCCAACCTCGATCCCACCTTCCAGAACCCCCGCTACGATCCGGGGCTGAAGTACTGCGTGCCCTACCAGTGGGGCACCATGGGTATTGGCTACAACATCGAGGCCACCGGCGGCGAGATCGACAGTTGGTGGTCCTTCTGGGACGAGAAGTACGCGGGCCGGATCGCGTGGCTGGACGATCCCCGGGCCGTCATGGGCGTGGCCCTGCTCCTGCTGGGCTACGACATCAACACCACGGATCCCGACCAGATCAACGAGGCCAAGGAGCTCCTGTTGGAGCAGAAACCCCTGGTGGCCGCCTTCGCACCGGACACGGGCCAGATCCTCCTGGACGAGGGCGAGGTGGATCTGACCATGGAGTGGAGCGGCGACATCTTCCAGGTGATGGAGGAGAACCCGGCCATCCGCTACAGCATCCCCAAGGAGGGGTCCATCGTCTGGACCGACAACATGTGCATCCCCAAGGGCGCGCCCCACAAGGAGCTGGCCGAGAAGTTCATCAACTACATCCTGGAGCCCGAGGTGGGCGCGGAGCTGTCCAACTACATCCGCTACGCGACCCCCAACGCGGCCGCGCTGCCCCTGATCAACGAGGAGGACCGCAACAACCCCGGCATCTACCCACCGCCCGAGGTGATGGAGCGGCTCCAGTTCGTGGTGGACGTGGGCGAGGCCACGGTCCTCTACGACGACGCGTGGACGGAGATCAAGTCCGCCCAGTAGCCCGATCGGTCTTCGCTGTCCTCGGACATATTCCCGAGCCAATGTCCTATGGCCCAATCTGTCGACCTCTCTGGACGTGAGCTGCGGACCTCCACCGCCCTGCCCGCGGTGGAGGTCCGGGAGGTGACCAAGGTCTTCCCCGGCCCCCACGGCGAGACCGTGGTGGCCGTGGAGGACGTGACCCTGACCATCCAGGAGGGGGAGTTCTTCTCCCTCCTGGGGCCGTCGGGGTGTGGAAAGACCACCACCCTGCGCATGATCGCGGGCTTCGAGCTGCCCACCCGGGGCGAGATCTGGATCCACGGCAGGCCCATGGGCAGCACGCCGCCCTATCGCCGGCCGGTCAACACGGTCTTCCAGAACTACGCGCTCTTCCCCCACATGACCATCTACGAGAACGTGGCCTTTGGCCTGGAGATGGAGGGGGTGCCCAAGGACGAGATCCGACGCCGGGTCCTGGAGGTCCTGGAGCTGGTCCGGCTGCCGGGCATGGAGAGCCGCCGGCCCCGACAGCTCTCCGGCGGGCAGCAACAGCGGGTGGCCCTGGCCCGGGCCCTGGTCAAACAGCCCGAGGTGCTCCTCCTGGACGAGCCCTTGGGGGCCCTGGACCTGAAGCTGCGCAAGGCCATGCAGCTGGAGCTGAAGCACATCCAGCACCGGGTGGGCATCACCTTCATCTACGTGACCCACGATCAGGAGGAGGCCCTGACCATGTCCGATCGGATCGCGGTCATGGATCGGGGACAGGTGCTCCAGGTGGGAGCGCCCGCGGAGATCTACGAGGCACCGGTCAACCGCTTCGTCGCGGACTTCATCGGCGAGAGCAACCTGTTGGAGGGCCAGATCGCCCGGCTGGAGGGCGAACGGGCCCTGATCTACGTGGACGGCGTGGAGCTGGCCGCCCACCGTCACGCCCAGGAGGTCCAGCTCCATCAGGCCGTCACCTTCGCCCTGCGTCCGGAGAAGATCTCCCTGTTGGCCACCACCGCGGAGGTGGCTCCCGGCCATGTCTCGGTCACCGGCGTGGTGGAGGAGCGGGTCTACATCGGTACCGACACCCGCTATATGGTGCGGATCGGGGACCAGGCCCAGTTGGTGGTCCGCATGCAGAACCTGACCCACCAGGACGCGGACCACTTCCAGCCCGGCGACCGGGTCCAGCTCTCCTGGGATCCGGCCGTGGCCCGGGTGTTGGTGGAGTGAGCCACGCCATGGCCGCGACCGTGGTTGTGGTGGGCGCGGGCATGGCCGGCCTGGCCGCGGCTCGGGCCCTCCAGGAAGGAGGCCACACGGTGCGGGTGCTGGAGGCCCGGGAACGGATAGGGGGACGGACCCACACGGACACCTCTCTGGGCGCCTGCGTGGACCTGGGCGCGGCCTGGGTCCACGGCCCTGTGGCCAATCCCATCATGCCCTGGGTCCGCCGGGCCGGCGTGCGCTGGGGGAGCACGGATTTCCTGGACCTGGCCGGCGGCACTGTCCAGGCTTTCGACGGGGATGGCCGATCCATCCCGGCCGAGCCCTATGCCCGGGGCCTCCAGCTCTTCCCCGGGGCCTACGCCCATCGCTTTGCCTCGGTGTTGACCGAGCCACCGGGGCCCGAGGTGCGTTCCCTGGCCGACCTGTACCGGCTGGGCCTGCCCGGGGTGGAGGCGCTGGAGCCTGCTGCCCGAGAGGGCTTCCACTACCAGGCGGTGGTCCGCACCCAGTTCAGCAACGCGGCGGACCTGGAGGAGATCGACTGGCGCCTGAACGCGGCCTATGTCACCTTGCCCGGAGGCGATCTCCTGCTCCACGGCGGGGGGTACAGCCAGGTGGCCCAGGCCCTGGCCCAGGGCCTGGAGGTATACCTGGACACCCGGGTGTATCGGGTCCGCCGGGGGGCCCAGGGGGTGGTCCTGGAGACCTCGATGGGCCGGGTCTCGGGGGACTACGCGGTGGTGACCGTGCCCCTGGGGGTCCTGAAGGCCGGGGCGATGCAGTTCGAGCCCCCGCTGCCCCCGGAAAAGCAGGGGGCCATCCAGCGGATCGGCTACGGGAGCTACGAGAAGCTGGCCCTGCGTTTCCCCCGGCCCTTCTGGCCCATGGAGCTCCATCGGTTCCATCTCCTCCATGGGGAGCAGCCGCCGCTGTTCCAGGCTTGGTTGAACACCGCCCACTACACCCAGGAGCCCATCCTGGTGACCTACCACTCGGGCAGCCGGGCCCGACACATCCGCCGATGGAGCGACGAGGAGCTCGTCCATCGGGCGCTCCAGGCCCTCCGGCGCATCTTCGGGGATGGGGTGTGCGAGCCGGAGGGCTACGTCCGCACCCGCTGGGAGGAGGACCCCTTCTCCCGGGGCAGCTACTCCTTCCAGCGAGTGGGCCAGAGACCCGAGGACCGGGACCTCCTGGCCGCGCCGCTCCATGGAAGGATCTTCTTTGCCGGCGAGGCCACCCATCCCCACTACTTCGGCACGGTCCACGGGGCCTACGAGTCGGGTCTACGGGCGGCCCGGGAGGTCGAGGCCCTGGCTTCCCGAGGATAGGCCGACGTCCTTTCACCATCGCCCAGGGGGAAGCCCACCTCAAGGCTCCCTGCGCGATCCACTATCCACTATCGGACCACCCACATCAGGAGGTATGCCCATGTCTGCCCCGGCTCCCTCTGGGATGGAGCTCCTGGCTCCGGTCTGGACCCATCTGACCCAGATCCAACCTGTGCGCGGGGAGGGGGTCTACCTGTACGATGCTCAGGGCCGCCGCTACATGGACTTCACCTCGGGCATCGGTGTCACCAACACGGGCCACTGTCATCCTCGGGTGGTCCACGCCATCCGGGAGCAGGCGGAGCAGCTCATCTTCGGCCAGATGAACATCGTCATCCCGCCCGCAACCCTGCGCCTGGCGGAGAAGCTGGACCAGGTGACGCCCCCGGCCCTGGACCGCTTCTTCTTCGCCAACAGCGGTGCCGAGGCTGTGGAGGCCGCGGTGAAGCTGGCCCGGGCAGCCACCGGACGGCGGAACATCGTGGTCTTCCAGGGGAGCTTCCATGGCCGGACCCACCAGACCATGGCCATGACCACGTCCAAGTACATCTACCGTCACAACTACCAGCCCCTGCCCGGCGGTATCTTCGTGGCCCCTTTCCCCTACAGCTACCGGTTCGGATGGGACGAGGAGCGCACCGTGGCCTTCTGCCTGGAGCAACTGGACTACCTGCTCCACGGCCAGAGCGCACCGGACGAGACGGCCGCCTTCATCATCGAGCCGGTGTTGGGGGAAGGGGGCTATGTCCCCGCGCCGGATCTCTTCCTCCGGGAACTGCGTGGCCTGGCCGATCGACATGGCATCCTGCTTGTGGTGGACGAGGTCCAGACGGGCTTCGGCCGTACCGGCCGCTTCTTCTGTCTCGAACACCCGGGGATCGAGCCGGACATCCTGGTCATGGCCAAGGGCATGGGGAGCGGCATGCCCATCTCGGGCATCGCGTCTCGGGCCGAGCTGATGGCTCGGTGGCGGCCCGGGACCCACGGTGGGACCTACGGCGGGGGCAACGCGTTGGCCGCGGCCGCCGCGGCCGTCACCGTGGAGGTGATCCAGGAGGAGGGGCTGGCGGAGAACGCGGCGGCCCGGGGACAACAGCTCCTCCAGGGGCTGCAGGAGCTCCAGGCCGAATCCCCGGTGTTGGGAGATGTGCGGGGGCGGGGGCTCATGGTAGGGTGTGAGTTCACCTCTCCCGCCGGCAAGCCGGATCCCACCACCGCGTCCGCGGTCCAACAGGCCTGCCTGGCGCGAGGATTGCTCCTGCTCACCTGCGGCACCTACAACAACGTGGTTCGCTGGATCCCGCCCCTGATCGTCACCCCAGAGCAGGTGGACTGGGCCCTGGGCGTCTTCGCCGAGGCCTTGGCCGGGGCCACACACAACCGCTGAACCACCATCCACACAGGAGGGCCGACCCGATGGATCGCCAAGCCATCCTCGAGAGACAGCGGCGGCATCTCTGGCCCAACCACATCCTCTACTACACGGAGCCCTTGCCCCTGGATCGCGGCGAAGGCCTCTACGTGTGGGATGTGGAGGGGAACCGCTATCTGGACTTCTTCGGGGGCATCCTGACCACCAGCGTGGGCCACAACAACCCCAGGGTCACCCAGCGCATCCACGAGCAGGTGGACAAGATCCTCCACACCTCCACCCTCTATCCCCACGAGAACCACGTGGCCCTGGCCGAGAAGCTGGCCGCGATCACGCCGGGCGAGCTGGACACCTTCTACTTCGGCACCTCGGGCACGGACGCGGACGAGACCGCGGTGATCCTGGCCAAGGTCCACACCGGCTACCAGGAGGTCATCGCGTTGCGCCATGGCTACAGCGGCCGCTCGCCCATGGCCATGGCCCTGACGGGGCAGGCCCCCTGGCGCATCGGGGGCACCCATGTGGTGGGGATCAAGCACGCGCTGAACCCCTACTGCTATCGTTGCCCCCTGAAGATGACCTATCCACAGTGTGGCGTGGCCTGTGCCGAGGATGTGGAGGAGACCATCCGCACCACCACCTCCGGCCGCATCGCGGCCTTCATCGCGGAACCCATCCAGGGGGTGGGCGGCTTCATCACCCCGCCCCCGGAGTACTTCGCCATTGTCCAGGAGATCGTCCACCGCTACGGCGGTCTCCTGATCATCGACGAGGTGCAGACGGGCTTTGGCCGCACCGGCACCTACTGGTGGGGGATCGAGCACTCGGGGGTGGTGCCCGATGTCCTGACCATGGCCAAGGGCATCGCCAATGGGCTGCCCCTCTCGGCCACGGCCACCACCCCGGAGCTCGCGGCCAGCATGGCCGATGCAGGGCTCACCATCAGCACCTTCGGCGGCAACCCGGTCT
Source organism: Caldilineaceae bacterium (assembly GCA_026989655.1). Lineage (GTDB taxonomy): Bacteria > Chloroflexota > Anaerolineae > Caldilineales > Caldilineaceae > JALSIX01. Next base: position 39,549 of record JALSIX010000038.1, read on the forward strand.
CTCTGGCCGCGGCCCTGGGCACCCTGGAGGCCCTGCACCAGGAGGCCCCACCGGAGCGGACCCAGGTGGTGGGCGATCGCCTGCGTCGGGGGCTGGAGGCGCTTCAGGAGAAGTACCCGCTGATCGGGGATGTCCGGGGGCGGGGTCTCATGCAGGGGGTAGAGCTGGTGGTGGACCGGTCCACCAAGGAGCCGGCGCCCAGGCACGTGAACGCGCTCTTCGACATCACCCGCCAGATGGGCCTGTTGATCGGCAAGGGCGGGCTCTACGGCAATGTGCTGCGCATCGCGCCGCCTCTGACTGCCACCGAGGAGCACGTGGACGAGGCCCTGGAGAAGCTGGACCAAGCGTTCGCCCGGGTCCAGGAGATGGCCCTGTAGCTCGGCCATCCGGTCTCGGGGGCAGAGACGAGCTGGGGAGGACAGGGACCCTCGGCCAGGGCCTCCATGCCCTCCCCAGGAAGGCGGATCAGGCCGGCTGGGTCTCCCGAGCCAGGGCCTGGATGAGGGCCGGCAGGAAGGCCGGGAGATCTGCGGGGGTACGGGAGGTGATCAGGGGGCCGTCCACCACCACCGGCTCGTCCACGTAGGTGGCCCCGGCGTTCACCAGGTCGTCCTTGATGGCGTAGAAGCAGGTGGCCCGCTTCCCCTGGAGGATCCCCGCGCTGATGAGGACCCAGGGCCCGTGGCAGATGGCGGCCACCACGCCGCCCCGGCGGTACACCCCTCGCACCAGGTCCAACACCGGGGGAAAGCGGCGCAGCCGGTCCGGCGCGTAGCCGCCGGGGACCACCACCGCGTTGAACTCCTCGGGGCGGGTTTGGACCGCGGCCTCAGTGGCTGTGGCCGGATAGCCGTGCTTGCTGCGGTAGGTCTTGGCCTCTGGGCCGATCAGATGTACTTCGGCGCCGGCCTCCACCAGGCGATAGTAGGGATACCAGAGCTCCAGATCCTCGTACAGGTCCTCCGCCAGGACTGCGACGCGTTTGCCCTTGAGATCCATGGTACACCTCCTTGGCCCTCGGGGCCGATCGGGGTGGATGGGGCCATCCACCCAAGGGAAGACATGGATGGACCGGACAGGCTGCAGGATCCCGGGGACGGCTCGCGCCTCACCGCGCCCGCCTGGCCTCCGGTATACCAGCCAGTCCAGTATGCCGGAGCGCCCGGGCCCGGATCCATCAGGCCTATTATACGAGGTCCACGGCACATCGGTCTACATCGATCTCAGCATGTGGGAGGCACAGGCGTATGCCCACCATTCGACGGGTCACCGAGATCCCAGGACCCCGCAGCCGGGCGCTTGTGGCCCGCCGGGAGGCGGCTTCCTCTCGAGGAGCGGCCAAGTTGACCCCCATCGCGGTGGCCTCGGCCCAAGGGGCCGCCGTCACGGACGTGGACGGCAACGTGCTCCTGGACTTTGCCGGTGGCATCGGCGCCCTGGCCGTGGGCCACTGTCCGCCCGAGGTGGTGGAGGCCCTGCAACGTCAGGCCGCTCGGCTCATCCACATGTGCGCCATCGTCGGCACCTATGAGCCCTACGTCCAGGTCTGCGAGCTGCTCAACCAGGTGGCGCCCGGGGACTTTCCCAAGAAGTCGGTGCTGGTGAACAGCGGCGCGGAGGCCGTGGAGGCCGCGGTGAAGATCGCCCGGGCCTATACCGGCCGCCAGGCCGTGGTGGTCTTCGAGGGGGCCTACCACGGACGCACCAACCTGACCATGGCCATGACCAGCAAGTGGGCCCTGTTCAAGAAGGGGTTCGGCCCCTTCGCGCCCGAGATCTACCGGCTGCCCTTCCCCAACCTCTATCGACGCCCCGAGGAGATGAGCGCGGAGGGCTTCGTGGAATGGAGCGTGGCCCAGCTGGAGCAGGCATTCGTCTCCTTCGTGGACCCCTCCGCGGTGGCCGCGGTGGTCATCGAGCCGATCCAGGGCGAGGCGGGCTTCGTGCCCGTGCCGCCCCGCTTCCTGGAGCGGCTCCGGGACCTGTGCCACCAACATGGCATTCTCCTCATCGCGGACGAGATCCAGTGTGGCATGGGCCGCACCGGCCGCCTCTTCGCGGTGGAACACTACGGCGTGGTCCCGGATCTGATCACCACGGCCAAGTCTCTGGCGGCGGGCATGCCCCTGGCCGCGGTCACCGGCCGGGCCGAGGTGATGGATGCCCCCCACCCCGGCGGCCTGGGAGGCACCTACAGCGGCAACCCCCTGGCCTGTGTGGCCGCGATCCAGGCCATCCAGACCCTCCGGCGACCGGAGTTCCTGGCTCGGGCCCAGGCGATCGGCCGGCGAATGCGGGAACATCTGTCCCGGATCCAGCGCAGACATCCCCACCGCATCGGGGATGTGCGGGGGCTGGGGCCCATGCTGGTCATGGAGCTGGTGCAGGATCCCACCACCAAGCAGCCGGACCCCGAGGCCACCAACGCCATCACCGCGGCCACCCTGCGTCGCGGCCTCATCACCATTCGGGCAGGGCTGCACAGCAACTGTGTCCGCTTCCTCCCGCCCCTGACCATCCGGGATGAGGAGCTCGACGAGGGCATGGGCGTGTTGGCGGAGGCCGTGGACGAGGTCCTGGCCTGAAGGGCCGCGGGCCCCGGGAAGCCCATTCTGGGGCTGCGGGTCCAGTGTGGTATCCTGATGGACAGGGGAGGGCCCCGGCGAGCACGGCGTCCAGGGCCTTGCTCTCTGGGCCAGGCCGCTCTCCCGCCCCATTCTCGGAACCGTTCGACCACTCTGCCAGGAGGACATGGGCCGATGCCCCCACTGCGTGTGTTGGAACTGGAGGGAGACCACTACCGGATGGGCGCGCTCCATGGCCAGGCACACCGGGAGGCCATCCGGGAGTACACCGAGAGCCGGATCGCCCTGGCCATGGGGGGAAGCTGGACGGGGCATCCGCTCTCCCGGGAGGAGGTGATGGCCCTGGCCGAGGCCTGCATCCCCCCACACCGGGCCTACGCGCCGGAGTTGGTGGAGGAGCTCCAGGGCCTGGCCGATGCCACCGGGCTCACCCTGGCCGAGCTGCTCGTCACCAACGGCTTCACCGACTTTGTGGACCTGGTCTATGCCCACGGAAGGCAGCACCGGGCCCCCACCGTCCACACCGCGGAGGACTGCACCGCGTTCATCGTCCCGGGCTGCCGGGCGGTGGATGGGCACGGCCTCCTGGGCCAGACCTGGGACATGCACGCGGACTCCACCCGCTACGTGATCCTGCTCCGCTGCCGGCCGACGGGGGAGCCCGCCTGCCTGGTCTTCACCGTGACGGGATGCATCGGCATGATCGGCATGAACGAGGCCGGCATCGCGGTGGGGATCAACAACCTGCCGGCCGGCGACGGCCAGGTGGGGGTCACCTGGCCCTTTGTGGTGCGCAAGGCCCTGCAGCAGTCGGACATCGACGCGGCCCTGCGCTGCGTGACCGAGGCCCCCCTGGCCGGGGCCCACAACTATCTGCTCCTCGACGGCAACGGCCGGGGATACAACGTGGAGGCCTTCCCCACCTACACCCATGTGACGCCCCTGGAGGACGACCCCCTGGTCCACACGAACCACTGTCTGGCCGCCCCCACCCAGGCGCGAAGCCGGCCCCGGTTGCCCCAATCCCAGGCCAGCAGCGAGGCGCGACTGGCCAGGGCCTCCCAGCTCCTGGCCCCAGGTGGTCTCCCCGTGGGCGTGGACGATCTCATGGCCCTGACCCGGGATCCGGTCATCTCGGTGCGGGCTCAACCGCCCCTGGAGGTGGAGAGCTGTGGCGCGGCCATCATGCGGCCGGCCACCCGGGATCTCTGGGCCCTCTGGGGGCGTCCTGCGGAGAACGAGTACGAGCATTTTCGGCTGTAGGGCCCGGCTCGGGGAGCGGCTGCCCGGTTCCCGGGCCGGCTGGGAAGGGAGGAGATGGGAGCATGGCGGTGGAGATCGTCAACATCCGACCGGAGTTCGCCGAGGCCCTGGAGGAGCTGCAGCGGGTGTGCTATCCGACCCTGGGCTCGGAGGAGCTGATGCGGGCCGAGCACTTCCTCAGCCACTGTCGGATCTTCCCCGAGGGAGACTTCGTGGCCCTGGTGGACGGGAAGGTGGTGGGGCTTGGCTCCGGCTTCTTCACGGACTTCGACTTCGACAGCCCGCAGCACACCTTCCAGGAGATCATCGCGGGAGGATACTACACCAACCACGATCCAGAGGGCCCCTACTACTACGGCGGGGACATCAGCGTGCATCCGGACTACCGGGGACGGGGCATCGGCCGGCGCCTCTACGAGGCCCGGAAGGACCTGGTGCGCCGCTACAACCGCAAGGGCATCGTGGCCGGTGGGCTCCTGCCGGGCTATGCCCGATACAAGGGGCAGCTCTCGGTACAGGAGTACGTGGATCGGGTGGTCGCGGGCGAGATCTTCGATCCGACCCTGAGCTTCCAGCTTCGGAACGGCTTCGTGGTCAAGGGGCTCCTGCAGAACTACATCCAGGATCAAGCGTCGGACAACTGGTCCACCTTGATCTTCTGGCCCAACCCAGACTACCGGGCGTCCTGATCCCCGGGAGGCTCCTGGGCGTCCTCCAGCCTCTCCAGAGCCAGCACCACGTACTCGGGGTCGATCTCGTAGCCCACGAAATGGCGTCCGGCCCGTCGGGCGGCCAGGGCCGTCTGGCCGCTGCCCATGAAGGGGTCCAGCACCACTTCGTCCGCGAAGGTGTAGAGCTGGATCAGCCGGTAGGGGAGCTCTACGGGGAAGGGGGCCGGGTGGCCCACCTTGCGGGCGGTGGCGGGCGGAAAGGTCCACACGCTCTTGGTGTATTCCAGGAACTCCTCCCGGGTGATGGTGGCCCGGCGTTCCCGGGCGGGGGCGTCCGGGGCCCCGGGGGCCCGGCGGCTGCGTCCGAAGCGTTGTTTGGAGAAGACCAGGATGTACTCGTGGACGTCCCGCAGGGTGGGGTTCGAGGGGGACATCCAGCTTCCCCAGGCCGTGGAGGGGCTTGCGTGCCCGGCCTTGTTCCAGATGATCTCGCCCCGCATGAGGAAGCCCAGCCCCATCATCTGTTGGGCGATGAGCGCGTTCAGGGGGATGTAGGGCTTGCGCCCCAGATTGGCCACGTTGATGCAGGCCCGGCCTCCGGGGACCAACACCCGCCACACCTCCTGCCACACCCGTTCCAGGAAGGCCAGGTACTCCTCCAGGGTGAAGTCCGCGTCGTACTCCTTGCCCACGTTGTAGGGCGGGGAGGTGACCATCAGGTGGACGCTGCAGTCGGGCAGATGGGCCATCTGCTCCGCGCTGTGGCAGAAGATCCGGTCCAGGGCATGGGCCGGGATCGGGTTCTCCACCAGGGGGACCTTCTCCTCCTGGGGGAGGCCTTGGTAGAGGCGGCTGCTGTAGAAGAGGCTGGCGTCGTGGCTGGCTCGGCCCGGGGAGCCGAAGGCACTGGTCCGGGTGCCTCGACGCCCTGGCCGGCGGGATCGGGATTCCATGCCCGGCCCTCTACGTTTCCTGGTTGGGCTGGCCGGCGGACAGGCGGGGATCGCGTTGGAGCATCTTCTCCAGGAGGGAGGCCAGCTCCTCTACCCGGATGGGCTTGGCCACGTAGGTGTCCATGCCCGCGGCCAGACAACGGTCTCGGTCCTCGGGCGACGCGGCCGCGGTCATGGCCACGATGGTGGGCTGCTGTTCGGGCGGCAGGCGGCGTCGGATCTCCCGGGCGGCCTGCAGCCCGTCCATCTCGGGCATGAAGAGGTCCATGAGCACGATGTGGTAGGGGCGGCGCAACACCGCGTCCAGGGCCTCCTTCCCGGTGCTCACCAGATCGGGCCGGTAGCCCAGCCGTTCCAGGATCAGCCGGGTGACCCGTCGGTTCACGGGGTTGTCCTCCGCGACCAGGATCTGGGCCGGATAGCGGTGGCCCAGGGGCCGGTCCGGGGCTTGGGCCAGGGGCTGGGCCGCTGTCTGGGGCGTCTGCCGTTGGCCCACCACGTTGACCAGGGCCTGGTAGAGGTGGCGGGGCTTGATGGGCTTGTACAGGAACGCGGCCAGGTTCAGGTCCTGGACATGTTCCCGGACGTTCACGTTGCTCACGGAGGTGAACAGGACCAGGGGCAGTTGCTCGCCGCGGGGCAGCTCCCGGAGACGGCGGGCCAACATGAGGCCGTCCATGTCGGGCATCTCCATGTCCAGGATGGCCAGGTGGAAGGGGCCTTCCTGGGCAAACCGATCCAGGGCCTCCTGGCCCGAGGTCGCGAGGATGGGCTCCATGCCCCAGCGACGGGCCTGGGTCTCCAGGATGCTGCGGTTGGTCTGGTTGTCGTCCACGATGAGCACCCGTTTGCCGGTCAGCGGGGAGGCGCTGGGAGCCTCCTGGGAGTCCTGGGGGCTCTCCCGGACCACCAGCTCCACGGTGAAGTGGAACAGAGATCCCACACCGGGCTCGCTCTCCACCCACATGGTGCCGCCCATCAGCTCGGCCAGCCGTTTGCTGATGGCCAGGCCCAGGCCCGTGCCGCCGTGCTGGCGGGCGGCCCCGGTGTTCCCCTGGGTGAAGGCCTGGAAGATGCGCTCCTGGTGTTCCGGCGGGATCCCCATGCCCGTGTCCCGCACCGCGAAGTGGAACAGGTAGCGGTCGTCGGCCTGGGGCTGGGCCGTGACCGAGACCACCACCTCGCCCTGGGCGGTGAACTTCACCGCGTTGCTGAGCAGGTTGACCAGGATCTGCCGCAGCCGTCCCACGTCGCCCAGGAGCTGGGTGGGGACCGAGTCCGGGCGGACGTAGGCCAGCTCCAGCCCTTTGGCTGCGGCTGCGGCCGCGAAGAGGTCCAGGGTCTCCTCGATGGTCTGGACCAGATCGAAGGGCACGGGCCTCAGCTCCATGCGCCCGGCCTCGATCTTGGAGAAGTCCAGCACGTCGTTGACCAGGGCCAGCAGGGTCTCGCTGGCCTTGCGGATGGTCTCCACGAACTCCTGTTGCTCCGGGGTCAGGGGCGTGCTCAGCAGGAGCCCGGTCATCCCCACGATGGCGTACATGGGGGTGCGGATCTCGTGGCTCATGCTGGCCAGGAACTCGGTCTTGAGCCGGGCCGCGGCCTCTGCGGCCTCCTTGGCGGCCAACAGTTCCTGGATGAGCTGTTGGTGTTCCGTCTGGTCGCGGAAGAGGAGCTGGACCCGATCGGGGTGCTCCGGTGGCAGGAGCCACATGCGCGCCTGGAAGACCTGGCCATCTCTCCGACGGGCCCGCACCTCTCGGGGAACGGGACGTCCTCTGTCCTGTTTGGCCCAGGCCCGGGCCATCTCCGCCAACACCTCCTGGAGGGGTGGATCCACCAGGAGGTGGGCCAGGGAGCGATCGGACGGGGGCATCTCCTCGGGCCAGCCGAAGAGCTGGCGGGCCGCCCAGTTGGCCCGACGCAGTCTCAGCGTTGGGCGGTCCAGCTCGATCCAGGCGTCGGGGTGCCCGTCCCACAGGGGATCGGCGCCGATGGAGAGGGGGCTGCTCTCCTCCCCTTCGTCCGGACCGAATTGGGGTGCGGGGGCCGAGTGATTGGCTCTGGACGACATGCGGCAGCTACGCTTTGTGTGCAGAGGCTACGCGGGTACAATGGTCGGGAACCGGCTTCCATCCACCCAGGAGCCGAGACGGTGGACCGGGTACGGCTGGACGACTTACTCCCCGACTTTTTCCGTATGCTGTTATCTTAACACATGAGGTGAATCCATGCATCTTTTGTCGCGAGGGCGGGCCAGGGCTCGGGAGCTGTGGGAGCGGGCGGTGACCGGGCTCTACTCCATGCCCTGGGTGATGCAGCTGTGGGCCCGCTGGGCGGTCCAGCGCAGCCAACGGCTGGATGCCTCGGCGGCCATTCCCTTCGTTCCGTTCTCCGGGCCCTTGGCCCAGGCCCGGGCTGCCCTGGTCACCACGGCCGGGATCCACCTGCCCCATCAGCCTCCCTTCGACATGGACGACCCGGAAGGCGATGCCTCCTATCGGGAGATCCCGGGGGACGTGGACCTGCGGACAGTGGTGATCACCCACAAGTACTACGACCATCGGGACGCGGACGCGGATCCCAACATCGTCTTCCCCCTGGACCACTTCCGCGATCTGGCCCGGCAGGGGGTCATCGGTGCGGTGAACCACCGCCATTTCAGCTTCATGGGCCACATCGAGGGCCCCCATCTGGAGCGCCTGATCCAGGAGACCGGGCCGGAGGTGGCCGCGAAACTCCGGGCCGACCGGGTGGACTTCGCCTTTCTGACGCCGGCCTGAGGGCTCTGCAATCGGTCCGTGGGACTGATCGCACGTGCCATCGAGGCCATCGGGATCCCCACGGTGGCCCTCTCCATCGCCCGGGACCTGACCGCGGCCGTAGGCGTTCCCCGGGCCGTGTTCCTCAGGTGGCCCATGGGCCACCCCCTGGGCGAACCGCATCGTCCGGCCCAACAGCGGACGGTGATCTTCCTGGCCCTGCGCCTGCTGTTGGAGGCCGACGGCCCAGGCATCCTCCTGGAGCCCGGCCTGCGCTGGCGCCGGGAGACCTACCAGGAGCCCGACTGGGGCCTCCTGGCCCAGATCCCCGGGAGCAGATCGCCATGAACGAACCGTCGAGACCTCCCCTCCGGGTCGACGGCGTCCTCTTCGCCTGGGCGGCCAATGTGCTGTTGGTGACCGCGGGCGTCTTCCTGGGCTCGATGTCCGGGGCGAATCTCCTGCTGCTTAACCTCACCGTGTTGGGGGGCGCATTGCTGGCCGGTCTCCTGACCGGGCTCTGGGTACGGGCTCGGGCAGCCATCCACGCCTTCCTCGGCGGCCTTCTCAGCGCGCCCATCTTGGCCCTGTGGATCCTGCCCAACACCAACTGGCGCTACGCCCTCCTGAGCGGGGCCCTCTGCGCGGTGGGGGGCATCCTGATGGAGATCCGAGAGCGTTCCCTCCGCTCCTGAAGCGCCTGTCCGGCCTCCCTTCCCCCTGGGTTCTGGACTTCAGGGCTTCCTGGATCCCGGTGGAATTCGCCGTCCCTCCCGGGGCTGTGCTACAATGACCTCCTGTGAACGTCCTATCCGCCTTCGCTGAACTCCTCCTATCTCCGGTAGGGCCGCCGTTGGTCCTGGTGGCGGCGGTGCCAGCGGTCTGGATGGCCGGACGCCGGGCTGCCCGGGGAGATGTGCCCCGGTGGGTGGCCCTGGGCTTCTGGGTGGTGGCCGTGTGGCAGACCATGGGCATGCGGTTCCAGGCCACGGTCCCCTCCTTTGCATGGCTCTGGCATCCTCTGGTCCTGGAGCCGGCCTACCTGTACTGGCTCATGGATGGCTGGAACTGGTACATCTCCTCCCTGCTCCTGTTGCTGGGCGGGGTGGCCCTGCTGCTGGGCGGTTTCGGGGTACCGGTCTCCCAGCTCTCCACCCGACGGGATCGGCTGGAACATGCCACCGTTCTCATGTCGTACCTGGGGTTGATGGCCGCAGGGCTGCTGTTCGTCAACAGCGGCAACCTCCTCACCCTCACCCTGACCTGGGTGGTGATGGACCTGGTCCTGCTCCTGCGCTACGCCCTGGTGCCCCACGCAGAGTCGCCCACGGACGGGAAGGCCCCCCTGGGGACCGCCTACCGGGCCCAGGGCTTCAGCCTGCTGGGCGCCCTCTTGCTGCTGATTGGGCTCCTCCCGGCCGGCCCTTCCGGCCCGGGCCAGCCTCTGCTGGGGGGGACCCTGCCCATCGAGACGGTGATGCTCATGCTCTTGGCCGGCGCAGTGCGGGCCGGCGCCTACCCCTTCCACCTGTGGCTCCTGCCCTCGCCCCGACGCCACCTGAGGCTGGCCGATCGTTTCGTGGACCACATGGTACCGGCCCTGGCCGGCCTGTGGTTGTTGGGATGGGCCAGTGCCTTGGGCCGGGCCACAGCCCTTCTCTGGCGCCAGGAGTTCGTGGCCCTGGTGCTGATGGCCTTTCTGGCCAGTGCCGTGGCCGCGTTCACCGCCACGGAGAAGCCAGGCCACACCACCTTCGTCCTGATCACCTCCGTGGGCTCCGCGGCCATCACCAGCATCTTTGCCGAGGCCTCGGGTCCGGCCGCGGTGCTCTGGCCCACCACGGTCTTTGCCCTGGCCGGGGGCCTGTGGCTGGTAGGAGAGCGGATCTGGCAGGAATGGGGGTGGCAGCTTCCGGTGAGCCTGGGCGCCCTGGCCCTGCTGGGGGTTCCCTTCACCCCGGGCTTCTTCACCCAGTCCGCGGTGGCCCGCCTTCTCTCGGGGCAGTTTCTGGGCTCCCTGGTGTTGCCCTTCTTCCTCCTCTTCCTCATGGCCCAGACCTTCTTCGTGGCCGCGCTGCTGCGGAGCTGGGGCGCTCCGGGGCCGCAGCAGCCCTTCCAGGGGGTGTCCGGTCTCATGTGGGGGTTGCTCTTCTCCAGCATCATCCTGGCCATCCCCCTGGTCATCGCGGGCATCTTTCCCCAGGTCCTCACTCGATTGGTCGGTCTGCGGGAGGCCATCCCCGCGGATGTGGGGACGCCCCCCAGCGCGGTGGCCGGCCCACCCGTGTGGGTGACCATGGGCATTCCGCTGGTCCTGGGGATCGGGCTGGCCCTCCTCCGCCAGAGCCTGTTTCGGACCATCACCGGGAGCCTGGGCAACTGGCCGCGGCGGTTCTCCCTCCTCTTCGGTCTGGACTGGCTCTCCATGGGGATGGACCGGGCCATGCGGGGGATGACCACGGTGTGGGACAACGGCCTGGCTGTGCTGGAGGGAACCGGCCATCTGGGGTGGGTGTTGGTCTTCGTGGCCATGGGCGTGCTGTTCTTCCTGTAGCGTTCTGGGGTCCGCGCGATCTGGTGGACCCATCGTGGTGTGAGGAGACGCCATGTCCGAGCTGACCGGCGTGTGGCCGTGGAATGCCCTGTACGGGCTCCTGGCCGGTTTCATGGGGCTGTGGGTCCTCTGGTGGAACTTTCGGGGCCTGTTGATCGGCCTGTCCCTGCTCCAACTGGGGCTGGGCCAGGTCATGGTCCAGCGCTACGATATGGAGATGCGTTGGGCCCTGGTCCTGGGGGCCGTGACCGTCATCGCCTGCGCCATCCTGGCCCTCACCGCGGAGCAGCGGAGCCCCCATTCCTGGACTCCGCCCATGCCCCGGCTGTTCCGGGGGCTGCTCCTGGCCCTGTTGGTGGGGGGCGTCCTGGCCGTGGACCTGGGGGAACACCTTCCCCTGGTGGACGGTGCCACCGCCCGTCTCCTGATCGGAGTGGCCCTGACCGGCTTCCTGATCCTGGCCTGGACCGACGATCCCCTCTACGTCGCGGTGGGGCTGCTCCTGTGGATGATGCCCAGCCAGCTCTTCCTGGCCCTAGCCCTGCCCGTGCCCATCCTCGCTGTGCTGCTCAACGGGGTGATCCTGGCCGCGGTGTTGGCCTGCAGCTACCTGGCCCTGGCCGGAGACGTGGAGCTGGCCATGCGCTCTCGTCCCTTGACGGACATCGCCTTTCCCGAGCCCGCGCGGGGGGAGCCAGCCGCCGCGAGGTCTTCGGTGCCCGGGCTCCTGGGCGGGCGTTCCGCTCCCATCCGACGTTGGCGTCAGTTCGGGGCACAGCTACGTCGGGCCCTTCGCTGAACGGGGTTCTCTCCTATGGTGGCCATCCCCTACTTCAATCTGCTGTTCCTGGGCCTGGTCGGGCTCGCGTCGACGGCCTTCCTGGGCCGCACGCGCCCGCGGGGGGCCGCGTGGGTCGGTGGCATGGGCCACCTGGTGCTGGCTGGCCTCACCGGCGCGGTCCCCCACGAGGGTGTGCTGCGCCTTGCCCCGACGGGTGTCCTGACCGTGGACGCCACGGTGGACTTCCGGGTGGGGGGGCTCGTCTTTCGGCTGCTCCAGATCAACCAACCCCTGGCTGCCCTGATCCTGGGGGTGACCGGGGTGGCGTTGGTCCTGATGGCCCTGAGCCCGACGGTGGATGTCTCCTTCACAGTATGGGCCCCGATCCTGGCCGGGGCCATGGTCTTCCTGGCCCTTCTGGACACCGCTCCCCTGGAACCGGCTCTGCTCTACCCCTTGGGCCTGTCCGGTGTCCTGGTGTTGGCCGCCTTCGGCCTCCAGGGCAACCGGGTGGGCAATGTCCAGGGTCCTCTGCGCATCTTGGTCCTGCCCCTGTTGGCCGCGCCCTTCTTCCTCCTGGCCGCGTGGTATGTGGAGCAGTTGAGCCTGACCCCCCAGGTCCAGGAGATGGCCGTGGCCGCGGGATACCTGTGGACCCTGGGGCTCCTGGTCCTGCTGGCACCGGTGCCCCTCCATGGGAGCCAGAGCGGGCTCCTGGCCTGGGTATGGTCGATTCCGGGGACATGGCTTCTCCTGACCTACCAGTTGGCCGTGGTCTCCCTGTTCTACCAGGGCGAGACGGCCTTTCTCTTCCTGCTGGAGGTCTCCACCCCGCTCAAGCTGTGGCTGGCCGTGTTGGGCATGGTCACCGCGATCTGGGCGGGGATCGCCGCGACCGGCACGGGCCATCCGGGACGCCTGGTCGGATATGCCCTTCTCTACGAATGGGGGCTGATCCTGCTGGTGATGGCCACCCCAGGCCCCCAGAGCTGGCCCCTGGTGGTCTTCCTCCTGGTCTCCCGGGCGGTGAGTGGTTTCGTGGCCGCGTTGGGCCTGGCCAACCTGGAGCTCGGCCCGGGGGCCAGGGACGAGCACCTGGACGGGATCGGCAGCCGCCGCCCCTGGAGCAGCGCTGCAGTGCTCATGGGGGGGCTGGGCCTGGCCGGGTTTCCCCTCACCGCGGGCTTCACCGGCCACTGGGCCGCCCTCCAATCCCTGGCCACCCAGGACTGGCGCATCGCGGCGGTGGTGCTGATCGCGGGGGCCGGGGTGGTGTTCGGGTTCGTCCGCCTGGCCCGACGGCTGTTCAGCGGGCAGCCTGCCGTCCCGGGATGGGCCGTGGCCCGGGAGCCTCTTCGGGCCTCTGTGGTGGCCGGCGCGGCCCTGGTCATCGCCGGGAGCCTCGCGCTCGCGCCCCAGCTTCTGAGCACTCCCCTGGCCTGGGCCCTCACCGCCTTCGGCTACTGAGGAGGCGGACGACATGGACGAAGGGGTCGGCTCCGGGAGAGCCGATGCGTTCGTCTGCTGGCCCGGAACCCGATAGGTTTTGACAGCCAACCTGTGCTACAACCACACCCATGGACACGCGAGCCGAGCGCACATCCCGCCTGCAGGGCTTCTATCGGATGTCCTTGGAGGAACGGGTGGCCCTGTTGGCCCAGTGGGCAGAACTGGAGAGCGCGGATCTCCGGGTCCTGGAGGAGAGCCTCTCCCTGGCCCAGGCCGATAAGATGATCGAGAACGTGGTGGGGCGCCACGCGTTGCCCCTGGGGATCGCGACCAACTTCACGGTCAACGGACGGGATTACCTGGTGCCCATGGCCATCGAGGAGCCCTCGGTGGTGGCCGCGGCCAGCCACGCGGCCCGTCTGGCCCGGGAGGGAGGCGGCTTCCGGGCCGGGAGCACGGACCCGGTGATGATCGCCCAGATCCAGCTCCTGGATGTGCCGGACCCCCAGGCCGCGGAGAAGGCCATCCGAGACCGCCGGGAGGAGCTGTTGGCCCGGGCCAACACCAGCCCCTCCATGGCCCGGCAGGGCGGTGGCCCCCGGGATATCCAGGTCCGCCATCTCCCCGACACCCCCGCGGGCCCCATGACCGTGGTCCACCTGCTCATGGACTGCCGGGACGCCATGGGGGCCAACGCGGTGAACACCGCCGCGGAGGCCATCGCGCCGGTGTTGGAGGCCTTGAGCGGAGGACGGGCCCTGTTGCGCATCCTGAGCAACCTGTCGGACCGGCGTCGGTCCTGGGCCGAGGTGACCATCCCGGCCCGGGCCTTCCAGCGCTCTGGCCAGGACGGCCTCTCGGTGATCCGGGACATCGCGGCGGCCAACGCGTGGGCCGTGGCCGATCCGTATCGGGCGGCCACCCACAACAAGGGCATCTTCAACGGCATCGACGCGGTGCTTCTGGCCACCGGCAACGACTGGCGGGCCGCAGAGGCCGGTGGCCATGCCTACGCGGCCCGGGACGGCCGGTACCGGGCCTTGACCCAGTGGCAGGTGGTCGAACAGGGCGGTGAACCCCATCTCCACGGCCGCCTGGAGATGCCCCTGGCCGTGGGCATCGTCGGGGGGGCGACCCAAGTCCACCCCACCGCCCAGGTGGCCCGGAAGATCCTGGGGGTCTCCTCCGCGCAGGAACTGGCCCAGGTCTGTGTGGCCGTGGGCCTGGCCCAGAACCTGGGCGCCCTGCGGGCTCTGGTCAGCGAGGGCATCCAGCAGGGGCACATGCGTCTCCACGCCCGCCAGGTGGCCATCGCCGCGGGGGCGCCGCCCTCCCTGGTGGATCGGATCGCTGGGCAGCTCGTCCAGGAGGGACAGATCCGGCTGGAGCGAGCCCAGGAGCTCCTGGCCGCCCAGGACGAGACGACGGCCGCCGTGCCGGGGGACGGCTCCGCCGAGGGCCGGGGTGGGCAGGCGACCCGGTCTGGGGGACCTCCTGGCTGAGGACATCCGGTGGACAGGGGGGCGGACGTCCCCCACCCCGTTCAAGGGACCGACCGTCGGAGGCACGAGATGTTGAACCAACCTGCGTTTCCCGTGGGCATCGTGGGCTACGGCGCGTACATTCCCCGCTACCGGCTCCCCGGCTCGGAGATCAGCCGGGTGTGGAGCGGCGGCGCGGAGAGGAGCCCGGTGAAGGAGAAGGCCGTGCCCGGCCTGGACGAGGACACGGCCACCATGAGCATCGAGGCGGCCCGCAACGCCCTGGCCCGGGCCGCCATCGATCCCACCCACATCCGCGCGGTGTGGGTGGGCAGCGAGAGCCACCCCTACGCGGTGAAGCCCACCGGCACCATCGTGGCCGAGGCCATCGGCGCGATCCCGGCCACCCAGGCCGCGGACTGGCAGTTCGCCTGCAAGGCCGGTACCGAGGCGCTCCAGGCTGGGATGGGATTCGTGGGCAGCGGCATGGCCGCCTATGTGCTGGCCATCGGCATGGACACGGCCCAGGGCCGCCCTGGGGATGCCCTGGAGTACACCGCCGGCGCAGGGGGCGCGGCCTTCCTCCTGGGCCCTGCCGAGGAGGCAGTGGCCGTTGTCGAACGGAGCCTGAGCTATGTCTCGGACACCACGGATTTCTGGCGGCGGCCGGCCACCCACTACCCCAGCCACGCGGAGCGCTTCAGCGGCGATCCCGGCTACTTCGGCCACGTGGTCCCGGCCGCCCGTCGGATGATGGAGCTCGTGGACACCGCTCCCCAGGACTACGACCACGTGGTGGTCCACCAGCCCAACGTGAAGTTCCCGGTACGGGCCATGAGCCAGCTGGGCTTCACCCCGGCACAATGGCGGGCCGGGCTGTTGGTGCCCGAGATCGGCAACACCTACGCGGGATCTGCCCTGGTCGGGTTGACGGCCATCCTGGACGAGGCCGAACCCGGGCAGACCATCCTCATGGTGTCCTACGGCAGTGGAGCCGGCTCGGATGCCTTCCACATCCGGGTGACGGAGCGGATCCGGGAAGTACAGGGGAGGGCACCCCGGACCTGGGACTACATCCGGCGACGGGTGGCCATCGACTACGCGCTCTACGTGCGTTACCGGGGCAAACTGGCCGCCCGGTAACGCACGTGCAGCGCTGAAGAGAGGCGAAGAGGGGGGTGGGCCGCGCTCAGGGCGTGGAGGCGTCCGTGTCCGCCTGGCCGGGTACGGAGGTGCCGGGCCCCACCAGGTAGACCGCGTTCCAGGGCTGGTAGACCGAGCGGAGCTTCTCCACCCGGGTGACCCCGTTCTCGGTGATGGTCCGTTCCACCACCACGGTCATGCCTTCCTTGGGCCACTCTGCCTGTCGAACCTGGCCGGGAGCCAGGCCCTCGTCCACGATGTACTCCGGCGGCCCGGGGTCCACCACGTTGGAGATCTGGGGCTCGCTCACCGTCACCTGGCGGTCGGGCGGGGTGCCGAAGAGCTTGAAGGTGATCACCCCCTCCACCGGGTCCACTTCCGGCTGGACCAGGAGGTAGGCGCCTGTGTCGTTGCGGAACTTGAAGTCCACCGTGGGGGTGTAGATGGTGGCATCCAGCCCGGGCTTGCCGTACCAGTCCACCACATAGCCGTGGTTGTAGCGTTCCACGATGGGAAAGCCGCCGAAATAGGCCGCGCGGAAGACCGTGGTGCTCACCTGGCATACCCCGCCGCCCACGCCCACGGCTGTCCGGTCGCCCCAGATGATCAGGCTGTCCTCGAAGCCGTTGGCCGCGCTCACGTCCTCCACGATCTCGTTGAAGCTGAAGATCTCACCCGGGGGGATGACCACCCCCTCGAACTTGGAAGCGGCCACCTGGATGTTCCAGACCCGGGCGGGGCTGCTTCCCCGGAAATAGGTGGTGCCCTGGGAGATGAGCTCTCGGATGCCCAGCCGATCCAGGTCCGAGGAGTCCACGGCAGGGGGGACGGCCACCACGGGCAGGGGTGCCGTGCGCTCACCCCGTTCCAGGGCCTGGCGGACGGCCTGAAGGGTCGCGTCCACCGCCAGCCGTCGGCCTGGGGCGCTGGGCCGGATCACCTCTACCTGGCCCCGGGCCTCGTCGAAGCGCAGCCGGGCGTCCTGGGGGGGGATGGCCACCTGTTGGGCCCAGCCCTCCACGATGGCTCGCAGCGCGTCCTCGTCCAGTTGGGCGGGATCTCCGGAGGGGAGGATCCGGGTCAACTGGGCCGGATCCAGGGCGAACTCCAGGGTTCCATCCGGGGAGCGGAGCACCAGGGGCTGGGGCACGGAAGGGCCGGCCCCCATGTCCGGGGTCGCGGCCACGTCGGTCGCGCCGATCAGATGGCTTCCCGGATCCACCGGGTAGGTGACCAGCTCCACGATGGTGTTCTCCCCCCGGGCCAGGCCGTCCAGCACCGCCTGGAGGGAGGCTGCCACGTCCACCCGGAGGCCGGGGCGGGCCGGCGCGGACCAATCGCCCACGGTCACCGGGGGCTGGGGCGGCCGTTCCACCTCCTGGGCGATGCGGGTCAGGGTGGCCCGGAGGACCTGGGGATCGTAGACCACCTGGAGCGGGATGTTGCGCTGCCCCAGGAGGGCAGAGACCTGGTCGGCCAGCCGCTGGGACCAGGGGCCCCTGCGGCCCAGGGCGTAGGCGCGCTGCAGGCTGGCGGTCAGGTCGGTCTGGGCCCCCAGCTCCTCGGGGCTCAGGGTCCAGGTCTGGCCCTCGCCCTGGACGACCACGGCCGGCAGCGGCGGTTCCGTGAGGGTCTGTTGGAGGTAGGAGAGGGCATCGGGCAGGGTATAGCCGCCCACCGGGACCCCGGCGACCTGGACGCCGCTGTAGATGCGATCCAGATGCCAGAACTGCCAGCCCACCACCAGCCCCGCCAGGGTGAGGACGGCCACACCCAGCCAGAGCATCACAAAGTCCACGGCCCGGCGCGGGGACGCGGGGACTCGAGCCGCTGGGACGACAGGGATGGAACGAGCCGAGTGCATGGGATGCCTCCGCGGGACAGTGTTCCCAAGGGGAACGGCTGCTGGGCTAGGTGTCACCCAGTATACATGAACGGAATGGCCATGTCCAGCAAGATCAAGGATATCCAGGGAGCCATCCAGACCCAAGGGCGAAATCGCGGAGATCGTCCCCAGGGGAGCCAGCCCCTCCCATAGACGGCCAACGCACCTCCGGCCCCTCCCCAGATGAGCAGCCGCCACCGGTCCACAGCCCCCTGGAGCCCGCCCCAGAGCCCCATGGCCAGGGCAACGGCCAGGAGGACAAACCCGATGCGTCCAGCGGTCTGGGGTCGAATCCCCTGGTCCCACCCCAGGCTGGCGGCCAGACTCCAGCTCACCAGAGCGGGGAAGAGGTATCGTCCCTGGTGTTGGACGAAATCCAGGTTGTACCAGATGTAGGAGGCCAAGGTGCCCCCGGCCAACAGCCCCAGGAGGAGCCATTGACGGCGTTGGAGCGCGGAGAGGGATCTTCCCCGACGCACCAGCCCGGCCACACCGCCCAGGAGGAGAATTCCGCTGAAAACCTCCAGGGTGATGTAAATCCGCCAGTCCATGAAGATCCCCATCCACCCAAAGACCCCCCAGAAGCTGCTGAAGGTGAAGTTCCAGGCCCGGTCCAGGTAGGCCTCCCATCCGTACTGGGCGATCCAGCCCGCGGTGGTGGGCTGGCCGGTGACCACCTGTTTGTGCCAGGCCAGGCCCAGGAAGTCCCACGGGCCGTACACCTGGATGTTGCGGAGCCACCAGGGCAGGCCCAGGAGCAGGCCGAGGCCGGTGAGCCGGGCCAGGTCGGCCAGGACCCGGGAGGGGGAACGGGGCCAGGGCCCCGGACCTCGGTGGGCCGCCAGGACCGTGAGCACACCGACGGGGAGCAGGAGATAGGCGGTGGCCTTGGTCAGGAACCCCAATCCCATGAGGAGGGAGAAGAGGGCCAGGCGACGGGAGCGGCTCGGCGCCTGAAGCCAGCGGAGGAGGGCAAGGACCCCTGCGGTGATGAGGAGCTCGGCCAGGGCATCGTTGTTCACCGCGGCCAGGAGGGCCAGGTGCATGGGCAGGAAGGCCGCGAACGCGGCCGCGCCCAGCGGGATGTGGGGACGACGTGGGCACACGAGCCGGGCACAGCGGGCGATGAGGAGGACCACCCCGGCCCCCAGGAGCGCGCTGGTCAGGCGCAGGGCCCAGAGCTGGCCCCCGCTGGCCCAGTAGACCGGGGCGGCCAGCAGGTAGTAGAGCGGGGGCTGGTGGAACTCGTAGCGGAGGGGCGCCACAGAGCGGTCCGGTGGAAAGCCCGCGTCCATGAGCTCCTGGAGATAGGCCTGGTCGTAGTCCCCCATGCGCAGGACCGGCGGCCGGAGCTTCTCCGCGAGGTACGCGATGTAGTTGTAGTGCGCGGGTTCGTCCGGGTTCTGCCAGGGTGGGGTGGTGAGGGCGAAGAGGAGGACCAGCAGGGCATAGGGGACCAGGACGAGCCAAGGCTGGGCCGGCAAGGGGGGGCGCCGGTCTCCCCGGGCCGGACCGGGGTCCGATCCGGTGTGGGCGTCGGAACGGTCCTCGTGGGGCATCACGCGGCGCTCTTCGGCGGCAGGGTGTCGGCCTCAGCCCACACCGGCCCGCTCCCCCAGGACCTGGGCCGGGTCCAGCTTCTGGAACAGGGGTTTGGGCTTGCGCAGGGCCTGGCCCGGGGGCAGGGGACTGGGCTCCCAGCGGCCGGAGGCCGGGCTGGGATCGTAGCGCAGGACCAGATGGGTGCCCCGTCCATCGGCCACCTCCTGGGTGTACTGACGGCCGAAGAGGGGCCGATCGTAGCCCAGATAGCGGTGGAGTTCCTCGCTGCTGTGGGGGAGAATGGGGGCCCACAGCAGCTTGAGCCAATCGATGGCCTGGAGGGCCACGTAGACAGAGGTCGCGGCCTGCTCCCGATCCGCCTTGATGGCCTGCCAGGGGGCCTTCTCGTTCAAGTACTGGTTGACCCGACCGCTCAGCCGCCGCACCTCCTGGAGCGCGGCCTTGAGCCTCACCCCGTTGTAGAGGGCGCCCACTTGCTGGAAGCCCTGTCGGATCTCGTCCAGCAGGGCCCGGTCGCTCTGGTCCATGGGACCGGGCACAGGCACCTGGGCGTCGAAGTGCCGGTACGCGAAGCCCAGCACCCGGTTGGCCAGGTTGCCCCAGTTGGCCACCAGCTCGTTGTTCACCCGGTTCACGAACTCCTCCCAGGTGAACTCCGTGTCCGCGGTCTCCGGGGCCAGCGCGGTGAGCACATAGCGCCAGGCATCGGCCTGGAACATCTTGAGCACGGTGTTGAAGCCGATGACGTTCCCCCGGCTGGTGCTGAACTGCTGGCCTCGGAAGTTCAGGTATTCGCTGGCCGGCACGTCGTAGGGCAGGTGGAGCCGGTACGGATCCCCGGTTGCGCCGGGCTCGTCGTTGTAGGCCATGATCATGGCCGGCCAGATGATGGTGTGGAAGGGGATGTTGTCCTTGCCGATGAAGTAGTAGTGGCGGGCATCGGGGGTGGTGTGGAGGTCCCACCACTGGCGCCAGAGCTCGGGATCCCCGGCCAGGTGGGCCCACTCGATGGCCGCGCTCCAGTAGCCCTGGACCGCGTCGTACCACACGTAGATCCGCTTGTGCTCGTAGCCGGGGACCGGGACCGGGATGCCCCAGTCGATGTCCCGGGTGATGGGTCGTCCCCGCAGCTCCTTGAGCGCGAGCTGGCCCTGGGTGAAGTGGAGCACGTGGGGACGCCAGTGTTCCTTGTCGTCCTGGATCCAGGCCAACAGCCGTTCGTTCAGCTTGCTCAGGTCCAGGAAGAAGTGTTCGGTCTCCCGGATCTCCAGATGGCGGTTCCCGGTGAGCTTGGAACGGGGGTTCCGGAGCTCCAGCGCGTCGTAGATGCGCCCGCAGTTGTCGCACTGGTCCCCGCGGGCCTCGGAATAGCCACAGTAGGGGCAGGTGCCCTCCACGTATCGATCGGCCAGGAAGCGACCTGCCTCGGGATCGTACCACTGGCGCTGGACGGCCCGGTAGATGTAGCCGTTCTCCAGATGGCGGAGGAACACCCGTTGGGTCACCTGCCAGTGGTTCTCTGTGTCCGTGTGGGTGTAGAGGTCGAAGGTGAGGCCCATCTCCAGGCAGCCCTCGATGAAGAGCCGGTGGTACTTCTCCACCACCTGTTCTGGGGAGAGGCCCTCCTTCTCGGCCTGGAGGGTGATGGGTGTGCCGTGGGTGTCGGAGCCGCTGACCATGAGCACCCGGTGGCCGGCCATCCGCTGGTAGCGCGCGAAGATGTCCGGGGGCAGGTAGGCCCCCGCGATCTGGCCGATGTGTTTCTCGCCGTTCACGTAGGGCCAGGCCACGCAGACCAGAATGGTGCGGGGTTGGGAGTCCATGTCGAGACCGTGCTCCTCTGGGGTGACACCGCGGGCTCGGGAGACGACGCAGAGAGTATTATAGCGCGGTGCTCGGAGGAGGGACAAAAAGACCCCAGGAGCGGGTCAGACGATCCGGAACGATGGCCCCAGACAGAGATCTCCCCTTGTCGACGATGCCGAAATATACCTCGCCTTTCCAGGATGCTTCATCCCCCCTCGGCACCTGTGCTATAATCCCTGTGTTCGGAGCGGCCATGCTCCACAACCCCTGGCCTGGGGCGATCGGACACCATGCCGACAGCCATCCCGCTGGCCATAGCCGTGCCGTCCGCCATGAAAGGATGAGCCCATGAGCGTCTACGCGGTGCCTCCTCTGGAGACCGAGGCCCTGGATCCGGCCTTCGAGCAGAAGGCTGTCAACACCATCCGCATCCTGGCCGCCGAGGCGGTCCAGGCCGCCAACTCGGGCCATCCCGGCATGCCCATGGGCATGGCCCATGTGGCCTTCGTGCTCTGGACCCGGTTCCTGCGCTACAGCCCCCGCCATCCCCAGTGGCCCAACCGGGATCGGTTCGTGTTGAGCGCGGGCCATGGTTCCATGCTCCTCTATGCCCTGCTCCACCTGACGGGCTACGATCTCCCCCTGGAGGAGCTGCAGCGGTTCCGCCAGTGGGGGAGCCGGACCCCAGGCCATCCGGAGTACGGCCACACGCCCGGGGTGGAGACCACCACCGGTCCCTTGGGCCAGGGTTTTGGCAACGGGGTGGGCATGGCCATGGCCGAACGCTGGCTGGCCGAGCGCTACAACCGGCCGGGCTTCCCTGTGGTGGACCACTACACCTACGCCATCGTCAGCGACGGGGACCTGATGGAGGGGGTGGCCAGCGAGGCGGCCAGCCTGGCCGGCCACCTGCGCCTGGGCAAGATCATCTATCTGTACGACAACAACCACATCACCATCGATGGCCGCACGGACATCACCTTCACCGAGGACTGGCGGCGCCGATTCGAGGCCTATGGGTGGCACGTGCAGGAGGTGGACGGCTACGACAGCCGGGCCATTGCCGAGGCCATCCGGGCGGCCCAGGCGGATCCCCGCCCCAGCCTCATCGGCTGCCGCACCGTCATCGGCTACGGCAGCCCCCACAAGGCCGATACCCCGGAGGTCCATGGCGCGCCCCTGGGCGAGGAGGAGCTCCGGCAGACCAAACGCAACCTGGGCTGGCCGGAGGAGCCCCCCTTCTACATCCCCGAGGAGGTGCGGGCCTTCTTCCGCCAGGCGGTGGACCGAGGACAGGCCCTGGAGGAGGCCCACCGGCAGCTCATGGAGGCCTATGCCCAGGCCTATCCGGAGGAGGCGGCCGAGCTGCGCATGGCCCTGGCCGGGGAGCTGCCCCCGGGCTGGGAGGAGGCCCTGCCCACCTTCTCTCCTGGCGCCGACGCCACCCGCAACGCCAGCGGCAAGGTGCTCAACGCCCTGGCCCCCCGGATCCCCTACCTGGTGGGCGGCAGCGCGGACCTGGCCGGCAGCAACAAGACCACCCTCCAGGGCGCCGGCCACCTGGCACCGGATGACTTCCAAGGTCGCAACATCCACTTCGGCGTGCGGGAACACGCCATGGGGGCCATCCTGAACGGCATGGCCGTCCACGGCGGCGTGATCCCCTACGGCGGCACTTTCCTGGTCTTCAGCGACTACATGCGCCCCAGCGTCCGTCTGGCCGCGATGATGGGCCTTCGGGTCATCTATGTGTGGACCCACGACAGCATCGGCCTGGGCGAGGACGGACCCACCCACCAGCCCATCGAGCACCTGGCCAGCCTGCGGGCCATGCCCAACCTGGTCCTCATCCGGCCCGCGGACGCGAACGAGACCGCGGAGGCCTGGCGCCTGGCCTTGACCCGCACCACCGGGCCTACCGCTCTGATCCTGACCCGACAGAAGGTGCCCATCTTCGACCGGGATCAGGAGGGGCTGGGGCCTGCCTCCGGGATCCGGCGGGGAGGATACGTCTTCTACCAGCATGGCCAGACTCCCCAAGCGGTGCTGTTGGCCAGCGGCAGCGAGGTGGCCATCGCCTACCAGGCGGCCCGACAGCTGGCCCAGGAGGGCGTTCCCGTGCGGGTGGTGAACCTGGCCAGCTGGGAGATCTTCCAGGAACAGGATCCGACCTATCGGCAGGAGGTGCTGTTGCCCGGTGTGCCCAAGGTGGCCGTTGAGGCCGCCGCCTCCCTGGGCTGGGAACGCTGGGTAGGCTCCGACCCCACCCAGGGAGCCATCCTCGGGGTAGACCGCTTCGGCGCCAGCGCGCCCTACCCGCGGATCTACCGGGAGTTGGGCCTGACTCCCGAACAGGTGGTGGCCCGGGTCAAGGGCCTGTTGGACCTCCGGAGCGCCCAGGTGGAGGCCCCATGAGCCTGCAGGACTGGATCCGTCGGACCCGGCAACACCATGCCATCGAACACGCCACCATCCATCTCCTGGCGGCCCGCCACCCGAACACACCCCTGGCCGGCCTGAGCGATCCCTGGGGCTTCACCCTGTTCGGCAATGTGGGGGAGGACGCGGTGCGCCAGGCCGTGTCCGACGCGCTCCTCCGCCTCCAGGCCGGCCAGTCCCACCTCGCGCGGCACCCCAACTGCGGCACCAATCTCACCGTGGCCGTGCTCCTGGCCACCGTTGCGGCTGGGCTGGGCAGCCTCGTCCGTCGCTCTCTGCGAGAGCGGATGGCGGTCACCGCCGGGCTGATGGTGGCGGCCCTCTTCGCATCCCAACCTCTGGGCATGCAGGCCCAGCGGATCACCACCCTGGCCGATGTGTCCGACCGGTGGCTTGCCCACATCGAGGTCCTGGGCTGCGGCCGCCGGAGCGCCTATCGGGTCCACCTGGAATAGGGTGCCTGTTTCCCTCCCCAGGCCCTTACCCCGCGTCCAATCTCTCCAGGAGGGTCGCCGCCCGGGGAACGCCTCCCAAGGCCGCGAACTCCTCCTGGAGACGTCGGGCCCTTTCCCGAAAGGGAGAGGTGTCTGGAAGCAGCGCGGCCAGGGCCTGGGCCAACCGGGCCACGGTGACCTCTCGGGGGCGAAAGGCCAGGCCCACGCCGGTCCGCACCACGCCCTGGGCCTGGCGGGCCTGGTCTGCCGCGTGGGGAACCACCACCTGGGGCACGCCGTGGACCACCAGGCCGTGGGTGGTCCCGGCCCCTCCGTGGTGGATGGCCGCGGCGATCCGGGGGAGAACCTGGGCGAACTCCACCCGTTCCACCACCACCGCTTCCCCGGGCAGACGGGCCATCACGGAACGGGCCAGGGCCGCCGTCATCGGCATTCCCAGGGCCACCAGGGGGATCCCGCCCACCCGATGGACGGCCTGGGCAGCGGCCACGAAGAAGTTCGGGTCCTGGGTGAAGGCAGTGCCCAGGGTCACCAGCACCCAGGGGCGGTCCTGGGCCAGTCCCTGGAGCTCTGGGGCGGTCAGGGGGCGGGGCGGCGGTGGCACACCCCCCACCATGGCCGTCTGGGGCAGCAAGGGGAGCCCCCGGTACCAGCTCGGGCTCCAGTAGGTCAGGTGGAGGAGGGGCGAGAGGGGGGCCGGCGGTCCCTGGAGCTCCCAGCAGCGGCCCGGGAGGCCAAACCGGGCCAACAGGCGGGCCAGCCGCTCTCGGGCCTGGGTCTCCACCTCCTGGGCCTGGGACGAGAGCCGGGTGCGGAGAGCGGGCCAGCCGACCACCACGAAGGGCAGGTCCAGGGCCTCTGCGGCCAGGGCTGCGGCCGGGACGAAGATCTCGCCCGCGATGAGCTGGGGACGGAACGCCCGGGCCGCCTCCAGCAGTTCCTCCGTGGCCTGGGCCACCCGGTCTGGGTCCAGCCACTGGTCCAGGGAGCGGAGTCTCCGCAGCCGGCGGTATTCCTCCGCGGAGGCCACCTCATGGGGCTGGAGCGGAGGCGGGGGCGGCCATCGCCAACCGGTCTCCTCCACCACATGGACGGGCACGCCCGCGTGGGCGACCATGTCGCGGGCGGCCACACCGGTCACCCACAGGACCGAATGCCCCCGCTGGACCAGCGCCCGGGCCGTGGCCAGGTAGCCTCCCCAGTCCAGGTGGCCGGGCAGGGGGGCCGACACGCACAGGATCCGCATGCCGCGTTCCTCGCCGCTGCCCCTGCTTCCGTCGCCTTCCCTCAACGGCCACATCCCGCGGCCAGCCGGTAGAGACCGCCGTCGCCGGTGCCGAACCAGATGGCCCCATCGGGCGCGGTGGCCACTGCCTGGATGGGCCAGCCGTAGAGGACCCGCTCCGCCACCAGGGTGCCCCCGGCATTGGCCAGCCGATAGAGGCCGGGGTTGCGGCCGTAGAGCGCGAAGAAGATGGTGTCGTAGGCCCAGGTGATCCCCGTGGGCGCGGTGCTGTTCTCCAGGGTGAGGACCGGCTGGGTGTACCAGTCCTTCCGGACGCCGGCCAGCTCCAGGGGGAAGCCGTAGAAGGGGGTGGCGTTCTCGTCCCCGGCCACCGCGGCCGGGGGCAGGATCCTGGGATCCAACAGGTTCACCTCGTCGCCGGCGGTGTACTCACCGGGGACGTTGGTGGCGCCGTTGTCCGTGAACCAGATGCGGCCGTAGGGGTCCGCGGTGATGCCGTAGGGGTTGCGGACGCCTCGGGCCGCGGTCTGGAAGAGCTCGATGCGCCGTTCGCTTCGGAGGCGCTCCAGGGGGGCGCGCACGATGCGGGCGCCGTAGGGGTTGCCCCCCGCGGCGATGTTCACGGCCAGGGTCTCCGCGGGGAGGTCGCCGTCGCCCACCGCGATCACCCCGTCGGAGTAGCCGTCCCGGATGCCCCCGGCGGAGACGTAGAGCCAGCCGTCCGCGATGGCCACGCCGTTGTTCGCGTGGAAGATCCGCCCGTTGACCGCGAACCCCTGGGCCAGCACCTGGTAGCTGCCCCCGTCGGGGATGGCCCCGATCTCTCCGGCCCGGCTCACGTAGAGGACGCCCTGGTGCCACACCAGGCCGGTGATGCGGCTGGAGTTCTCCAGGATGGTGTAGAAGCTGTCGTCCTGGACGCTCTGGTAGACCGCAAGGGCCCGGCTGGGGTGAAAGGCATCGAAGAGGACGTTGGGATCCACCTGGCCCGTGGAGGGGCCGTCCAGCCCGATGAAGAGGCGACCGTCCGGCGCGAAGGCCAGGCTGGTGATGCCCCACTGGCCGGCCAACTGGGGCCGCCGCTGTTCCAGGCAGAAACCACCCTGAGGCACCATCCACGGATCCCCGTCGGAAGGGGCCGGAAGGCCCAGGGGGGCCACCTGGATGCCCGCTGTGCCCGGGATCTGGGCAGGACGGGGGTTCGGCCCACCGGACAGGGCCATCGCCTCCTCGGCCGGATCCTGCGCCTCCCCGCCGCCCTGGGGCGGGCCGGGGGAGAGGGCGGCAGGGCCGCGGTCACGCAGCTCGGCCAGGCGTTCCAGGTCTGGAGGCGCCGCGCAGCTGGCCAACCAGAACAGACCCGCGTTCACAAAGGGCTGCAGCTCCGCGGGATCCACCCCACAGTTGTTGTCCGTGGGCTGGAAATCCAGCGGACCGATGAGGGCCCACACTGCGGAGGGGGACGGCAGCTCGGGACGCTGTTCCGGGGCGCCCAGGAGGATCCAGTCGTAGACGAGCCGCTTCTGCTCCGGCGAGAGCTCCCCGATGAGGGGCATGGCTCCGCTGTGGACCATCTGCCAGAGCAGAGAGGCCTCGGGATCGCCGGGCTGGATCACCGGTCCCCGCTCGCTGCCGGCCATGAGGGCGCTGTACTCGGTGACCTGGAGCCCCGCGTTCTGGACATCCGGTCCGTGGCATGCCTGGCACGTGGCCTGGAAGAGGGGTCGGATGTCCTCCTGGTAGCCGATGGGCAGGGGGGTGTCCAGTCCTGCTCCGAGCCGGGCCAGGGGGCGGTCTGCCTGGCCCTCGGGGAACAGGCCCTCTACTCGGATCACCGTGTCCGCGGGCGCCCGGCCCACCCGGCAGCTCTCCTGGCTGGGGCCGGTGCGCACGTTCCCGTTGCCCTGCATGAGCCCGTAGACGGGTTGACCGCTGGCCAGGCAGATCATGGCATCCAGCAGGTCGTCCACAGGACGGGCCGCGGAGAGCCGGCCCAGGGCCTCTGGGCCGGCCAGGGGAGGAGGAGGACCGGCAGCGGCGGGGTTCGGGGCTGTTGGCCCCACCACACAGCCGGCCAACAGGCCGACGACCATCCATCCAAGGAGGGCGAACAGGCCGGTTCGCGGGGAGAACGTGGACAAGGGAACTTTCCTCCTGGCTGGTTGCGGCATCGGGGATACGGCGAGCTGGGGTCCGGCCGTCCCGGGGCCAGGGGGAGCCCCGGGGACGTTCCAGGCCGTCAGGCCTCCGGTGGCGTCTCCTCGGGTCCTGGACCCTGGAGGGGCTTCGACGTCTGGAGCACGGCCTGGGCCGCCTGCACGTCCCGGTGGATCTGCGCTACCAGGGCGTCCAGGTTGGGGAAGCGGCGTTCGTCCCGGAGGCGGGCCATGAACTCCACGGTGAGCTCCTGGCCGTAGAGGTCGCCGTCCTGGCCGGGAGGCGGGAAGGCCAGCAGGTGGACCTCCACCTGTCGGCCGCCTCGGCCATCCACCGTGGGGCGCACGCCGACGTTGGTCACGCTGGGGAAACGGTGCCCTTTCCCGGGGGGGCCACCCACCCAGGCCCACGTCGCGTAGACCCCATCCCCGGGCAGCAGCCGTAGGGGGTCGACTCGCAGGTTGGCCGTGGGGATCCCGATCTGGCGCCCCCGGCCATCGCCCCGGACCACAGTGCCGCGCAGTCGGTAGGGTCGGGTGAGGAGGGCCCTGGCCCGGTCCACCTCTCCGGACTGGATGAGCTGGCGCAGGGTGAAGCTGCGCACCTCCTGTCCTTGCCAGGTGATGGGGTGGACCACATGGACCTGGAAGCCGTGTTGTCTGCCCAGCTCTCGGAGCACCTCCACGGTGCCGCTGCGACCCCGTCCCAGCGCGAAGTCCGGCCCCACCACGAGCCCGGCCAGCCCCAGATGTTCCTCCAGCAGGCGGACAAAGGCCTCCGGGTCCAGCTCGGCCAGCTCCCGGGTGAAGGGCTGGATGATGCCCACGTCCATGCCCAGTTCCCCGATCGTCTCCATCCTCTCCTCTGGAGTGGTGAGCAGGCGAACCGACGCATCGGGCCGGAGCACCTGGAGAGGATGGGGATCGAAGGTCATGACAGCCGTCCGGGCCTGGGGCCGGCCGCTCTGGGCCTTGGCTTCCAGCAGGCGGCGCAACAGGGCCTGGTGCCCTCGATGGACGCCGTCGAAGTTGCCGATGGTGAGGAAGGTGGGGCCGGGAAGCCGGACCTCCCGGATGTCGCGGTAGAGCTCCATGGCGGCATTGACTCGGTCCAGGGCGGAAATGCGGACGTCCTACACTCCCTGATTTTCACGCAGGTCTGGGCAGACTTCAAATCCTGTGGCTTGCGATCGCCTTGTTCCTCCTCGGCTCAGGGCGTGGCCTGGGTCCCGGGGTAGACCAGCCATTTCTCCGCCTTGCAGAGCAGGGTGCCGTCGTCGCGGACGTCCAGGACCTGGAGGATGCCCCGCAGGCGCCCCTGGAGGTCCAGGCCCTGGAGCCGGTCGCGCCGCCGGGGTCTCACGGGGTCCAACAGGGCAGCGGCCTCGATGGGAACCCGTTGTCCCTGCCCCAGGCGCCGGGCGGTCTCTGGGTCCAACTCCAGGCGGGGCAGGTGCAGGCCTGTCCCCAGGGGGAGGAGGAGCTCCGGGAGCCGCCCGGCCTGGGCAGCCTCCCGGATCGTGTCCAGGGTGTGGGCTTGGCCTACCTGGAAGGGGCCGGCCGCCTCCCGCCGCAGGTAGCTGAGATGGGCGCAGGAATCCAGGGCCCGGCCCAGGTCGTGGGCCAGGCTGCGGACATAGGTGCCCGCGGAGCAGTGGACCCGGATGTGGAGGCGGTCGGGGGGAAGCAGCTCCAGCAGCTCCAGACGATGGACGGTGATCCGGCGGGGCTTCACCTGGACTGTCTCGCCTCGACGGGCCTTGTGGTAGAGCCGCTCGCCGCCCTGGCGGATGGCGGAGAAGGCCGGGGGGACCTGCTCCTGGGGGCCCAGGAAGCCTGCCAGCACAGAGCGTATTCGGGCCTCGTCCAGTTCCGGCAGGGGGCAGGTCTCCACCACTCGGCCCAGGGGATCGTAGGTCTCGGTGGCAGTGCCCAGGCGTACATGGGCTCGATAGACCTTGTCGTGGCCCGTGTAGTACTCGGCCAGGCGGGTGGCCACGCCCAGGCAGAGGACCAACACCCCGCTGGCAAAGGGATCCAGGGTGCCCGCATGGCCGATGCGCCGTTGGCCGCTCCACCGGCGTACCCGTTGGACCACATCGTGGCTGGTGGGCAGGTCGTACGAGGTCCCGGGCTCTGGATCGGCCGGCAGCCCGGGCTTGTCCACCACCAGCAGGCCGTGGAGGGAGGCGTGTGGGGGGCTCACGGATACGCCTGCTCCTCCTGGGCGAGCTGGCTGCGGCGCAGGGCCTGCAGCGCAGCCACCACCTGGGGCACCACCTGGTCCGGGGAGCCGGGCAGGGTACACCCTGCCGCGGGGGGGTGCCCGCCCCCTCCGAAGGCGAAGGCCACCTGGCTCACATCGAAGCCCGGCTTGGCCCGGAAACTGCACTCCACCTCCACCTGGCCGTTCTCCCGGACGCGTTCGGTGAAGGTCGCGCTGATATCCGCCTCCCGGACCTCCACCAGGAAGCCGGCCAGGCCTGGGCTGGCATTCTCCGGCACCCCCGCGGCCTCTCGCTGGCTCTGGCGGATGACCACCCAGATGACCCCTTCCTCCAGGGTCACCGTGGGCAGGACCATGCTCCACAGCCGCACCATGGCAAAGGGACGGCGGCGCAGGGTCATGTTGACGATCTGGTTCAGGTCCGCGCCCCCTTCCATGAGCTGGATGGCCGTGGCCAGGACCCGGGTGTCCGTGTTGCTGGTGCGGAAGCCCAGGGTGTCCGTCACCAGGCCGGTGAGCAGGCACTCGGCCAGGGGCCCGGCCAGGGGGACGTCCAGGGCCTGGGCCAGGGTCGCCAACATCTGGCAGGTGGCCGCGGCCGAGGGATCCACCCAGTGGATCTGGCCGAAGAAGGTGTTGGTCACGTGGTGGTCGATGACCGCCAGGGGAAAGCGGCTGTGGACCTGGGGCCGATAGACCGGGCCCATGCGATCCGGGCTGGACGCGTCCACGCAGATGGCCAGATCGTACACCGGACCTACCCCATCCGGGCCCACGATCCTCTCCTGGCCGGGCACGAAGTGGAAATCCTCGGGCACCGGATCGGCCAGGGCCAGGGTGGGCGCCTTGCCCAGGGCCTGCAACAGCCAGCCCAGGCCGGTCAGGCTGCCGATGGCGTCGCCGTCGGGGCCCACGTGGCTGATGCAGAGGACGGTCCGGGCCTCCTGGATGGCTGCCAGCAGTTCCGGCGGCGGCTCCGTGCGGAACCGGGAACGGTCCACCGAGGGATGGAGTTCAGTGGGGGGCATCGGCATCGGCCTCCTGGCCGGGCTGTTCAGGCACGGTGTTGGCCTCTCGGGCCGCGCGTTCCTCCGCGATCTGCTGCAGCAGCTCGTCGATCCGGGCGGCCCGGGCCGGGGTATCGTCGTAGCGAAAGTGGAGCTCGGGCACGGCCCGCAGGTTGGCCCGGGCCGCGATCTCCCGACGCAGGAAAGGCGTGGCCTTCCGCAGCCGGGCCAGGGTGGCCTCCTTGGAGACCTCCGGATCCCGGTTGTGGACCCAGACCCGGGCGCTGCGCAGGTCCCGGCTCACCTCCACCTCCGTGACCTCCGCCATGGTGAGGAGCGGGTCGTTGAGCTCCCCCCCGATGAGCATGGACAGCTCCTCGTAGAGCAGCCCCGCGACCCGCCGCTGTCGGATCTCGGTGGCCATAGGCTATCGTACCCGCTGCATCTCGTAGACCTGGATGAGGTCGCCTTCCTGGATGTCGTTGACACCGGCCAGGTTGATGCCGCACTCGTAGCCGGACCGGACCTCGGCCACGTCCTCGGTGAAGCGACGCAGGGACTCCACAGAGGTCTCTGCCACCACCTGGCCCTCCCGGAGCAGCCGGGCCCGGGCCCCCCGCCTGACCACACCGCTGCGGACCATGCAGCCGGCCACCGTGCCCCGGCGGGTGCGGAAGACCTTGAGCACCTCGGCCTCGCCCAGGACCGCCTCCTCGTACACCGGCTCCAGCATCCCCTTCAGGGCCAGTTCGATGTCCTCGATCATCTTGTAGATGACATCGTAGGTCCGGATCTCCACCCCGGACTGCTCGGCCCGACGCTGGGCGGCCTTGTCCACCCCCACGTTGAAGCCGATGACGATGGCCCCGCTGGCCTCGGCCAACATCACATCCGACTCGGTGATATCGCCGATGGAGGCATGGAGGATCTCCACCTCCACCTCGTCCCCGCTGAGCTTCTTCAGGCTCTGGACCACCGGCTCCAGGGTGCCCTGGACGTCGGCCCGCACGATCAGGTTCAGGGTCTTGGTCTCCCCGGCCTGGAACTGGGCGAAGAGCGCGTCCAGGGACATCTGGGGCCGGGCCGTGGGCTGGGCCGTCCGGGCCTCGGCCTCCTGGCGGCGGGCCTCCGCAAGGCGCCGGGCCTCCTTGTCGTTCTTCACCACCTGGAAGATGTCCCCGGCCTGGGGCACGTCCTGGAGACCCAACACCACCACCGGGGTGCCGGGGCCGGCCTGCTTCAGGGGCTTGCCCTCGTGGTCGAACATGGCCCGGACCTTGCCCCAGGTGGCCCCCACCACCAGCGCGTCGCCCCGCTTCAGGGTACCGTTCTGCACCAGCAGGGTCGCGGTGACCCCCCGACGCCGGTCCAGTTGGGCCTCGATGACGGTGCCCACACACTGGCCCTTGGGGTTGGCCCGGATCTGTTCCAGCTCGGCCACCACCAGGATGTTCTCCAGCAGCTCGTCGATGCCCTGGCCGGTGAGCGCACTCAGGGGCACCATGATGGTGTCGCCGCCCCAGTCCTCGGGCTGCAGCCCCTCCTGGGCCAGCTCCTCCATCACCCGCTGCACGTTCGCGTTGGGCTTGTCCACCTTGTTGATGGCCACGATGATGGGCACCCCCGCGGCCCGGGCATGGTTGATGGCCTCCCGGGTCTGGGGCATGACGCCGTCGTCCGCGGCCACCACCAGGACCACGATGTCCGTCACCTGGGCCCCCCGGGCCCGCATGGCGGTGAAGGCCTCGTGGCCCGGCGTGTCCAGGAAGGTGATCTTCCGGCCGTCCACCTCCACCTGGTACGCGCCGGTGTGTTGGGTGATGCCCCCGGCCTCCTGCGCGGCCACGTTCGTGTGGCGGATCCGGTCCAGCAGGGTGGTCTTGCCGTGGTCCACGTGGCCCAGCACCGCGACCACCGGCGGCCGCTCCACCAGCTTCTCCGGCGGCTCCTGGGCCAACACCTGCTCGATGAAGGTGCGGATGCGGGAGCGGGGGCGGGCCGCCTCGGCCTCTGCCGCCTCCGCCTCCTCGGGCTGTTCCGGCTCCTCCGGCTCCGGCCACTTGACGGTGACGCCCAGCTCATCGCCCAGGATGGCCGCGGTGTCGTGGTCCAGGGTCTGGTCGATGGGGGCCATGATGCCGAACTGCATCAGGACCTTGATCAGGTCGATGGGGCTGCGGCCCATCAGCTTGGCCAGCTCCCGGACGGTGATGTACTCGCCCACCTGGATCTCCTGAGGCGGGGCCTCCTGGGCCGTGCCGTTCTTCTCCTCGGTGGGCACGGCCTTCTGGCCCGGGGCCCCGTCCTTGCCCGAGGCCTCCCGGGCCTTCTTCCCCGGGCCCTTGGAGGGCTTGGCCCGGGCTCCGGCCTTGTTCTTGGATCGCGTCTTGGTCGGCATGGTCTGCATCCCCTTTCCAATGAATGCCCGGATAATGGCTGGACTCTGTCCGGCCCGTACCGCTCAGCCCCCAGGCTGGACGGGTGGGCCCGCTCTTCCCCTCATGGAGAAGCGGTTCTTGTCTCAGGTGCGTGCATATCCAGGGTGTGGGGGGAGCCCGGGGACCCAGAACGCGGGACGGGCAGCCGGGGAGACAGCCAGGAGATGGACAGCAGGTGGCGGGCAGGTGGCAAGGTCACACCAGAAGGACGGGCCACAAGGGCCCGTGTCTCGGCTTACCGGTCCATCGCTGTGCTCCTCGGCATCTCAGGATCGGGCTGTAGGCGTCCCGGGTGCGCTGCGCACCGGAAGCTCCCTCCTACACCAACAGGGCGATCGCAGCGCGATCGCCGATCTTCCTCAGTATAGCGGATGGCGGGAAAAATTGCCAGTTTCGTCCAAACCGTTTTATCCCTGGGCCGGTGTGGGATCCGGCGCGGCCGAGGAGGGCTCCTCCTCCAGGGAGCGGAGATGGGGGAAGAGGATCACCTCCCGGATGCTCTCCCGATCCGTGAAGATCATGGTCAGGCGATCGATGCCCATGCCGAAGCCGCCGGTCGGGGGCATGCCGTAGCTCAGGGCCTCCACGTAGTCCACGTCCACCGGATGGGCCTCTTCGTCTCCTCGGCCGGCCCGGTAGCTCTCGTCCAGGAAGCGCTGGAGCTGGTCGATGGGATCGTTGATCTCGGAGAAGGCGTTGCAGATCTCCATGCCGGCCATGAAGCCCTCGAACCGCTCCACCAGGCGGGGATCCTCGGGAGAGCCCTTGGCCAGGGGGCTGACGTCCTTCGGATAGTCTATCAGGAAGGTGGGCTGGATCAGGGTGGGCTCCACGAACTTGGAGAGGAGCTGGTCCACGAGCTTTCCCCAGGGCACCCCCTCCCGGGCCTCCATGCCCCGGCGGCGCATCTCCGCGGCCAGGCTGGCCGCGTCGGGGAAGGCCTCGTAGTCGAT
Source organism: Caldilineaceae bacterium (assembly GCA_026989655.1). Taxonomy (GTDB): domain Bacteria; phylum Chloroflexota; class Anaerolineae; order Caldilineales; family Caldilineaceae; genus JALSIX01. The sequence continues at coordinate 73,369 of JALSIX010000038.1, forward strand.
GCCCGTGGCGTCCAGGATGGCCTGGCGGAGGGGAATCCGGGGCCAGGGCGGGGTCAGGTCCAGCTCGTGCCCTCGGTAGCGGATGACCGTGTCGCCCACCACCCGTTGGGCCACATGGACCAGCATCTCCTCGGTGCGGCGCATGACGTCGTGGTAGTCCGCGTAGGCCTCGTAGAACTCCAGCATGGTGAACTCGGGGTTGTGTTTGAAGCTCACTCCCTCGTTGCGGAAGTCCCGGCCGATCTCGTAGACCGCGGGATACCCCCCCACCATGAGCCGCTTCAGGTAGAGCTCGAAGCTGATGCGCAGGTAGAGGTCCTGGTGGAGCTGGTTGTGGTGGGTGACGAAGGGGCGGGCCGCCGCGCCCCCGTAGATGGGCTGGAGGACCGGGGTCTCCACCTCCAGGAAGCCCTGGCCGTCCAGGTATTCCCGGATGGCCCGCAGAATGGCCGCCCGGGTGCGGAAGATCTCCCGGACCTCGGGGTTGGCCAGCAGGTCCAGGTAGCGGCGGCGATAGCGGACCTCCGGGTCCTTGACGCCGTGCCACTTGTCGGGCATGGGCTTGAGGGCCTTGGCCAGGAACTGGACCTCCCGGGCATCCACGCTGAGCTCGCCGGTGCGGGTCACGGTCAGGGAGCCGGTGACGGAGATGAAGTCGCCCAGGTCGATGAGCTTCTTCCACACGGTGTTGTACCAGCCCTCGGGAAGGTGGTCTCGCCGGAGGATGACCTGGATGCGGGCGGTGCCGTCGTCCAGGTCTGCGAAGCTCATCTTGCCCATGATCCGGATGCGGAGGAGCCGCCCGGCCACGGAGACGGTGGGCTGTTCCTCCTGGTCGGCCCGGTAGAGGGCCCGGGCCTGGGCCAGGGTGTGGGTGCGTTTGACCCGGGCCGGATAGGGATCGATGCCCAGCTCTCGGAGGGCCTGGAGTTTCTCCAGGCGGCTGCGTTCCTGGTCGCCCAGATGTTCGGGATCGAACAGGTGCTCGGGATCCCGGTGGCGTGGCTCGCTCATGGCGCTCCCAGCGGTGGAACGGGCTCTCTCGACGGGGGTGGAGGTCCTCCTGTCCCGTGAACGGTTCGGTCCCCCAGCCGGCTCAGCGGCTGTCGAAGTCCACGATGGCCTGTTGGCATTTGCCCGGCCCGGCCTCACCATCGGTACGGACCTGGACCATCTCGGAGATGCGGCGGTCGTTCTCGTCCACGATCCAGAAGTACCAGGTGCCCTCTCGGGGGCCGTTGGCCTGGAGGATGTGGGTGTAGAAGCCGGGGGCCCAGTCGGGGTAGCCCTCGTGGGGACCGGACTGGATCTTGGCCACGATGGGGCCATCGGGCATCCAACTGAAGGCCACCCAGTAGCCGCTGGTGGGCACACCGTTGACGTAGGTGGTTCCCTTCACATAGGTGACCCCCGCGTTGGGCTCACAGCCGCCGAAGACCGCGATGTTGAACTGGTAGCGGGGGGTGGGGGTGGGCGTGGGCGGCGCGGGGGTGGGGGTGGCGGTGGGCGGGAGCGGCGTGGGCGTGGGCGGCGGGGTGGGGATGTCCGTCTCCACGGGCACGTTGGCCACGTTCTGGGCGGTGACCAGCTCGCCGAAGAGCCAGCCGCGCTGCCCGTTGAACTCCACCTCCCACCAGTCACCGGCTGGGTTCTTGCCGATGACCCGGAAACGGCTGCCCCGGCTGGCGGTGCCGATGACCCGGTAGTTGGTGCCCGGGCCGCCCCGGACGTTCATGAGCTCGATGTCCACGATGGCCACCGGTTCGGGGGTGGGGGTGGCGGTGGCCGGCTCCTGGGGTGGGGCACCGGTGTTCTGGGCCTGCTGGGCGGCCGCGGCCCGGGCCGTGGCCGCGGCCACCGGGTCCACCGGGGTCATGACGATGGTGGGCGTGGGCGTGAAGGTGGGCACCGGCGTGTTGGTGGGTGCGGGCGGCAGGGGGGCCTGGCCGCTGGTGCAGGCCCCGAACAGGAACAGCCCCGCGAGGAGCAGGGCCAGGAAGGGCTTGGAACGGGATGCGCGACGTGGGCGCGACGGTCGTCGAGACATGGCGGACATGGCGGTTGTGGATGTGGTCGTCTCGTTACAGGGCTACACGGCTGCCTACAGGGTTGCACGGCCCCGAGGTCGGGCCGGAGATCCGACCCGAGAGGACACTATAGCACAGGGCCCTAGGGGAGACCAAACAGGGGAGACGGAGGGGAGGTGTCTGTCAGGGGTATCGGCAAGGCGAGGGCTCCTGCGCCTTGCCGGAGGCGAAACGGCCCACCGGGGGCATGTTGCTCGCAGTCCGGGGCCGGTCCCCTTGCCGGAGAGATCGGCCCCGGACGGAACGTGTGGCGGTGCAGCGGCCGCTATGGGCAGGGAACATCCGCCGCCCATCGGCACCTGGCGTGCCCTGTCAGGGGCAGGTGGGATCCGCGGGATCGCAGGTGTAGAGGGTGCGGGCCGGCCCCAACAGGTCCAGGAGCGCGTCCACGTCCCAGCTCTCCACCGTGGGGGGCTGGTAGGGGGGGCGGACGTTCTCCTGGGCCGGTAGGGCCCGGGCCTGGGTGGACGGGGAGGTCATGGTTCTCTCCTCCTCTTGGACGGAACGCTCGTTGGACGGAATGCTCCGGCGCCGGATGGCCGGGGCTAGCGCTGCACCATCGGCAGGAAGAGCTCCTGGAACTCTCCGACACGGAGCGAGATGGGGCCATGGCGGGTGGCCACCCCCTGGAGGTCCACATCCTCCAGCACGTAGTAGAAGCGGCCGACGCCGGGTGTATCCACGAACTCGTAGGTGGCGCCCTGCACCTCGTTGCCCCGGGCGGGGATGAGGTCATGGTTCAGCCGCACCCACTCTCGCCGGGCCACGTCGGCACGGTAGATGTGGAAGCCCGCGTTGTCCATCTCCGTGCCGGTCTGCCAGCGCAGCACCACCTTCTCGCCCTGGGCCCTTCCGGAGAAGGAGACCAGATGGATGGCGGTGGTGGGGCACTGGCGCTCTGTGTTCCAGGGGGTGAAGTCGATGTCCCCGTAGACCGGGTCGCCCAGGCCAGGGCCGAGCCCCGAGGGGCCGCTGGGATCGCCCCACCAGTTCATCTCCGCGTTCACGGTGAGGTAGGGGACATTGGAGCGCATGCCGATGGTGTTGTCCTCGATCTGGTTGCAGGTCGCGACCACCTGGGTGAACACCCCCGGGGCGCAGTTGGACTGGCACGCGAAGATCTCCACGCCCACATCGAACCCGGTGATGGTGTTGTAGGAGGCGGTGAAGCTCAGGTCATCCACTCCCCAGCCGGCATCGGCCTCCACCCCGAAGGTGGACGTGTTGTCGTTCCCGTTGAACCGGACGGTGTTCCTGTCCACGGCCACGGTCAAGAGCTTGGCCGCGCGGGTTCCGGCCCGGCCACCGGTGCCTCCCATCTGGTCGAAGGGCTGGGGCACCGCCTGGGGCGGATCCGTGGCGATGATGCCCCAGGCCGCCACGCCCACCTTCTCGATGGAGAGGTCGTTGCCCACGATCTGGCCGCTGCCATCGTAGCTGTAGATGCCCACGTGGCCCTGGGTGATGGTGTTGTCCTGGATGGTCAGATCCGCGTAGAGGTTCAGGATGCTGGTGGCCACCCACTTGATGGGGTTGGCGGTGTTGTCGTACGCGATGCCGGTGATGGTGTTGTCCGCGATGGTGCCGCTGCCCTGGCTCGCCCAGACCTGGATGCCGTTCTGGGCGATGATGTCGTTGGCCCCCGCGCCGGTGATGGTGTTCCCCCGCACATCCACGACGAGGGGGGTGTCGGGCGCCGCGTTGAGGGTGATGCCGTTCTTCTGGAACCCATGGATGGTGTTGTTCTGGACGGTCACCGTGCGCCCCACACCATCCCGGTTGAAGACGTAGATCCCCACCCCGTGTTGGTTGCCGCTGAAGGGGGTGTCCCGGATGTCCTTCACCTCCACTCCTGTGACCGTGCCCTCCGCGTTGTAGAAGGCGATGCCGATGAAGCGGTAGTTGGCCTGGCCCTTGCCCGCGCCGTCCACCACCAGGTCGCGGAGGGTGACGTCCTGGGTGTCGTGCACGTAGATGATGGGATAGTTGTCGGTGCTGGTGGTGAAGAACTGGGTCAGGCTGTCTGGGGACTGGACGACGGTGCTCGCTCCGGCCCCCTGGAGGATCAGGGGACGGGTGATCTCCACCTGCTCCACATAGGTGCCCCCGGCAACCTGGATGGTGGTGCAGCCGGGATCGTTCACCGCGGCCTGGATGGTGGTGTAGTCGCCACCGCCGCCCGCATCCACGGTGCAGAGAGGGCCGGCCGCGCCCAGGGGAGCCCCGCGGCCCAGGAGGGCGCCCACGCCCAGGGCCAGAACCAGGACGGCGGCGACCAAGGAGGTGGACCGACCGTCAAGACGTCCCAAGCTTGTCATGGTGTTTTCCTCCTCCTGCAGTGTGGTGGACACAGACGGGGTGGAGGGTGGGGCGCATGGACGGCTTCCAAGCGACGCACCCCCCAAGGGTGGACCCTGGCTACGGAGATGGCTTCCCTCCCTGGCCGGGTCGGAAGGACGACCCGGCCAGGGACCTGTTCGGCTGGTACCACGATACCAGCCTGGGGCCTTCCGGACAAGGGACATCTTGTCCCGGAGGAGAGAGGGGCCTCATGCAGGGCCGATGAACCCCTTTTCCCGGGCTTTCCGGCGCAGTTGGGCACGTCGATCCCGCCGGGAGCCCCGCCATCCGGTCAGGCCAAAGCGCTCGTAGATGCGGGTGATGTAGTTGCGCACGGTGGCCTCGGAGCGGCCCACCCGAGCGGCGATGGTCTGTCGGTCCAGGCCCTGGACATAGAGGCCAAAGGTGGCCAGGAGCGCCGGGTTTGCAGGCCGGTCTCCGGTGTCCTCTTCGGCCAGGAAGCTGCTGAGCTCGGGCAGGCACTCCAGCCGGAGCACGCGGTCGTGGACCAGTTCCTCCAACGTCTGGCGGATCTGGGGTTCCATGCCATCGTCCCGGAAGATCCGTCGAGCCGGCAGGATCAGGTTCCACGTGTCCTGGAGTCGGCGGGCCACCACAGGCTCTGGGTGTTCCAGGAGCGGCCGCAGGAGGGGCAGCGCGGCCTCCGGCAGCCTTCGTACCAGGATCCGTTCGGCCATGGTGGGGTGGATGCCCGCCACCAGGGCATGGACCAGGGTGGGGGCAACCAGGTCCGGATGCCACCAGTGGGGGAAGTAGTCCGCGTTGTGGCGGATGGCCCAGTCCAGGGCCACGGCCAGGTGCTCCTCGGCCTGGGTGGGTCGGCCCAGGTGCAGGTGGGCAGCGGCCAGATGGATGTGGAGCGCGAAGGTGGCGAGCGCGTCCCCGGATCGCTGGTAGAAGTGGAGGCTGGCCCGGAGGAGCTCCAGGGCGTCCTCGTCCCGGCCGGTCAGGGCGTAGGTCGCGGCCAGGAAGACCTGGAGGCTGGCGGCCTGGCCGGGGTCCGCGCTGTCCAGGGCCTGGAAGAGGCGCTCTCGGGCCGAGTCGAAGTGGCCCTCCCGGGCCTCCAGCCAGGCCCGATGGGCCCATATCCAGGTTCGAAAGCCCGGGAAGCCGGTGGTCTCCAGCAGCTTCTCCAGCTCGGTGTAGATCGGGGCTGCCTCCCTGGGCCGGCCCAGATCCCGCAGCAGGTTGGCCCGCAGCAGTCGGGTGCAGAGCCGTTCTTTGCCCAGGTTGCAGGCGTCGGCCAGCCGCTGGGCCCGGGTTCCATGGGTCAGGGCTTGGGCCAGATGGCCTTGGTACCAGGCATGATGGGCCTGGGCGCTGTGGAGCAGGACCTGGGCCCGTGGCCGCTCCTCGGAGGGCAGGCCCTGGAGGAGGAGAGCCGCCCGAGCCAGGTGGGCTCGGGCCTCGGGGAAGCGGCCCAGTTGGCTGGCCAGGCCCGCGGCCAGATGCGCGGCTTCGAACAGTTGCAGGGGATCCCGCACCGCCTCGAACAGGTGGCCGGCCTGTTCGGCCCAGATCAGGCCCATGCTCAGGCGGCCCACATCCGGGGCCAGCCGGGCCAGGGCCAGGGTGATCTCGGCCCGGGCGGCCTTGGAGAGGGACGCAGAGCGGAGCCGGGCCGCGGCCTCATCGGTGTAGAGCCGGGCGGTGGTCAGGTCTTCCTGGAGATGGTGGGCCTGGGCCAGGAGGAGCAGGCAGCGGATCTCCAGGTGGGGGATGGGGGTGTGGGCATGGAGCAGTTGGTGGAGGGCCTGGTGCAGCCGCTTGATGGCCTCTGGGATCCGGTGGCAGCGGAGGTATGCCTCGGCTTCACGGAGCAAACGGACGGCCATGGAGGGTCGGGGGCGGTGGCGTCGGCGGTTGCGGCCTCGAGCGGCCTTGAGGCAGCAGAGCCGAGGGGATCTTTTTTCCCTTCTCCTGACCATTATACAGCGGCGATCCGTCCGCGACAAGTCCGGGGTAAAAGTACTTAAGTACCGGTCTGGGCATCCTGTCTCGGGGGCTCAGGTTGCTGTGCCATTTTGTAAAGGGGCGGGTGCGATGTCGAGTCGTTTGGGATCTCAAGGAAGGGGTTCGTCGTCGTTGGTTGGATTGGGGGACGGCAGAGCCGGGCGATGGGGGCAGGTCTGGATGTTGGTCTGAAAGGGTGGAAGGGCGGTACCAGGCCCCGGGGTCGGTGTCCAGGGAAGGGACACCGACCCCGGGGATCTGTGAAGGCTAGCGGCCGGCCAGGGGCAGGTAGATGTACTGTTCCAGGCCGGCAGGCCCTTCGAGACGTTGCTGCACGGGCCGATGGCCCAGCACGGCCGGTAGGTAGATGGAGTAGGACGATGTGCCGCCGGCTCCGGGGAGACCCCATGGCTTCACGCGGCCCGCCGGCCTGGGCGGTTCTACTCCCGCCCGTACACCCGGCGGGCCACCTCCTGGGCCGCGCGTTCCCGGGCCGTGTACCAGGTCTCGTCGGCCAGGCAGCGCAGGATACAGTCCCGGGCCTCCTCCGGCGTGTCGCACACGGTGACCAGGGCCAGGTCCTCCGCCGCGATCTTCCCCTCCCCCAACATGGTCCCCCGCAGCCAGTCCAGCAGGCCCCCCCAGTAGGCCGAGCCGTAGAGGACCACCGGAAAGTTGCGCACCTTGCCCGTCTGGATCAGGGTCAAGGACTCGAAGAGCTCGTCCATGGTGCCGTAGCCGCCCGGGAAGATGACGAAGCCCTGGGCGTACTTCACGAACATGGTCTTGCGGACGAAGAAGTAGTGGAACGCCACCGGGATGTCCACGTAGGGGTTCAGGTGCTGCTCGAAGGGAAGCTCGATGTTCAGCCCCACCGAGGTGCCACCCCCCAGGCGGGCTCCCCGGTTGCCCGCCTCCATGATGCCCGGCCCCCCTCCCGTGATGATGGCGAAGCCGGCCTGGGCCAGCAGCCGGGCGGTCTCCACCGCGGCCTCGTAGTGGGGGTGCCCGGGCTGGACCCGGGCCGAACCGAAGAAGGTCACCGCAGGGCCCAGCTCGGCCAGGGCCTCGAAGCCGTGGACGAACTCCCCCATGATGCGCAGCACCCGCCAGGTGTCCGTGTCCAGGAACGCGGCCTGCTCCGGCCGGGGAGAGGCCAGCAGGCGCTCGTCCTGGGTGGGGCGGCGGCTGTCCGGGCGGGGAGCGGGGGCAGCGGGATCGGGGTGGGGCGATGGGGTCGGCCCGGTCATGGTCGTCTCCTCCTCTGGGACGGATAGCGACGGGAACGTCGAGGACGGCCAGGGCCCGGGGATCGGCCCGACCGGCCTCTCCGGGGCAGGCCCAGGTCCGGAGGCCCTGGGGGCGGCAGGACCTCTCGCCAGGCGCCCGGGGCCAGCCCTTCCAGGGTCCAGGGGCCCACGGCCACCCGGATCAGGCGCAGGGTGGGGTGGCCCACGGCCGCGGTCATCCGGCGGACCTGGCGGTTGCGCCCCTCGGTGAGGGTGAGCTCCAGCCACGAGTCGGGCACAGACTTCCGATAGCGGACGGGCGGGTTCCGGGGCCAGACGTCCGGTGGGGGAATGGGCCGCACCCGGGCCGGTCGGGTGCGGCCATCCCGGAGTTCGACGCCCTCGCTCAGCCTGTCCAGGGCCTCCGGCCCCGGGATCCCCTCCACCTGGACCCAGTAGGTCTTGGGGAGCTTGTGGCGAGGGTGGGTGATCCAGGACTGAAGGCGACCGTCGTCGGTCAGGACCACCAGCCCCTCGCTGTCGTAGTCCAGCCGGCCCGCGGGGTAGACCCCGGGAACAGGGATGTAGTCCGCCAGGGTGGGCCGGCCTTCCCGGTCGGTGAACTTGCACAGGACCCGATAGGGCTTGTGGAAGAGGATGAGCCGGGCCATG